>NZ_CCDG010000046.1 GCF_000723885.1 Paenibacillus camerounensis
AGAAACGGCTATGCCGTCCTTCAGAGAAGGCGGTAACCGTTCCTGCGAGAAAGATAAGAATTATGGATAGCGTAAAACATATACATTCTGGCGTAATATTTCAAAAAAGCCCTGATACATCAAGGTTTCTTGATTATCTGGGCTAATTTTCACTTCATTAATATAGAGTTACGCTGTAATCCTCCAGCTGCAGCTGCCCGACGTTCGCAAATGCAACGCTCTTGCCTGAAGCAGCCGTAACCTTGAACCCCTTCAGTCTGATGGTCTCAACATCACTGCAGATCAACGCGCGGTCTGCGCTGAGGTTTATATTTTCAAGACTGATGTTATTTAGGCGGTGCTCAGGCAGACCCTTGATTTCGACGGCAATTGCAGCCCCTTCACCGCTGATGTCTTTAATACTGATATTGCTGAAATCGGAAGGCGTGCTGGTTTGCGGAACCACGGTACTGTACCCGTAGAACATGTTGATCTGTACAGCTTCTTCTCTAACATTATTGATCTTAATCTGCTCAAACCGGATATTGTCCACGTAACCGCCTCTGCCGCGCATCGACTTCAGCCGGATGCCCCGGTCTCCGCCGGTGATGGTGCAGCTGTGGGCGTACACATTCCGGACTCCGCCTGACTTTCCGCTGCCGATTACAAGGCCTCCGTGTCCTTCTTTCATTACACAATTGCGGATGACAATATTCTCACAGGGCTTGCTGACCCGCCAGCCGTCCTCATTCATGCCGGAATTGATCGCGATGCAGTCGTCTCCGGTCTCGAAGCTGCTGTCCTCAATGAGCACATTGCGGCAGGAGTCCGGATTCAGCCCGTCGGTATTGGGGCCGCAGCTGACAATATCTATTCCGCGGATGATGACATTCTCACAATAGACCGGATGCACCGTCCATTGAGGGCCGTTATGAATCACAACCCCTTCAATCAGCACATTCCGGCAGCGGACAGGCTGGATGAACGACGGCCGCAGGGCTGCCTCCTCCGTACCGAAGATTCGTTCCTCAACAGGAATCCCGTCTCTTTCGGCATAGCAGAGCTTATCGGCTGCAGTCTGCTGGAGCTGCTTCCAGTGCCACCATGCTTCGCCGTTTCCGTTAAGCGTCCCCCCGCCGGTAACCGCGATATTCTCGCAGCCGATAGCATAGATCAGCGGGGAATAGTTATAGCATTCCATCCCTTCCCATCTTGTAAAAACCGGCGGGAGATAATCGGCAACGGTATCGCTGAAAGTAATCATAGGTTTCTTGATTCTCCCCTCGCTTTGATTCTGGAATGTTGAATAAAAAAATAGTATCACGGTAGGCTTCAGCCATGAATGGATAAAAGAGCCCGGCACTTGTAAAATTCGAGCTTGTTATGGCGCAAAAAAAAGCAGCCTGCATCAAGCAGGCTGCTTAGGCTGACCGGTATTCCGGAGGAATACGGACGGTCACTTGTTCTGTTATTCAACTTTTAATGCGGCTTGCTGCTGTTCAAAAATCTCGTAGAAGTCGCTCCAGATCAGCACATTATCCTTTTCTTTATCCCACCACCCCTTGTACCAGTCCACAATTTCCGCACCGCCTCCGGTTTCCCATTGCTTGGCTGCGTCCTGTGCTGCTTGTTCAATTGAATATTTGCTGCCGCTGATGATGGCTCTTGTGTAAATATCGTGTACTGCTGCCGTGACATTGCTGAATTTAACCTGCAGTTCCTTCGGTAATTGCGGCATATGCTCAGAGTGCGTCAAGCCTTCGCCCACCGGCAGATCGGTCATATACGTGTCTACCGCTTCCTTGAACAGGCGCAGTGCTTCCTTCTGTGCAGGAATCGCTTCATCGAACTGGGTCTCGGCGTAGCCGTATTTCCCTTCCTCCAGACGGCTGTATACCATACCGAAATCGCTTGCCCAGCTTACTTCGTTTTTGTATTTCTCCTGATCCACAATGACTGGTCTGCCGTCAGCCTCAAGGTTATAATGCTCGCCTTCGATCCCGTAGCGGAACGTGCGTCCGGTATCCGGCTTAACCAGGAAATCAATATATTCCATGATGGCTTCCGGATTTTTGGCCCGGGCATTTACGATTGCGGTCATCTGCACCGGGTTGTTCCAGACCGTAGTGAATTGTCCTGCTGAAGTTACAGGAAGCGGCATAATCTTAAGCTTTGCATCCGGTACATTTTTCATCAAGGTATCCAGCTCACGCGAGGCGAAGCCCATATAATCGTTGGTCATAAAAGCATAGATTCCGATCTTGCCGTTCAGGAAGTCCTGCTTCGATTTGGACCCGTCCTTATCGCTAAGGAAGTCTTTGTCTACAACGCCTGCTTCGTACAGCGCCCGTTTGAACTCTGCCTCAGCCTTCAGGCGTTCCGGGCCGACTTCAATTTCGCCGTCTGCACCCAGATTGACCCAGTTCGCATTAAAGATATAGCGGAATAATCCGGCATTGTCCCCGAATTCGAAGCCGCCGATTCCGTAAGTATCATCAACGCCGTTACCATCCGGGTCCTGCTCCGTAAAGGCTTTGGCTACAGCCAGGAATTCCTCCTGTGTTGCAGGAACGCTAAGCCCCAGCTTATCCAGCCAGTCCTGGCGGATGAATACGCTCACCAGCGGGTACACCTCATTCATGCGGCCGAATTCATACAGCTTGCCGTCTGATTTGATGCCTGCCTGTTTGAGCTGCGGATACTTTTCAAGCAGCGCCTTATACTCTACACTGTGCTGCTCGATCAGATCATCCAGCGGCATCAGCTGCTTCTGGTCAAACATCTGATTGCGGATGCTGGTGCCGAATTCGAAGATCAGATCAGGCGCACTGCCTGAGGCCAGAAGCACGTTCAATTTGGACTGTGACTCCCAGCGCGGGATCGCTACATATTTTACATTGGCCGGCCCGTTTTCATTGATCCATTTGGTCCACATATTGTCTTCAATCGTTCCCATTCCGTTCGGAACCGAGCCCCGGTCATAGATGGTGGATGAAATATTGCCCCGTTCCTTAGGTGCACCGCTGTCTGCATTTCCAGCCGCCGGTTCTTTATTGCTGTTGTTCGAGCATCCCGCCAGCAAGCCGGCTCCCAGACCTGCAATTAACAGGAGCTTAGGCAGTTTATTCATTATACTCATGATGAAACCCCGCTTTCTCGTAGTATAAATATGGAGACGCCGGCCCTTTAGCCTTTAATAGAGCCAAGCATAACACCCTTAACAAAATACTTCTGCAGCAGCGGATACACCGCCAGAATAGGGACAATCATGACAATGACGGCAGCTGAGCGGATCCCCTCCGGTGTCATCGTTGCCAGCATGGTCGGATCGGCAAAGTCCTGAATCATCGAGGTGGATTTGATCATATTCTGCACCAGCACCGTCATATTGTATTTCGCCGTATCGTTGATATAAATCATGACGCTCATGAAGGCATTCCAATATCCGACTCCATAGAACAGCGCCAGCGTTGCCAGCATCGGCTTGGACAGCGGCAATACAATCCGCAGCAGGATACCCGTTTCACCGCAGCCGTCTATTTTGGCTGCTTCATCCACTTCACCCGGCAGCTGTTCAAAGGCGGACCGCATCAGCAGCATATTGTAAGTGCTTACCAGACCGGGCAGCCATAATGCGGCGTAGCTGTTCACCAGGCCCAGATTCTGCACGACCAGGTAGCTGGGAATTAATCCTCCGTTAAAGATCATCGTGAACACCATTGCCAGTGTAAAAAAACGGCGGCTGTAAAACTGTTTTCGCGATAAGGGGTAAGCAGCCAGTACTGTAACCAGCATGCTTAGCGCCGTACCAATTACAGTAATCTGTACACTGTTCCAGAAGGAACGCATAATCGGAGTGCCTGTGAACAAGCTGTTAAAAGAGGACAGGCTGAACTCCACCGGCCAGAGTGTGACCCTGCCGCTGGCCACCGCATCCGCTCCGCTGAGCGATAACGCTATTACGTTCAGAAGCGGAGTAATACAGCTTAAAGCTATAATCGTTAATAGTACATAGTTCATTAAATAAAAGAGCTTCTCACTTCTGCTGTCCCGCATCGGGTACCCTCCTTACCATAGGCCTTGATCAAATTTGCGGGCGATCGTATTGGCTGTGAATACCAGTATAAACGCCACTAATGATTCGAATAATCCCATCGCTGTCGTCAGGCTGAACTGTGCCCCCTGCAGACCTATCCGGTAGATGTAGGTGCTGATTACATCGGCAATCTGGTTCACATTCGCATTCTGGAGCATGAATACCTGATCAAAGCCTACCTCCATTACCCGGCCCATCGATAAAATCAGCAGCAGGATGATTGTGGGACGGATGCCGGGCAGTGTGATATGCCAGATCTGCCGCATCTTCCCTCCCCCGTCCATAGCTGCGGCTTCATACAGGCTGGGATCAATGGCGGATAGTGCAGCCAAGAAGATAATCGCATTAAAGCCCATGTCCTTCCAGATACCTGACCCAACAAAAATCGAAACCCACGAGAACTTCTCGTACATGAAGGGATACACATCTCCAGTTATCTGCTCGACGATCCGGTTGACCAGTCCGTTCTCCATGGCAAAGGCCGTCGATACCAGCATGGCAATGATGACCCATGACAGGAAATGCGGCATATACACAATGGTCTGGACTGTACGCTTAAACGTCATGCTGCGGACTTCATTGAGCATGATCGCGAGGATAATCGGAATCGGGAACCCGACCGCCAGGCTCAGCAGACTGAGCATCAACGTGTTACGGATAATCTCCAGGGTCCGGGGATCTTGAAACAAAACCTCAAAGTAATGAAAGCCGACCCATGGACTGTTAAAGATGCCGTCATAAAAGTTATAGTCCTTAAAAGCAATGATCAGCCCGCCGATGGGCGCATACCGGAAAATCAGATAAAACAGAATGACCGGTGTGAACATCAGCAGCAGGGGCAGGTTTGTTTTGAAGCGTTTCCATTTAGGGCCGTTAAATCGCCCCTTTGCTTCGGGACCGTCCGGGTATGTGCCCGGAGCTGCTTTGGTAATCTCCATCAGGTACTCCTCTCCTATCGTGTTGCTCTTTGTTTATTGGTTATACATTGATTGTACCGGGCGCGCACAGCAAGAACATTTAAAATCCTACGATGTTTTTTAAAAATTCTACACACAAAAAACCATCCGGCAGATGAAGGACCGGATGGCTGCAAGACGGCAGTATGGGATTAATATCTATTCAAACCGTTTCCGGAACTCACGCGGCGATTCCCCGGTCATCTGTTTGAACACAACTGTAAAATAGCTGGAGTTATCAAAACCGACCCGTTCTGCAATCTCCGTCATCCGCAGGCGGCTCCGCTGCAGCAGTTGCTTGGCTTCCTCAATCCGCAGCTGGGCGACGTAATTCGTAAGGCCGGTTCCGGTCTCTCTTTTGAACAGATTACTAAGATAATTGGGCGTTACATGCACATGTGCAGCGACAGTCTGCAGGGAGCAGTCGCCCTGATAGTGGATTTCAATGTACTGCTTGGCCTGGAGCACGGCATTGTCCTGCTGCCTGTTCAGCCATTCATCAAAAATACCGACAAACTCCGCGCATTTACCTTTGGCCCAGAATACCAGCTCCTGTACGGTCTGAGCTTTGAGAATGCGGGCAGGATTAAGCTCCTCGCCGGCTACTGCTACGTTAACATGCTTAAATTCCGTCAGCAGGATACTGGAAAAGACCGTGATCAGCGTATAAATTCTGGTCTTGCATTTCTGGAGACCGAGGGAAGCCGCCTGGTTCACATAGGCCTCCAGCCTGTGCTCGGCCGCCGGTAAATCACTGGTGTCCAGCAAGGCGAGCAGCTCCTCTTTTAGCAGAGCGAAGCCGTCTACGGCCTCCAGATCGGTTATAGTCTCGTTACCTGCATTAGAAAACGTTCCGTATTGCTTCGCCAGATCTGTAAACTGCTGTACTACCCCCATCTCCAGCCAGCCTGCCTTGATTTCAATGAAGCTATGCAAAGCCTCCTGTACATGTTGGCGATATATCCTCCCCCTGGAGCCGGGCTTCATCAGGAAAGCAAAGCTATCCTTGCGCAAAGGAAAATACAGACCTTCTACAATCTCCCTCTGCAGCAGCTCCTGCAGAATATTTGTTACCGCATAGTGGAGGAGGCCTATATCCCCTGGAGAATAGATTTTGCCAGGCTGCTCATAGCCATCGATCTGTAAAATACAAAAATCCGCCTCCTGCCATTGCCGCTCCCAATTCTCTCTGAGCGTTCGCTCGCAGGGCAGCCCGAATAATGCAGCCCGGAACAGCTCAGTCTGCTGCACCTGTCTAGAAACTCTGGTTTTTAGTTGTTTTAAGCGCAGGCTCTCATACGCTTTGCGGAAGACGGCGTAGGCCTCATCCAGCGAAAAGGGCTTAAGCAGAAACTCCACCGCTCCGTACCGCAATGCACGCTGGGCATATTCAAAATCACGGTAGCCGGTCAGAATAATTACCTTGATATCCGGATGAGTGCGGGACAGCCATTCCATGAACTGCAGCCCGTCCATTACCGGCATATTAATGTCTGTTATAATAAGGTCTGGCTTATACAGGGCTACCGCCTGCATAGCCTCCTCACCGTCAGACGCTTCCCCGATGACCTCCCAGCCGAGCTGGTTGCTTGAGATCAGCTGCACCAGACCTTCACGGAACCAGATTTCATCGTCTACGACAAGCAATTTACCAATCAATGCTCTTCACTCTCCTGCAGCCGGTAGGGCAGCTTAATCCGAACCATCGTTCCTTCCCCTTGTACCGACTCAAATTCAACTCCATACGGGGCACCATAGGCCAGTTCAATCCGGCGGATGACGCTTCCCGTACCTATCCGCTTTCTTTTATCGTTCACATGTTCAGGCAGGGGCTGCAAAATACGTTCAATCGTCTCCGGACTCATTCCGCTGCCGTTATCACTGATTTCCAGAACAAGCATCGTCCCGCCTCCTTCTCCTTCAGCACGGGTACTCGCGGTAATCCGCAGACGTCGGTCTGTCTTTTTGTTGACGAAGGCATGAACAAATGTATTTTCCACAATGGGCTGAATCAGCAGTCTGAACATCCGGCAGCCCATCAGCTCATCCGGAATGTTAATGTCGGCTGTAAGTGAATTCGGGTAGCGTTCCTTTTGTATCTCCAGATAATTGTTAATCTGCCTGAGCTCATCCCGCAGCGTGGTCATCTGGCTGACCGGCTCCAGTGTATATTGCAGCATTTCCGACAAGCCGTTAATCAGGCGGGCAGAGCGTTCATCACCCAGCATATAGAATTTCCAGAAGAACATACCCAGCGTGTTATACAGAAAGTGAGGGTTCAACTGTGCCTGAATTGCTTTTAGCTCCGCTTCCTTTTCATTAATTTTGCGTTCATATATTTCATAGATCAGATTTTCGATGTGGACAGTCATATTGTTGAAGCTTTCTCCCAGAAAACCCAGCTCATCACGGCTGCGGATTTGAACCCGTGTCTCGAACCTGCCTTCCCTGACATGCCGCATTCCCCGCACCAGATTGCCCAGCGGACGCAGCAGCATACGGCTTATCACCGTAATAATAATGCCCATACTGATAAGGCTGGCTAATGCCGAAGCCACCGCCACCTGCAGGATCACTCTGCTGCCGTTCTGGATTTGTGCCAGAGATACCTTACTCACCAGGGTAAAGCCAACCTTTTCTGATACCTGCCTCGTATACATGAAAGATACACCATGCTCTTTGCGCACTATGTTTCCTGCCGCCGGCATATCAGCCAGGGAAGGTTCTGCTGCATTGTCCGAACCGTTCAACGTATAGACAAGCCTGCCTTCCCCGTCAAATAAATAAGCTTCAGTATCCTCATGAATGCGCAAATCCTTCATATGTGACTCAAACAGAGAATTATTGAACAAAATCAGCATTATTCCGTAAGTGTCCAATTCGAACGTCCTCATAAGTCTACCGGCTAACACCACGTTAGCCGTATTCCCGCCCTGCAGGAAATCGCTTTCAACTGCGCGGCTCCAAACATATTCTCCACCGGTCGCTTGCAGCCGCAGCAGCATATCATCCCGGAACGAGCTAGTAAAATTATTGAACCGGCCGGAAAATGAGCCCAGGTTAAGAATATTCCCCTTTAAATCATAGATGCGGATAGCCATGATCTCAGGTGCATCCAGACGTACCTGATAAATCTCTTTATCCAGCATCTGCTCAAGCTTCAGACGTTCGTAAGAGCCGGATCTTTCAGTCTGCTCCATCACAGCCTGGCTTACCGAAGGGTTCAAGGTAATATAATCGGTCACCCTATACATATCGTTGACTCTGGAATCCAGCTGGGCAAGAATCTGCTCTGTGGTCATATAGTACTGCCGGCTTACCTCGTCATTGAACAGTGATAAATGGATACGGTACGTAATGATGCCTGCAATGCTGGAAATAAGAATATTAGCAGCTGATAAGGCAATAATCAGCTTTGTGCTGAATTTCAAGGATTTTTTAAACAGCCGCCGCCTGTTGTCTGCCATCTCTCTTCCTCCGGCTCAGAATGATTGGATTTCCATTAATACAATGCATGATAGAGAGATCGAAAGTCAACATTCGCGTATTTGATTAAATTTAAGAATATCAAATTAATATAGCTACAATTCCAATGTAAAGCTGTCGATAAACATTAAAGACCTATATTTTTTTGCCAAGTTGAGGAGTGGGAAGAGCGCATGACAGACAGACAGGGAAGTGTATTGAAGAAATTAAGGCTTACCATTAGGATGAAGTTATTAACGGGGTTTCTGATAGTAGCTGCATTGCTTGCCTTTGTAAGCATCTATGCCTTGGCCCAGATTCGGGGGATGTCCCAAAGCGCTGAAGAAATTGACCAGAAGTGGATGCCGAGTGTCAGCCTGCTGGGTATGATGAACGGGGATGTCTCAGATGTAGAGCGTCTCGCCCTTGCTGTCATCGTTGAGACGGATGAAAGTGAAGTTGAGAAGCTGAATGAAGCCCTGCAGGTGCTGCAGGACAAGATTGAAGATGAGCGCAAAGAGCTTATTTCCCTTCTTGAAGGAAACGCAGATGCAATCGCAATGTATGATACGTTCAGCACAAACTATGACTCGTATATAGCGAAAATGCCAGCCTTCATTGAACGCGGTATCGCTAACGACTACGGAGAAGCCAGCAGACTTCATTCCGAGTCCTATCCGTTATGGTATACCGCCAATGATACGATTGCTCAGCTGATTACGCTAGGCAACGGCTTATCAGAGGAGGCTACAAGATATTCACTGGTATCTGCAGAACAAGCCTTTAATGTTATCTTAGCGGTAACGGTTATTTCCTTCCTGCTTGCCGTATTTATCGCGTTCTTCATTGCAAGCATTATTGCAAGACCGATTCAGAAGCTGAATGCTTCGGCAATGCTGATTGCAAACGGGGATTTAACAGGTAAACCGATTGTGCTTAAAAATAAGGATGAGCTCGGCACGCTGGCTGCTTCCTTTAATTCCATGACAGGCAACCTGCGTGCAATGATTCAGTCCGTTTCCATGACCTCAGAGCAGGTAGCCGCATCTTCAGAGGAACTGCTTGCAAGTGCAGAGCAGAATGCCAAGGCTTCCGAGCAAATCTCTGAAACCGTTGAGCTGCTGGCGGCAGGTACAACAGAGCAGGTCAACATAGTGAAGCGCTCCTCCCAGGCGATGAGCGAAATGTCCCTGGGCTCCGAGCAAATTGCCCAGCTTGCCCAGAGTGTATCCGTATCAGCTGTAGATGCCGCGAATCAATCGTCAGAAGGGAACCGGATTGTCCACCAGGCAGTAGAACAAATGAGCTCGATCCGCACTTCAATCGCTTCTCTGACAGAACTGGTTACCGGTCTGGGAGAACGTTCTGCAGAGATTGGCAGCATTACCGGAGTAATCAATAATATCGCCCGTCAGACCAACCTGCTTGCCTTGAATGCGGCTATCGAGGCTGCGCGTGCCGGTGAGCATGGACGGGGATTCGCCGTTGTGGCTGGAGAGGTGCGTAAGCTGGCAGAAGAATCCTCAGTATCGGCTCAGAAGATTACAGATCTCGTACAGCTCATTCAAGATGATACAAACCACGCCATAGAGGCTGTAAAAGTAAACAGCAGTGAAACTGAGTCCGGGATTGAGATTGTTACAGCCGCCGGACAAGCATTCGGGCAGATTACTGAGGTGGTAAACAAGGTGGCAGGCGAAATTCAGGAGGTATCCGCTGGTTCAGAAGAAATGTCAGCCAGCACGGATGAGTCAGTCCGGTATATGGAACAAATCTCGAATATTGCGCAAGAGTCATCAGGTGAAGTACACAATGTATCTGCTGCAACAGAAGAACAGCTTGCCTCCATGGAGGAGATTGCTTCCTCAGCCAGCGCCCTCTCCAAGATGGCAGAAGAGCTGCAGGAGCAGATCAATAAATTCAAAGTATAAGTTATATATGATTAAGCCGGCGATTTATCCCCGGCTTTTTGTATTGCAGATTAAAGGCACCGGTATGGTGTCAGGAACAACAAAAAAGTCATTGTCGATTACTCAACAATGACTTTATGTGCTTGGCAGCGTCCTACTCTCCCAGGACCCTTCGGTCCAAGTACCATTGGCGCTGGAGGACTTAACGGTCGTGTTCGGGATGGGTACGCGTGGAACCCCTCCGCCATCGCCACCAAACATGCGTCTGTGAAACAGACGCTGCCGCTAGACATTTGGTTCAACACCAGAAGTGTCAATCAATGTCGTTGCGTTACAGGCTTGATCACCTGAAAACTGAATCCGAAACAAAGATGCGTTTGCCCTTGTTATGGGGCCCCCGGAAAGTAATCGGAATCGGCTTCGTCAGCCTCTTCTTCACTTTTTGGGGTAGTTTATTGGATAAGCCCTCGACCGATTAGTATTGGTCAGCTCCATGCATTGCTGCACTTCCACCTCCAACCTATCTACCTCGTCGTCT
>NZ_CCDG010000047.1 GCF_000723885.1 Paenibacillus camerounensis
TGAACCCTTCCATCATCATTTCAGAACACTGGACCAAGGTCTGCAGTGGATTCACCGGTTCACCGGGAAGCACAGCTACATTATGCAGCCTTATCTGCATCTGACCAGCAGCCTGGGCCAGCCCTTTGATGTCCGGGTGCTGATGCAGAAGAACGGGCGCGGCGCCTGGACGCTAACCGGCATGGCCGTTAGGCTCGGCGGGCACGGGAGCCTTACCTCCAATCTGCACGGCGGGGGCACCGCGGTTGCCGTACTGCCTTTTCTGCTTGCAGAGTTTGGCTCTGCCGGGGCTGAGCTGCATGACGAGCTAGCCGCAGCGGCAGCCCTCCTCCCTCCTCTGCTGGAGGAATCCTTCGGCAGGCTCGGGGAGCTGGGCCTCGATTTCGGGATCGACGCCGGAGGCAGAATCTATCTGCTGGAGGCCAATTCCAAGCCGGGGCGAACGGTGTTCCGGCTGACGGGTGACAGGCGGGCTGCTAAGCTCGCAGCCGAGAACCCGCTGCGTTATGCGCGTCACCTGCTGCTGCATTCACCGGCAGGCCGCAGAAACAGCAGCTATAATACGCTCCGCTACAGACAGGAGAATGAAATCAATGGTTCCTAAGGAGGATTCATCAATGAGTCTCACTTTTTGCAACGTGCATTTCACCAAGCAGCCCCAAAGAGTGGTTTACGTGTCGGGTGAACTGATGAAAAGCCTGAAACTATCCGGCAAAAAAAATATCCGCCTGCGGCTCGGCAAGGATGCCATTCCGGCCATGATCAAGCCGATCAAGCGGGCAGGGAAGCATCTGTTCCTGGCTTCAGGTGTCAAGAGCGCCATCAAGGTTCCCAAAACGGGCGGCGTCTATCTGCGCAATCTGCAGAATGATGAGGTGCAGCTCGGGCCGCTGGTCGGCATTCTGTCCGACGGGCCTACCTCATCCGCCAACCCCTTCGGGTCCCGTACGGGCTTCATTAAGCAGCTGCTGCGCGAAGGCAGCAACAAATGCTATATTTTTGCCTTCACGCCGCGCGACATTGACTGGCAGAAGGAGCAGGTCAACGGCTTTTTCCTGAATGCCAGTGACAAATTTGAGCGCAAGCTTGTCCCGCTGCCGGATGTCGTGTACAACAGGCTGCCGAGCCGCAGGGCCGAAACTTCTCCATACATCAATCAGCTCCGCGAACGGTTCGGGCGGAAGCGGATTCCCTATTTCAACTGGAGCTTTTTCAATAAATCAGATGTATACCGACTGCTCGAGAACGACAATGCAGCCTACCGCTACGTACCTGAGACCGTCTCTAACCCCAGCTCAGAAAAAATGCGGGAAATGCTGGACCGTCATCACTTCGTATACTACAAGCCGTCTGCGGGAAGTCTGGGACACGGCATTTACCGGCTGACCTACCTGCCCAAGAAAGGCTATTTTGCCCGTTACCGTAAGGGCGGCAAAAATGTGCTGCTGCGCTTCAACAGCTTTGACAGCCTGATGCGCATGCTGCGCTCCCGCCACGGCCAGAACCTCCAGAATTATGTGGTGCAGCAGGGTATCCGCCTGATTGAGATCGACGCCTGCCCGATCGACTTCCGCTTTCATATGCACAAAAACGGCAGCAACCAGTGGGTCGTAGTCGGCATTGGAGCCAAAAAAGCCGGCCGCGGCAGCGTCACTACCCATCTTAAGAACGGAGGAGCCCTGCTCACTCCACAGCAGGCGCTCGGCCGGGTATTCGGTGCAAGGTCCGATGAAGTGCTGCAGCGGGCCAAAACGACTGCCGTCAAGCTGGCAGAGGCGCTGGAAATCCAGCACCGCCATCTGCTTGGCGAAATCGGGTTTGACCTTGGCATTGACCAGGATGAAGATATCTGGATGTTCGAGGCGAATGCCAAACCGGGACGTTCCATCTTCCGTCATCCTTCCCTGCGTGCTGAGGGCAAAGCTTCCGTTGAGCATATTCTGGAGCACTGCCTGTATCTCAGCAAATTCCGCAGGAGGGATGAACTGTGAATACCCGCGCCCCTGACTCCGGCAAACCGGTAATTGCAATACTGACAACCAGCGACAGGCTGAAGCAGTTCCGCGGCAACCGGAACAACTTCCGCGACATCATCCGTACCGGCAAGGAAATGGGTTATCTCGTCTATGTCGTCACCGTCCGCGACCTGAAGTTTGAGGAGCAGACGGTGAACGGCTTCATCCCTTCGCCCAGCGGAAGGATCTGGTATAACGCCCCCATGCCCCTGCCTCAGGTCATCTACAACCGGATTCCAAACCGGGATGAGGAAGAGAAAGCCCCGGTCGCCCACAAAATAGCCGAATGCCTGGAGCATGACTCCATCCAGATGTATAACCCGGGCTTTTTCAACAAATGGAATCTGTTTGAATGGCTCAAGGAATCGAAGGTTACCGTCCGGCATGTGCCTAAAACAAGACGCCTGCGCAGTGCAGCCACGCTGGTTGCGATGCTCAAAAATCATGACAGCCTCTATCTGAAACCAGAAAACGGCAAGGCCGGCAAGGGTATTATGCGGCTTAAATACGCGTCGGAGTCCCCCCTCCCCTTCAGGCTGCAGATCCAGGGCGGTAAAAAGAATGTAACCTACAAGGCTGCCTCCATCGACCGCCTGTGGAGCCGGATCAAGAGAGAAAAAGGTATCTCTCAATATATCGCACAGCAGGCCATCGGGCTGGCCACCCACCGCGGCCGCCCCTTTGATCTGCGGGTGCTGCTCCAGAAAAACGGACGCGGCGCCTGGGCGGTGACCGGAATCGGCGCCCGGCTGGCCGGCGTCCGCAGCATTACCACCCATGTGCCCCGCGGAGGCAGCATCGAGGAGCCTGCGGCTATGCTGGAGGGAACCTTCGGTACTGAGCGGGCCGCTTCCATCCTCAAAAACGTCCCGACCACCGCCCTGCTTATCGCCCGCCAGATTGAGCGGGCTTCGGGGGCTATGCTCGGTGAGATGTCGATGGATCTGGGCGTCGACGAGGAAGGCGGCCTCTGGTTCTTCGAGGCTAATTCACGCCCGATGAAATTCGATGAGCCGGCCATCCGTAAGCTGTCGCTGGAGCGGATCTTCCAGTACAGCCACCATCTTGCCCGGCAGGGCAAGTAGAAACGGCTACGCCGTCCTAAACAGGACGGTATCCGTTTCTGCAAGAAAGATAAGTAGAATCCTCCTAAAGGAAGTGAACCCCATGCAGATCTCTTCTATTTATGACAGTAATCCTGACCGCTGGAAAGCAAGAATCGCCGGGCTGCTTGATTTCCTCCGGGAATACGGAGACCGGCGGATCACTCTGCGCGGCTGCCGCGAGCTTGCCCGGTTAACGCCGGAACAGCTCTCGGTTCCCGGCGTCTCTCTCCTCGTCGCAACAGTCCGCGGGCAAAGCGGCCGGCAGCTGGCCGGCATCAGCTTTGTCTCCGGCTACGGTAAAGAAGCCTGCCTGGTTGCCGTTCACCCCTTGTACAGGGGCCGCCATACCGGTACAGCACTGCTGTCAGCCCAGCTACAGCGCCTGGGCCGGCTGGAATGCCTGGTGGCCTCCGATAATCCGGCCAGCCTGAAGATGTGCTTCAACAGCGGGCTGGCTGCTGTTGACCTGATAAGCGGCCCGACAGGCAAGCCCACGCTGCTGCTGCAGTCGCCTTCCGGCCGCAGCGCGGCAACTCTCCCACAAGAAGGTGAACTCCTGTGCCAGAACCCGTCTTAGGTATCCTGACCCTGTATTTAAATGACGCCAAGCAGCTTGAGGAGCGCAGTGTCTACCGGAGGATGATCATTGAAGGCCGCAAGCTCGGCCTGGATGTCTTCGTGTTTACCCCAATGGACGTCAACGCCGCCAAGGATCAGATTCATGCCATGATCTATGACCCGGCAAGCGGCAAATGGTCGCGTAAATGGCGCTCTTTTCCGAATATGATCTATGACCGCTGCCGGATTCAGCGCAGCTCCCGGTTCGAGCAGCTGCTGCGCTTCCGTTCACGTTATAACCATCTGACCTTTCTGAACCGTCCGCTGCGCAACAAATGGACGATCCACCAGACCTTTTCACAAAAGACCCGCTTCCGCCAGCATATGCCCGAGACGCTGCTCTACCAGTCTTCGTCTGACCTGCTGCGGATGCTGAAAACGAGCCCGGTTGTCTATGTGAAGCCGGTTAACGGTACGGGCGGACGCGGCATTTTGCGGATCGAACGGCTCAAAGAGGGGCAAAGCCTCTACGATATTCAAGGCCGCCGCCAAAGCCGGCAGATTATCCCCCCGCGCAAGGTGACACTGGCGAAGCTGGAAGCTATTGTCCGCCAGTGGTGCGCCGGCGGACGCTTCCTCGTCCAGCAGGGCATCCCGCTGCGCCTGCCGGGCGGGCGCTTCCACGACTACCGCATGCTCGTGCAGAAGAATGGGCAGGGCATATGGGAGCTGACAGGCATGGCCGGCCGCGTCGGTGCTGCCCGCAGCGTCACCTCGAACCTGCACGGCGGCGGGCATGCCGTCCGTGCTGAGGTGCTGCTGAAGGAATGGCTCGGCAGCACCGAGAAGGCCGACAAGACCATGAAGTCGGCGGAGAAGCTCGGCCTGGAGGCGGCAGCCTTCCTGGAGGAGAGCTTCGGCACGTTATGCGAGCTGGCGCTCGACCTCGCGATCGACCGTCAGGGCCGGATCTTCGTGCTTGAGGTTAACCCCAAGCCGGCCCGCGAGGTGTTCGCCCGCACCGGCGATAACACCACCTACCGCACAGCGCTGGTCCGCCCGCTGGAGTACGCGCTGTGGGTGCACAAGAACAAGAATGCGCCTGCCCCGGCTAAGGCGGCGGAGGAATAAAACAGATGCCCCCTGCCCGGAGAACCCGGAGCAGGGGGCATCTGTTGATTACAGTAAAAGAAGTGTCTGAACGACTGGTCTGTGCAGCTGATCTGGACACTTAACGAGTACATTTACATGCAAACGATTTAGTTTGATTTTCGCCCGCTAATTCCGCAAATCTGTAGCCTACTCCGGCATTAGTTGAAAAAAAGCAACTTATTTCAGACATCTCCCCTGCCACTCCCAACATCAATTTCACATCCACTTTTGCCCATTTATAGCTATAATGTTATAACAAGTAGCTTCATTCTTCTGTAATCCTTTAAAGCCAGAAATCGTGGACCCTTAACCTCCTGTAAGAGAGAAGTGATGACTTATGAGAAATAAGATTCTGTTTATCTCCCTTATATCAATACTTTTGATCGCTATAGCCGGTAATTATTACTTCTCCAATCACCTGCCGAAATCAATGGTTAATCATGTCATTCAAAAATCATTAGAAGGAAGTTATGCTGAATTAAATATAAGTACTCAAGATAAAGAAACGTTAGCGCAGTTTTTTGGCAGTGACTTAGCCGGTACAGATTTAGAATATTCCGGAGACTTCACGCATGCAAACCCTTCCTCGCCTGAGCTACACTATCACTTTGAGCGCATGGATTATGATCAGAACAACACACTCCTCCAAACCGTTACGGGAAATCTTGCTATCCGGCTGACCCGCCCCTCCTTTATCAAATGGAAAGTCGAACAAGTAAGGATCATTAATGAACTACAAAAAGTCCAATCCCGTTAATGCAGGAATGATAATAGATACTTATATGAACACAGATCGTATAGCCGCCATAAGATCAACGCTAAGGTTCATTCAGCACCAGAGTGCCGTCCCCCTTCCATCAGCAGTTCATTTAAATTTAGTTGGATTACCGCCACTTGTTTCCGCACAATAGAGCCTTTTGCCCGCATTAGTTAGAATTAAGCAGCCTAATTCAGACGAACCTTCCACCTTGAAGCGAATGCGGCTCAATGAAGTGTCCTTACTCCATCTACTATCGAAATAACGTTGTTTAAAGAAGAATTAACTGGGGATTTCCCATCTAATTTGACTGCCACACGCTAAACCGCTGCTTTTTTAAAGAAAATAATCAGCAAGCTCCAAGGTCCAATCTATTATGTAAAGTGCATAGAGGAAGCAAACGATTGTAACGATAAGGCAAGACAGCATCAGCCCGGACTTTTTATGTTTGACTGAAAACAGTATAAAAAGCACGTAACCAGCCGCTATAACGGATAATACGCTTACGGGAATTACCGGATTATTGTAGTGGGGGGTTATAGTAAAATGTACAAATCCGGAATCCTCTTCCTCACCGCCGCCTACAACGCCCCCTTATTGTCATCCTTCTATTGCTATAGCATCTGATTTCTCCATCTGCAGTTACAGCAATATTTATGTCATCGGGATACGTTCCAACCTTCGCAGAACATCGCCTCTCCCATCCAATGCTGCTCTGTACCCTTTCTTTTCGTGCAACTCCGGGCCTCAAAGCGGGAGCCAGGCTGTAAGAAAAAAGGTAAGCAAAGCCGTTCCCGTACAAACCAACAGCAACAGTCCCAGTTTCTCTTCTAGCAGATGCCATGCAAACAGAATGCACACAATGATACATAATAACAACAGGGCTATGTAAAACACCAAGGCATCGTAGCGGGTGACTGTGAACACATTGCCTGTCCCTACAGAAAAAGCTATACCGATAATTAAATACCATATACCGGCTCCCATCGCACCACTAAGAACAATAAACAGCAGACTCATTATCATCAACTAAAAACTCCCTTGGTCCATATGTAAATGAGATTAATAAAATCTCAATTTTTCCCTCCACATCTATTTATCGGCTCTTCCTTTCGTTTAGTTACATTTGTTAAATTGTTAGTGCCCACACAAAAAAAACCTGAGCTGCAGATCCGCAAAGGATCCATGTGCTCAGGCTTGCCGGAGGGCCGATTCTTTGGTTAGTCAGTTAGCTGGTATACTGTGAATCACGGCTGCGCGGCGGCTATGACAGACTGATGCGCAGCGTATAATCAAGCGGTGTTATCAGCGTAACAATAACCTTCTGGCAGCCGTCCGGATAGCTCATACCGCGGACCTCGGACAAATGATGCTCATGGCTGCCGTCTGTAAGCTCCATCCAGTCCCCGCCGGAGCTGTAGCGGAGCTTGCCGGATTTCCAGAAGGAGGTCTCCTTCGTTCCCGGAACCGGCGCAAGCGCCTCTCCCGCAAGCGTCCCTTCACTGCCGAAGAGCAGTACGATCTGGGTCAGTACATCCTCCGGCGATGCCGCGGTAAAATGCAGCTCCCAGCCCCCGCTGTGCTCGCTCACCCGGACGGATACTTTACTGGTCTGCGAATGGGTAAGCAGCCTTTCGCCATGCGGCAGCAGATACCAGGGACTGGCGGGCAGTCCTTGGCGCGGCGGCAGCTTGTCTGCGGGAATCGTCCCGTAATAGCCCTTATCGCCCGCGGATTCCAGCAGGAAGCCCGCTTCAGTCTCCTCCAGGGAATCCATCGTAATCAGCCCCGGCTCGAAGCTGGAAGCCAGCTGTACACCTAGCAGCCGGGCCTTGCCATGCCTCAGTGAGAACAGGGAGGACGCCTCGGTCATCACGCTCACGCTAGTAG
Organism: Paenibacillus camerounensis; assembly: GCF_000723885.1. GTDB lineage: Bacteria > Bacillota > Bacilli > Paenibacillales > Paenibacillaceae > Paenibacillus_AQ > Paenibacillus_AQ camerounensis. The sequence continues at coordinate 7,479 of NZ_CCDG010000047.1, forward strand.
AGCCGCTGCGGACCCGGGCAACAGGAGCGCCGAATTCGGTATGCTGCTTGCTGTGGCGGACAGGGCCGCCGTAGCCGTCCTGTCCGATCCGCTCAAGCAGCTCCCGGCGGCTGAACGCGCCGTTGATCACCTTGCGGTACCGGTCAGGCAGCTCGCCCGGCTGAACCGCAGCCGATTGAAGCTGCGGGTACAGCAGAAAGCCAAGCATGATCTGATTCGGCAGTGAGCCGGGATGATTCACCGCGCGGCCCGCCAGCTCTGCCAGGGCAGCAAACTCAGCATCCCCGTCAAGCTCGGCCATCAGCTTATAGCACAGATAGTAGTCCGCCAGCGAGAATACGCTGCCGAAGTCCTGGCGTCCCGAATAATCGGTCACCACTTCCCCGTCGGGGTGGACAAGGTATTTCATCATCCGCAGATTCAGGCGGACCGGCTCAAGCAGCTCAGGCCGGTTCAAGTCCCGGGCGGCATAATAGAGCATGATGTCACTGACAGTGTTGTAGATCCCGTTGCTCCGCTCCGTCCACTCTCCATCCGGGGTGATATCCATCCCCTCCTGCAGCCATTCCTCCGCTCTGTGCTTCAGCTCAATTTCCCCGAAAATCCTGTACAGGGAGCCGAGCGCGGCCGTCAGTACCCAGCGGTGATTGGGCGTATGTACTCCTCCGGTCAGCATCGCCGGAAAGGTCCGCTGCAAAAACATGCCGATCATGTTCTGTACCGTGCAGGCAGGCTCCCATGCCTGCTGCTCCAGCAGTGTATAGATATTAGCCAGCCCCACTACAACAAAGGCAGTATCCGGCGGTGAATGATAATTGGTCCAGCCCGGTGAGATCGTGCCGTCTTCGTGCTGAAACCGCAGCATGAATTCCACGGCCTGCTGCAGCCGCTGAAGCAGCGCCGGATCGCGGTAATACCGTGACTGCGGATTGGACAATGCAGCGGCCCAGGCCGCAATGTACTGGGCGGTACCGGTATGATTCGGCCAGGCTACACCACTCAGCGGATCACGTACGCCTCCGGAATAGCGGCTCGCCCGGTCTGTTATTTGCATAGCCAGGGATTCCTCTGTCCACTTGTCATTTATAGCCGTTATTCTATTGAACATTTGCTATTCCCCTCCAACTGTCCCCGCAGGATGTCCCCCTGTACGCCGGGCTATTTTTGAAACAAGGAGCTGATGGCTGCGCTCAATATCCTCCGGACTGCAGGCCGCTTTCAGCTCATACACCTTCACCGGTGCCTGCGCAATAATATTAAGAAACGAATCGAAGCCTTCTTCATCCCCGCTGTGCACATAGGGACACCAATGATCCGATAAGCCGATTGTTTCGTGTATATGAACGCCTACAATATCTTTGATCATTGCATTCGCTTCATTCACATTGTCATAGAGCCCCATCCGGCCCATCATCATACCGTGTCCGATGTCATACCACAGGCCGACCGGCGCCCCCTTCAGCCCGGAGATAATAGTTCCGGCTTCCTCAAGTGTCGGCATCTGGTTACAGCGCGAACGGGTCTCAATCCCGAATTTTACTTTGTACCCTCGTCTTGCCGACTGCCCGCACACCTCATCAAGGCTGTCTATTATTCGCTTAATGTAGCCCCCGCTTAAGGCTTCACGGCGTTCAATCATTTCGGACCACAGCTTCCGGTACGCGGCAGACTCCCGGCCTTCCCTGGTATAAATCTCTTTAAGCTGATGGTCAATGTCATAGTCAGAAGGAACCTCACCGGGATGCACTACAACAGCCTCAGCCCCGTAACGGTGGGCATATTCGGCTGACTGCAGCAGCAGCTCTACCGCCCTGCTCCGCCGCTCCTTATCCTCGAATCCAAGCAGAACCGAATCTGTACCGTAATCGGGATCGGCTATATGCGGGAATGTATTGTGCACACTGGAAATGCCGATCTCCCCGCATTCAATCAGCGGCTCAATGGTCTGCAGCATTTCCCGGGTTACGTTATAGTTCAGTTCAACTCTGGAGAAGCCCAGCGAACGGATTTCCTCAATCATCCGGGCACCGGAATCATGCTTTCTGATATTCCAGCAGGTCGAGAAGGAGTATTGCTCTTTTGATGTGAATTCCACTCCTGATCACCCTCTCTTTATCATTATTAAGAAGAAGTAATTTTCACTCCCGCACTGCTTCACCCCTTAACAGCCCCGGTCATTACACCGGAGACAAAATATTTCTGCAGCCATGGATATACAAGCAGAATAGGCACTGTTGCGAATATTACCGTTGCAGCCTTGAGGCTCTCCGGCACAACCGTACTGATGGCATTGCCCTCCATCCGCATCAGATCCGATACCTGGCTGTTCTGGATCATCTGGTACAGCTTAAGCTGCAGCGGGTACAGCTCCGGCTTGGTGATATACATCAGTGTATCCTGGAATCCGTTCCATCTGCCGACTGCATAGAACAGGCTCAAGGTGGCAAGCACCGGCATGGACAGCGGTACTATAATCCTGAGCAGCGTGCCAAACTGGCTGCTGCCGTCAATCTCTGCAGACTCCTTCAGCGCATCCGGAATACCGGCCAGGAAGGAGATCAGAATAATCATGTAGAACGGGCTGATCAGCCCCGGCAGAATAAGCGCCCAGATCGTATTCAGCAGGTGCAATTCACGAGTAAGAATATATTCAGGAATAATACCGCCGCTGAAGAACATGGTTACTACAATGATGAACATAAAGAATTTACGGCCCTTCAGGTCTTTTTTGGACAGTGCATAGCCGGCGGCAATGGTCATCATCATGCAGAACACCGTGAAGAGCACGGTCAGGAAGATCGTGAAGCCCAGGGAACGGATCATCGCAGCATCACTGAACACCTTTTTATAAGCCTCCACATTGAAATCCAAGGGGAATAAAGTGACTTTTCCCGATGAAATCGGCACGGTTCCGCTGAATGATACAGCCAGAATATGAATAAACGGAATCAGGCATGCCAGCACCGATAGGGTCAGACAGACGATAATGACCGCATCAAATACATTATTAGTCGATCTTTTGTTCATTATGTTTGTCGATCTTTTGCTAATTATGTTAACTGCTCTTTCACTCATCATGTACACTCCCTGTCACAAGGTTGTTATAGGATACTCTCGTCTGTAAGCTTTTTGGAGATATAATTGGCTGCCAGCAGGAATATAAGTCCGACTACCGCCTGGAACAGCCCTACCACCGTAGCCAGCGTATATTGCCCCGATTCCAGACCAATCCGGTATACGAAGGTGCTAAGCACATCCGAGTATTCCCTTACAGCCAGATTACCGATAACAAACGGACGCTCAAAGCCGATGGAGATCATATTTCCCAGGTTGATAATCAGCAGTGTAACAATGGTCGGTTTGATTCCCGGAATCGTAATATGGAGAATACGCTTTAGCCTGCCCGCTCCATCCACTTCAGCTGCCTCGAACAATTCCTTATTGATGCCGGTAAGCGCTGCGAGGTATAGAATTGTACCCCAGCCCGCACTCTGCCAGACCCCGGTCAGCAGATAGGTGATCAGCCAGTAATTTTTATCAGAAAGGAAAGGCACCGAATCAAAGCCGAGGCTCATCAGCAGATTGTTGACCATCCCGGACTGTGTGCCGAACAGCTGATAGACAATTCCCCCGATGATTACCCAGGAAATAAAATGCGGAATATATAGAATGGTCTGCGACAGCTTTTTAAACCAAACCACTTTGAGCTCAAACAGCATAATGGCAAGAATCAGCGGTGCCGGGAATGATACGATAAGATCAAGGAAGTTGAGCATCAGCGTATTGCGCAGGGTTAAATAGAAATCATGATTGGCAAAAACCTCACGGAATCCGTCCAGGCCGATCCATTCACTGCCTCCGATTCCCCTGAAAAAGTTAAAATCCTTAAATGCAATCTGCACACCGTACATAGGGCCGTATTTAAAGACGATGAAGAAGGTAATGGGCAGCACCAGCAATGCGTACATCTGCCAGTTTCTGCGGAAATATCGGGCATACCCCATGGGCGGCTCCTCCTTTGCTGTTCCTCGGATTATAAGGAGAGCAGTACGGCCCGAAGGCCGCACCGCTCCGTCAAATTCAGATCTGTTACTTCTGATCGCTATAGGCAGCCTTGCGCTCATCCAGAATCGATTGTCCGCCGCTTCCCATATAATCCTTCAGCATGCTTTCATAGGTTGCATCGAATTCTGCCGGGGACACCATGGTTGATTTTACAATCAGCTGCTTAATTTTCTCACCGAGAGTAGTGCCGTATTTACTTTCAGCCTCAATCGGACGGCTTGTGTACACAGGTTCAACGGCATCCGTATTTGAGATCTCCAGTGATTTAGCAATGATATCCTGATACTGAATCTTAAAGCTCTTTACAAAAGCTTCATTATTCTTTTCCTGGCTCTCAAAAATCCGGCCGTTAGCGATAATACCGATATCTCCGCCGCCCATCAGCTTATTAGAGGATTCAGCAGACATGTCGGAAATGGTAACCGGCACACCGTTTTCCAGGGTATAGTGCTCGCCTTCGATCCCGTTCTGAATGTACATCAGATGGTCTTCAGAGGCCATCCAGTCCAGATATTTGATCGCTTCAACCGCATGTTTGCTGGATTTTGGGATCATTACATACATTCCGTTCGGGGCTGCCACCGGTTTGGCGTGCTTGCCTTCACTGTTCGTGTAAGGATCGATTGCGGTCAGGACCGCATCCGGATGATTCTGCAGCAGCACATCATAAGCGCCATCAGGGTAGAAGATATTATCGTTGTCTTCACTAAAAGCACCTACGAGCCCGGAGCCGATATTCTGGGTCAGTGTTTCTTTATTCTCATCCAGGGCAAAATCCTTGCTGATCAGCCCTTCGTTATACAGCTTGTTCATATATTGGACAGCATCCTTGAATCCGGGCAGCAGAATCGGATAATCTCTGGAGCTCAGTGTCTGGGTCAGCTCGAAGCGCTCCTGCTCGGTTACAGGCTGGATAAAGGACCAGATCAGAGACTCATATTGGCCAGGAGCAATCGTCATGCCGAGTGGAATGACCTTTCCTCCGGTTTCACCCGGGTCCTTCTCCTTGAAGGCTATCAGTGTATTGTAGAGCTCCTCTGTAGTTGTTGGAACCGGCAGCCCCAGCTTATCCAGCCAATCCTGGCGCACGAAGGAGGCATATTTCCCGACGGTAGAGCGTTTGGCCGGGATACTGTATTGAACCCCCTCATATTGGCCATATTTCAGTGTTGCTTCACCAAGGAAGGCTTTCAGATTCGGTCCGTATTCATCCAGCAGCGGGGTCAGATCGGTTAAGCCGCCCTGCTCGGCATATTTATTGAAGGTGCCCGAGTCATAGGTGAACACAATATCAGGGACATCGGTGCCGCTCGCCATCAATACATTAAGCTTGGTTACTTCCTCCGAGCGGGGAATAGGAACAAATTCGACGTCGATGTTGTTGGCCTGACCAAAGCTTTCTTTTACATAGTCGGTCAAAAAGTTATCCGATGCCGTAAGTCCAGCCGGTGCATTGCCGCGGTCAAACACTTCGATTTTCAAGCTTCCGGCTTGCTCTGCTCCGCCTTCACCCGCACTTGTACTATTGTCTTGCGAGCACGCTGACAACAATACTGATGAAGCAAGAACTGCCGAAAGACCCAAAGCTATTTTCCCTTTGCTGTGACCGATTGCCATATTCCCTCACCTTACCCTTTCGAATTCTGGTATTAACCCAGTCGTCTCTGTCTCTGTTATGCTTTCGACTTGATCATGGGATGAATTATTACATCGTTTTTACAAAAGTACAATAAACATGTTTCTTTGCGCTTTTTCATGAAAAAAAATAAAGATTTACGTCATTTTTCATGACATATATACAATTTTCCCGCGAATTTTAGGTGAGTAGCAGTTAAATATCCGCCTTATATAACACACACATAACACAATAAGTTATGGATATAACTAAAAATTCGAATAAAAAAGCGTAAATGCCGGCCGCTAGGCTTCCGGATTTACGCTTTGCTTATGCTTTGTTCATATATAGCTTACGGATGATTCAGCTTCCGGTGATCGCCGGGAGTCATTCCGGTAACCCGCTTAAAGACTCGTCCGAAGGTAATAGCGTTAGCATATCCAATCTGTAGTGCAATATCCTGTATGCTGTCCTGCGTGTTATCCAGCAGTTCCTTCGCCTTTCTTATCCGCAGCTCTGCCAGGAAGTCGACAAACTTCATATTGAATTCCTCCTTAAACAGATAGCTGGCATATTTGCCGGAGATCTGGAACCGTTCGCTCAGATGGTTTAAGGAAAGATCCGGATTAGCATAATTGCCTTCAATGTAATGCTTAACCTCCTTAATCATGACACGGTGGCTCTTGAGTTCATTCACCGACACATAAACATGGTAGGTTTCATTAAGCCAGCCGGTCAGCAGCTCCCTGATCTCCTCAAGATCTTTACTTTTGCGGATCTGCTCCTGCAAACCTCCGTTACCGGTCAATGCAAACTGCCTGTCCAGTGTCTCCGAGATGCCTTTTAGCTCCTGCTCCAGCGCCTGCAGCATGACCTCCAGCAGCATGTAAATTTCCTCATCCTTCAAACGGTCCTTGCGGAACGAAGATAATATTTCCTCCAGCCGACTCCGCCAATTTTCTCCCGACAGCCGGAATTCACGGACAAGCCGGGTGAAATTATCGAAATATTTATAGCTCTGCAGCCCAGGCTCTTCCTGCCGGTCCATATGAACCGCGGCAATCTCCGTTCCCAGCGCTAGCCTGTGGCTCAATACACCGGCAGCAGCAGTGTAGGACAGATGAATATCCTGCATGCGGTTAACACTATGACCGACGCCAAAGGTAAGGGAGAGCCGCAGATTATCCAGAATCCAGCTGTGGCACCCTTTGGCCAGCTCAAGCAGCTGCTGAGGGCTATCTTCAGATGGCTGGCGGCGGAGGCCGATCAGGACAGCAAGCCGTTGTCCGCTAACCCATTCCGACCATGCCTGAAGCTGTTTCTCCGCCATCAGATCACTGATTACATGGGTCAGGGCGAATTTAAGCAGATTCTGCTCCTGCCGGGATAGAACCTTCAGCTCCTCTGCGGTATTGATCTCCGCCGCAAATACAACAAAGGCCTCAAACTCTCTTGTTCCCTCAAAGGGGTCAAGCGCTGTTAATCTGTCCTGCACATCCTTTATACGTTCGCCGCCCATGATATCCAGGAACAGCTGCCTGCGCTGGATCATCAGATTTTCATAGCGCTCGCGCTCATAATCCGTCGTCAGCTGCACCAGACTGTCCAGAGCTGTGTGCATCAGGGCCAGCTCATCCGGGTTAGCGGCTGCAGCCGGTTCATTTTTCCCATGGGGCTGCAAAGCTTGAATCCGTATCATCAGCTGCTTAATCGGCCGGTAATTGCGCCGGGTGATATAAATGATATATAGCACACCGAGGGAAATCGTCACCAGGCCGATCACAATCCAGACATAGGAAATGACTGAGATCCAGTCAAACAGCCGGCCTGCACGGAGTCCGCTCTCAAAGGTCCAGCCCAGGCTCTCCGCCTGGATGGTAGACAGCTTGCGCATGCCGTCGCCTGATGCCTGCGAGGAATCATACATCAGGGTGCCTGCAGAATCTTTAATCCGGACAAAAGAAAGCTCGCCGTTCGTTAACCCTTCCACTAAACGCTCCAGACGGTATACGCTGATGTTGATTACGATGTAACCGTCTGAACCCAGGGGGATCGGAAGCCTTCTGGCCAGAGAGACCACCGGATATTCTGCCTTGGCGTTTCTTGGCTGGTACAACCGCACCGGACTCCATCCGCTCTGCACCTGCTGCTGTGAGATCTGATCAATGTATGCTGCCTCATGAGTTAAATCGAGGTCCACGTAACCGCTTTGGCTGAGAACCTGCCTGTCCTTGCTGCGGTAAATATAGATTGAGTCGATTAAGCTGATGCGCTCAGCCAGGCGGTTCATGCTCTGGACAATTTCGTAGGATCCGTCATCAGCGAAAGCCGCACCGGACCTATCAAAAAAATCATTGTAGGCGTAATTATTCTCGATCTCATCGAGCACACTGAACTGCGCATCACTTAAAGTCCGCTCCACGGTATCTGCAATATAGCTGGTGGAGATATAGTTGGCTTTTTGCGTCTCGCTGCGGGAGAGCTCTGTAATGATCATAAAGGCCAGAAAAATAAGCACGGACACAACAAGCAGAAAAACAGGGAAATATGAAAATAGCATCCGGCTGTACCAACTGCGCTTCATAGCTCTTCCCCTCCCTTTTTAGGCATATTATCGGCTTGAATGCGAGACCACCTTATTTCTTTTATAGCCCTGAAGTGAGCCTGCTTCTTACAGCAGCCGCAGCTCCGATGGCTCCCGCCCGGTTACCGAGCTCCGCCTGCCGGATTGCCAGTGATTGCTGCGGTGTATAACGGCTGACACGTCTGGTAACCTCATCTATATATCCCTGATTCTTCTCCACTACTCCGCCGCCGAGAATGATAAGCTCAAGATCGAGCGTGACTGCTATATTCTTGACGACAGCGGCCATGTGTTCATAGGCCTGATCCAAAAGCTGCAATGCGGCTTCATCCTCGCGTTCCGCTGCCGCAAATACATGCTCAGCGCGGACAGGTCCGCCCTGGGCCAGCTCGCGGATTAAAGACGGACGCTTGCTGCTGTGCACATAATCTTCAGCCTTCGCTCCAATCCCTGTACCCGAAGCCTCCATTTCAAACGGGCCGAACTCGCTGTACTCCGGATCAGCTGCAGCAGTGTACTCACCGGGCTTAACGATGAGATAGCCGATCTCGCCGGCTGCGAAGCGGGCTCCCCGGTACAGCCGCCCGTCCAGGAACAAGGCGCTTCCGACCCCGGTTCCAACCGTGATCATGATGAAATGCCCGGAGCCTGCCGCAGCTCCCGCTGCATGCTCGCCCAGTGCCGCCATATTGACGTCATTATCTAGGACTATAGAACCAGAATAACGGGCGGCAATAAGAGGACGGATATCTATAGCAGGCCAATTCAGCGCCGGAGCGCTGGTTAGTGTCCCAGTACGTTCGTTCATCACTCCCGGAAAGCCGATCCCTATTCCCTTAAGCGATGAGAGCGTACCGCCGTTGCGGATACAGCTCTGCTCCAGTTCAGCAAATAACCAATCAAAGAATCTCCCGGGATCGCGGCTCAGCTGTGTCTCCAGCTTGTACTCCTCCAGTATATTGCCCTGCTCATCTGTCAGGCAGAGCTGTGTTTTGGTCCCGCCGACATCGATTCCTGCGCTAAATAAGTTCATGATGAATTCCTCCGCATAGTATGATTTGTTGTGCAGGCCTACTGTCCGCGGATATTACGGAAGGCAGCCTGAATTGCAATTTGAATGGCACCAAGCACCACATCCTTATCTCCATTGCCGGAAACAGACAGCTGCGGCTTACGGTGCAGCTGCGCCAGCCCGGCTTCCAGCCTGTGCAGCAGCAGGTCTCCGTTTCTGCCGATTCCGCCGCCCAGCACAATCCGTTCCGGGGCGATTACCGCACTAATACTGCCAAGCGCCTCTGCAAGCAGGCTGCAGTAAGCATCCAGAATGGACTCAGCGAGGGCATTGCCGCTGCGGACTTCATCAAATATCTGCTCAGCAGATACACCCGGTTCTGCAAACTGCGGATTTGCTGATGAATCATGCTCCGCGGATAAGCGGGAAGCGAGCTGCTTAAGTCCGCCTGCGGACAGAATATCCTCAAGCCTGCCCGCACTTAGCCTCACGTTGGCCAGCTCCCCTGCACCGCCGCCAAGTCCGCGGTAAATCTCCCGGCCCAGAATCAGCCCGCCGCCGGTACCCTCACCAATGGAGAAATAGAGGAGAGAGCCGCTGAATTCCGGCCCCGATAAGGTATACTCGGCCAGGGCGGCGAGGTTTACATCATTTTCGGTGACGACAGGCACCGGGAACAGCTGTGTCAGAGCCGTCAGCTTCAGTGTTGCCTCCCGGCCCGCCAGCGGCGATACCAGCTCAGACACCTTGCCGTCTGCCGGATCAACAACACCCGGAATTCCGAAGGCTGCCGACTGGATACTGCCCCAGTTCAGCCCGGCTTCGGCAAGCAGCTCATCAAAGCCCAGCACCAGAAAAGCCTGAAAATCCGGCTCTTCCAGATTCTCTGCCGGCATAACCAGCTGTTTGTAATGGCAAATCTCTCCGCCCATATCGGCCAGCGCCATCCTGATCCGGGTCGCTCCCAGGTCAACACCGATGGTATAAAAGCACTTCTGGTTAAATTCGAGCAAAGTGGCCTTACGGCCCTGGGCATTCTCAGCCCGTCCTGTTTCCCTGACCAGCCCCCGCCCGATTAATTGCGCAACCGCCGAGGAAATAGTAGGCTTGCTTAGTCCTGTTTCACGGCTAAGATCTGCTCTAGATTGCGGTCCGCCGGCAATAACCCGGTCCAGGATCAGCATTTCATTCATGTTGCGCATCGCTTTCGGCGTTCCTGCAGATGACATATTCAGCATTCGCCCTTTACAAGATAGTTAGTTAAGTTTCTTAACTTAATATACAATACTTCGGCAATCATCCGCTAGACTTTTGGCAGGTTCTTTAACATCAGCCGGCAGAGAAAAATATCCGGCCTTTGCTATGTCCCATATCAGGACTAGGCTTCGTGCCTGTTTTCTTTTCTCCGGCTTCTTGGGCTATAATTGAAGGTAAATATATTTACGGGGTGTACAAATGAAGGAACACAGCTATGACAACGCGGACGCTCTAATGGGGGCATTTCAACAATTCTCACGGCTTAACTGGCAAAAAACAGCCATGTTCGGACTGAAGCCGAGTGAGATCCGGGTGCTGATTACAATCCATACGGGCAAAAAAAGATCCGGAACGGACACGCTGACCGTCTCTGAAGTCAGCAGGCTCCTCCGGGTAACGTCCCCTACCATTACGCAAATGGTAAATAGCCTGCTCAGCCAGGGGCTGGTCGAACGCAGCACCAGCTCCCAAGACCGCAGAATCAGCGCCCTTCAGTTGACGGAGCAGGGTGAGATTCTCGCCGACAAGGCAATCGCGAAGATTCGCGATACCTTCAAGGGCATGATTGACCATCTGGGTGAGGACAAAAGCAGCCAGCTCATCGGACTCTTGAACGAGGTTCATGCTTATTTCGAGCAGCTGAACGGGGAGCCGGACTGCTCTTGACCTTATGCAAAATTCCACCCCGCTGCACTGCTGCACCGGCGTTTCTGGTGGATCAACGGGACTTTTCTGTTGTTACTTCAAGGTTATTCCGCGCTGTCGTACAGACCAATCAGCTCATCGAACGCAGAGATAATGACATCTGAGCCCTTCAGCTCCTCCTGGCGGCCGAAGCCGGCATAACCGCAGCCGATTACAGTCTGGCCGTTGCCCCTGCCGGCCTCGACATCGGATGAACGGTCGCCGACCATCCATGCGCTGCTCACCCCGTTATCCTTAAGCAGGATGCCCAGCAGCTCCGTCTTGGTTGCTGTTCCCTGACCTCCTGCGCTGTATAGCCCCTCGAACAACTCCTTCAGCTCATGTACCACTACAATGCTGTGAATGTAATCCGCCAGCCCGTTGCTGGCAACGAACAGACGGACCCCGCGCTCATGCAGCGCATGCAGCGTCTCCACTACCTTCGGATACAGCAGGGTGCCGCCGGCTTCCAGCCCCTCAATTTCCAGCTGGAGCAGCAGTTCATCGGCCCGCCGGTGCACAGCTTCATCTGCTTCGGGCATCACATTATGCCAGATCTGCGCCAGCAGCATTCCCAGACTGCCCAGGATCCGTTCCTCCGGCGGTGTCGGGCCGGCATACAATCCTTCTTCACGGAGGATATCGAACATTTTATGATAAGCAGGCAGTAACAGGCTTTCAGTCTGGAACAGTGTTCCGTCCATATCAAAGACAATGGCTTCCGGTTTCTTCAGTTTAGTCATTAAGGACCCTTCCCTTCCGGTGTTGTTCTGCAGGTGATCTCAAAATCATGATATAGGATTACGGCCTACGTTGTCTATGAATCCGGCAATCAGGACAAGCACAAGGGACCGGTGCATCCACTGTCAAAGTGTCTGCATCCGGCCCCTTCATTCACATCATTCATATAAAATACAATAATAGCCTAGATCCGGTCAAAGCTGGAGATCAGCTCGTCCAGTACATCCTTACTGACCATTTTACCTCTGAAGTTAATGAGGTTTTCTGCACTGCCGGAGAAGATGCAGGTAGGCTCATATTTTCTCAAAATGATCTTCTCTCCGTCAACAAAAATTTCCAGCGGGTCTTTTATGTCGATTCCCATTGTTCTGCGCAGCTCAATCGGAATTACAATACGTCCCAGTTCATCTACTTTTCTTACAATACCTGTTGCTTTCATCATTATGCATCCTCCCTTGAAATAAGCACCTTATATAATCATTTGTGTTAAAAGCTCTCAATGCTTCTAAATAGTAGTAATGATTACGCTCATATCTGCATTGTAAAGTGCTATTTCTTCCATGTCAAATTTATTTCTACATCTTTTGATATATATCGACAAACTATTCGACAAAGTTTAGAGATGTTTCGACAAAATATCAAAATAAACACTTTTTAAACCATTTTTCATTTTAAATAGCAATATTATGATAATCAGATAGTTTTGTTTAAATAATAATGGTATTTCGAGTAAATAGCAAAAAGACACCCTCCGCAAGCACTGGATTACTATTTCCAGGTTGCGTAGAGTGTCCCGATTCTTCCGGTTCTTTAGACCTTAACGTGTGCGTTAAGCATGTAGTTCAAACAGTCTGGCTGTCTTGCCCGCAGGGATAGTTACAGTTAGGCTGCCTTCTGCCTTATCCCATCTCCACTCTGAGCTGTGCTGCTTAGGATAAGCACAGCTGATACGGAGATCACGGCCTGCCAGCTCAGGCATCGGCAGGGTAACGGCCTGCTCACCGCCGGCAATCCGCCATACGGCCAGATAACGGACATCACCGTGCTGCAGGCCGTAGCTGACCCACCCGCCGCTGCTGTCCGGAAGCCCAAGCGGCCAGAAGGGCAATGCCTGCGGGATAGAGGTGCGGATGGACTTATAGTAGTCAAGCGCTTCGCGCACCAGTTCCCTGCGGCCGGGCGCAAGCTCTGCCAGATGCCCGCTCTGATGCACACGAAGCAGCAGGGCATTTACCATGTTGAAGATTACCTCTTCATCATCACCTTCGCGCAGCGGATAAGACCACACCGCCGACTGCTCGGGCGTCAGCGCCAGCGGGGAACCGGCTGCAATCGCCGCATACTGCACATAATCCTCCTGGTCACTGGTGGATTGAATGCTGTGCCGGCTGAGCATGGCATAATCCATCCGCATCCCGCCGCTGGAGCAGTTCTCGATGACCAGGTCCGGATAACGCGCGAAGATGCTGTCCAGCCAGGCCAGATAAGCCCGGTTATGCTGCAGCAGCCCATCCCCGAAGCTGTCTGCCCCCGTCTCCGTACCAATGCCTGCGTTGATGTTATAATCCATCTTGATGTAGCCGACGCCATATTCCTCCACCAGCCGTGCAATAACACCATTGGCATGCTCAATGACCTTAGGATTACGGTAGTCCAGCTGGTAGCGGCTGCGGTCCTTGACCCGCTTACCGTGCCGCATGAAGAACCAGCTGTCATCGGCTTCAGCCAGCTTCGGACTGTTGATGCCCATAACCTCCAGCTCCAGCCACAGCCCCGGAATCATGCCTTTGCTGCGGATATAGTCCAGCACATACCTGATGCCTTCCGGAAAACGCTCAGCCGAAGGCTCCCACTGGCCGACGCCGTCCCACCACTCGCCCGGCGCATACCAGCCGGCATCAATGCAGAAGTATTCGCAGCCCACATCTGCGGCGGCATCGATCAGCGGCAGCAGCTTCTCTGTCGTCGGACTACCCCACAGGCAGTTCATATAATCATTAAAAATAATCCGCAGCAGCTCATTGTCCTCATTCGGTCTGCGGATAATCCGGCGGTACGCGGTCAGCTGTGCAGCCGCTGCTTCTATCCCCCCATGCACGGAGCCGGCTGCAACCGGCACCGAGGTAAATTCCTCACCTGGTGCAAGCTTCAGCCACCAGTGATTGTCATGCTCCGTAGGTCCGCTTGCCAGCAGGGTAAGCTGATCGTACTGGTCGGTCAGCTCCCAGTGCCAGGAGCCGTTATGCTCAATCTGCCAGAACAGGCTGCTGCCGCTCTCCTTGTTATGCAGTACCGCCATGGGCAGAAGCTCTGCCGCCGACCATGAGCCGGTATTGCTGGCGGCGATCCGCTTCGAGCCCCGGTCAGCCAGATGGTACATGCCCAGCTCCGGCAGGCTGTAGGTCCGCCACTGCAGCTCACTCTGCCAGCCGCTGTGCGCAAGCGTGACTTCAATCTTGCTGCCCCGGTCCCCGCCACCCTCTTTATCCACACCTGTAAGCGCAAAGGAAGATATATATTCAATAGCGGCCTCGCTATCCCCTTCGTTCTTCAGCACCGTCCAGGCACGGATGATCTGCACTCCATTGTAAAACTGATAATGCTGCACGGCCTTAACACCCGTCACCGGATCAGCGAGCATCAGCTCCAGCTTGCGCCCCAGTGCATTCACTGTGTCACTATGTCCGCTGTATTCCATCCGCAGTCCCGGGTAAGAAGCGCGGTGCGTCCGTCCGTGATATTCATCCCGGTCCTCCCCGGACAGCTGCAGCTCCAGCAGCCGGAAGCCCGGCTTATGCTTGTCCGCAATTACCCCGTGCTCAAGCGGCGCCGCCCCGAAATGCAGCAGCCGTACATCCAGCTCCTCTGTAATTTCAATCGTAAGATACAGCCCGTTTTCGGCAATCTCAATCAGTCTGCTGGTCATATGTTGTTATTCCTCCTGACAAATGTTGGTTTCTCTTCTGATTATAAAGGCTTATGCGAATCATATTAAGTGGAAATTCTCCATCCATTTCTTCTTCAAACAACGGGATTAAATATTTAGTTGGAACATCACCACTTAAATGTAAATCCAAACGCTCCCTACAGCAAAAGACGGCCCCGCCGGTAAGAAACTTACCTTCGAGACCGTCCCGGATTATCACATTCTGTTATTCAGCCGAGCCGAATTGAATCCATGCTTTTTGAATTTCGTCGATAGCCTGGTCCTTTGTCTTACTGCCGCCGATGTAAGCCTGCATCAGCTCACCGAATTTCTGATGGAAGGTATCCAGCGAATAGTTGACGGACAGATCGCCGGACTTCTCGGTTTTGAGGATTTCTTCCATTTCTTTAGGCATTTGCAGGTCAGGCATCGGAGCATCCTTGATCGGCGGAATAACCTTGGCTACAGTGGAGAACCAGCTCTTACCGTAGTCGGAAGTGTACAGCCAGTTAAAGAATTCAATCGTTTCGGCAGCGACTGCGGAATCCTTGTTAATGCGCAGCGCCTGGTCAGCACCGGTAATAATCTGGGACTGCTCAGCCTTGTCGCTGACCGGATAGCCGGCGATACCGAGATCAAAGTCAGGGGTGATTTTCTTAATAGCTTCTTCGTCCCATGCACCCTTACCGGTCATGAATGCTGCTTTGCTAAGGGCAAAATCACTGACCTGAGCGTTACTGTCACGCTCCAAAGGCTTGTCTGTACCATGTTTAACCGTAGTATCAATGAAGCTGAAGAAGTTATTGTACAGCACCGGATGATCCTTAATGGTCGTTTCACCGGCAATGAACTGGGCTACAAGTGTCTTGGCATCCGTTCCCGCATCGATTGCGGCTGCATCCACGAAGTGCTGGAAGATATGCTTCCATACCCACCATTCTTTGTAGGCATTGGCGAACGGTGTGATGCCCTTGGCTTCCAGCTTGGTGATGGCGTCATCCAGCTCAGCCGTTGTTTTCGGCACTTCAGTGATGCCGGCATCACTCAGCAGCTTTTTGTTATACATCAGCACGAACAGGTTCCCTTTGACCGGGAGTCCCAGCACCTTGCCGTCCGATGAGCTCATGTTGGCCCGTACAGCGTCAGTCATAGCTGCAGCCAGCGGCTCATTGGTCAGATCCGCACTGTATTCAGCAAAAGTATCAATATCCCCGCCGGCAGTGGTCTGGAAGACGTCAGGCGTGCTGCCTGCGGCAATTTTGGATTTCAGTACAGTATTATAGTCGGCCTGCATAATTTCCAGGTTAATGGTCACGTTCGGCTTCACTTTTTTATATTCGGCAATGTAAGCATTGAAGGCGTCCGTGTACTCTGGAGAAGCGGTGAACATATTAATCGTTACGGGCTTGGAGGAGTCTGTTTCTGTAGCTGCATTATTCCCGCCGTTTGTTCCAGCTGTGTTGTTAGCCGTATTATTGTTGTTGCCGCCGCACCCGGCCAGCAATCCCCCGAATAGCAGCAGGCTCGCTGAGACTGCCATGAATCTTTTTAACATGATGTTGCCCCCTTTTCCTCATGCATCTTGTGTTCTTGCTGTTATTCTAAAGAAAAAGAAAAAGGATAAGAATGTACATAAGTGAACTTCTAAGGGTAAAAAAGTGGGCTAATGTAACCGTTTCACTTTTCTCCCTCCAAGGCTCCGGTCCGGAATTCAGAAGGCGAACAGTCGTAATAATTGCGGAAAGCCTTACTGAAATAGTTCTTGTCCTTATAGCCCAGCATCTCAGAAATATCCTGAACCTTAAGCGCCGGGTCGGTCAGCAGATCCTTGGCTTTGTCCATTCTCACCTTTTGCACATACTCATGAATGCCGCAGCCGTATTTGCCTTTGAACAGCTTCATCAAGTATTCTCTGCTCAGGTAATACTTATCCGTGAACATCGATATTTTAATATTCTCGAAATAATGGTTATCAATGTATGCTTTAATATTTTCCAGCACACCGCTGCGGTTACCGGCAAGCGATCTGCTGATTTCACCGGCATAGGCATCCAGAAGCTCATTGAGCAGGCTTTCAAACTGGCTGAACGATGCGTAATCCCCGCTAAGGCCCAGCGCAGCCAGCCCTCTGTTCTTGACAGCACGCAGCGCAGCCGGCGCTTCATCCAGCTCACCTGCAAGATCGCCGAGCAGCATCAGAAATTCGCGGAGCGTACGCTCTGCATCCCCCAGGCTGAAACGGGCGGAGGAGTGCCATTTCCGGGTGAATTCACCCAGAATGCTTTTGGCATGGGCCGCATTGCCGTTCTCCAGAATACTGCGGATCTGCGGAATCCGTCCGGTTAGAGACGGGCTGTCCTTGTATTCCTGCACGGCTGACCCGGCTCCGGCAACCAGGGGTCCTTTTAACTGCAGCAGATCAATATCGTCCAGCCTCTCTTTTGCTGCTTCATAGGAGCCCGCCAGCTCCAGATAATCACTGTATGTAGCACCGACAGCACCGGCACAGACAATGCCGAACAGCTCCTTCAGCGTCGCGGCAGCCTTTTTAAGCTGATGCACGGAACGGAAGGCCGCATCCTCTTCATAGCCTTTTTTCATCGTAAAAACCGCAATCAGCTCACGCTCATTCTTCGGATTCACGAAGCTGAACGCCTCGAAACCGCCGCCGCTGTTCTCATTAATTACATTCGTCACAGCAAAATGCATCAGATCACGGTCCTCATGAAACCGCCCCTTGCGCACCTGCTCCAGATTGAGCAGCCGGAGAATACCTGCCGTGAACTGGTTACCGGCTGCATCCGCGCCGATCAGCGGCAGAAAAGCCTCATTAGGCTGGCTCTTAAAGCTCCGTTCCATAATGGAGAGATACATTTTCTCCTTCAGCTTCGGTACAGACATATTCAAAGTAATATTCTGTGTGATGAATTCGCTCTGCTTCCGCCGTTTCGCATCAAGCATATCCACAGCCTTGCGCAGTGCGCTGTTGAGATCAGCGCGGTTCACCGGCTTCAGCAGATAATCAACCACCTTCGAGCGGATAGCCTGGCGGGTATACTCAAAATCATTGTAGCCGCTGATTACAATCAGCAGCAGCTCAGGAAACTCGCGCTCCGCTATCTGCAGCAGCTCGCTGCCGCTGAGCTCAGGCATTTTCATATCGACCAGGACCAGATCAAATTTGTCCCTGCGCAGCATCTCCAGCCCGGTTTTTCCGTCACTTGCCTCTAGCACCTCACTGACCCCCAGCCCCTTCCAGTCCCCCAGAATATGAATGGCTTCGCGCAGCGGCTCCTCATCATCAATAATCAGCACTCTATACATGTTGTCCCTGGCCTCCCCGCGGTAAAAGAATATCCATTTGTGTTCCGTTTCCTTCACTTGTAATCAGCAGTCCCGCCTCATCCCCGTACAGCAGCTTCAGCCGGGTATTCAGATTTTTGAGTCCGATGCTCTCATGTTCCCCTTCTGCACCGGACGCTTCAGCCCTGCTCTCCTCATCCCACTGAATCTGCAGCGAGCCCAGTACCTCCTCCAGACGCTCTGCTGTGATCCCCGGGCCGTCATCCATCACAGAAATCACGCTATAAGCCGGTGTTACATGGGCCTCTATCCGGATAGTGACGGTAGCCGACACCTTTTCCAGCGCATGCTTGATACAATTCTCCACCAGCGTCTGCACAGACAGCTTCGGAATCCGCAGCTCCAGCAGACTGTCGTCCCATTCGTAGACGACCTGCATACGGCTGCCGAAACGGGCCTTTTGCAAGGCCAGATAACGCTCAATATGCCGCAGCTCTTCGCTCGCCAGCACGACATCCCGCCCGCTGATGCAGTATCTGAGCGTCAGTGCCAGATTGTCCACCATCTCGACGATATCATCATTGTTATTCTTGAGCGCCTTGGTGGAAATCGCCTGCAGGGCATTATAGAGGAAATGCGGATTGATTTCGGCTTCAAGCGCTTTTAGCACTGCATTTTTCTCGACGATTTTCATCTTATAGCGTTCATTGATCAGCTCGTTCGTCCGCTCAACCATCTTGTTGAAATGCCGGGACAGATAGGCAATCTCGTCATTGCCCTCCACTCTCGCCTCTGCCTCAAAGCTGCCGGCGCTGAAGCGCTTCATCTGCAGGGACAGATTTTTGAGGGGACTTGTAATCCGGTTCGACAGAAAGCCAACCAGAATGACCGAAGCAATCAGAAAGAGCAGCCCGATGGAATAGCTTAGCTGGCGCGTTGTGGTCGCCGCTTCGTAAATCTGCTTGTAGGGAATTGGCTTAACCAGCCTCCAGCCCTCTTTTTGACTGATATCGTAGATGACCAGGTATTTTTCCTCATCGTCTGACCAGGTTACCTGCCCGCCCTGCTCCGGGGTCAGCTGCTTGAGCAGCTCCGCCTTCTCCGCTGTAGCATAGAACTCGCGGTCATCCACCACATACGGCTCATTATCCGGGCTGATATACATCAGATGCTCCCCTTCCGAAAAGGGAATGTCCTTCATAATCTCATCCGTTACGCTTG
This sequence comes from Paenibacillus camerounensis, assembly GCF_000723885.1. Taxonomy (GTDB): domain Bacteria; phylum Bacillota; class Bacilli; order Paenibacillales; family Paenibacillaceae; genus Paenibacillus_AQ; species Paenibacillus_AQ camerounensis. The sequence goes on from NZ_CCDG010000047.1 coordinate 26,887, forward strand.
AGTTGAAGTACAGCGATAATACAGCCTGCGGCTCACGGGAAGCAATGGAGCGCAGCAGCCGGTGGTAGCCCATGAAGCTATTATCCGGATTCACCTTATAATCGCCATTTTCCACAGTACCATCGACAAAAGACTGGTAAGACCGGTTGTTGGGGCTTGCCAGCGCACGCTTGTACCAGGTCAGGTTATCAATCGGCGGATGCTCAAGGACACGGACCGTAATATTATAGTTCTCCTTGGTGACATAATAATATTTCTGCTCCTTAATGATGTAGAGGTAGATCGATTCCAGGTCTTTACGTGAAAAATATAGGTTCTTCAGATAGTCCTCCACATACATCTTGGAAGCGTAGTCATCCGATTCATGCATAATCGCATAGGCGAACTCATCATAGGAGATCTGCGGCAGGGACAGCTGTTCGATTCCGCCCAGGTAGCTCTCCAGATTCCGGCCGACCAGCAGCAGGTTGTTGCTTGTGCTCGCTATGCTGTTATTGACCGATTCCTTGCGCAGCATCCCGTAGGAGATGAACGTCAGCGAGGTGACTACCAGAATGATAATAATGGAGAACAGCAGGATCAGCTTGTTGGCCAGACGGCGGGAAATCCGCTCCAGCAGCGGCTCCAGCAGCTTTTTCAGGGTATTTGGCATAATAGCTGCAGCCTCCTCCGCATGATTTTTGTTTGCGCTTTCAGTTCACTTTTTTACCCCTAACTGTCTTCTTAAATCCATTTCTGAGTATACGGCGCTGCCCTATAATACACAATATAGACTAACCGGAATGGTTAAGTGTGGCAAGCGGGGACCGTTACTCCCACCCTATAAATAGCAGAAGAGGTGCATCCATGTTAAAATCACTCGGCAGAAAATGGCGCGATAAAACGGAATTCGGGCTCTTCACCCTGCCCGTTCTGATCTGTATCGCAGTTGCCTTCTACATCCCGTTCATCATGACCATCCGTTATTCCTTGACCAAATGGAACGGGATTTCCAAGCATCCCAAATTCGTCGGGCTGGATAACTTCAAGCAGATTTTTACCGGGGATACCAATTTCTCCGACTCCGCCTGGTTCACCATTAAATATGCGGTGCTCTACATCGTCATTGTCAATGTGCTGGCCATTCTGCTGGCCGTGCTGCTGGATATGAAGCTGAAGTCCACCTCCTGGCTGAGAGCGGCCTTCTTCATTCCTTATATTCTCAGCCTGGTGATCGTCGGCTTCATCTGGAAGTTCATTTTCATGCAGGGCTTCAACTCGCTCGGGGAGAGCACTGGCTGGGCAATCTTTGACTTAAGCTGGCTGGGGACGCCGGGGCTCGCTTTTATATCCATATTGGGTGTATCCATCTGGCAGTCTATCGGATTCTATCTTGTTATTTATATCGCCGGCCTGCAGTCGGTACCGGAGGATCTCAAAGAAGCGGCTACAGTGGACGGCGCCGGGGCGCTGAGACGGTTCTTCAGCATTACGCTGCCGCTGCTCGCACCCTCCATTACCATCTCGGTATTTATGGCGCTGACGAACTCCATCAAAGTATTCGACGTAATCCTGTCGCTGACCGGTGGCGGTCCCGGCGGAACCACCTACAGTATCGCCTATGACATTTACCGTGACACATTCCAGAACAACCTGTACGGGTACGGTACGGCGAAAGCGCTTATCCTGTTCGTAGCGGTGCTGATCGTTACCGTTATTCAGCTTACATTCTTCAAGAAGAGAGAGGTGGAGGCATAATGAAAACCAACAACAAAGCAGGCAAAATTGTACTCGAGATTGTGCTCGTCCTCCTCTCTCTGCTGTTCCTGTATCCGCTGTTCCTGACCATTATCAACTCGTTCAAAAGCTTCGGCGAGGTCATGACCGATGTCATTGCCCTGCCGCAAAAGCTGACATTCGCTAACTATTCCTATGTATGGGAATTCATTAACTATCCGCGTCTGTTCCTGAACAACTTCATTATCACCGGGGTCGGGCTGCTGGGGATTGTGTTTGTCTCCTCCATCGCCGCTTACAAGCTGGCCCGGACCAAAACTAAATGGAGCGGCGTCATCTATTTCCTCTGCATCATGCCGATGCTGATTCCGTTCCAGTCCATCATGCTGACTGTGCTCCAGACAGCTAAGAACCTGAATTTGTCTGAAAGCACCTGGGGACTTGGCCTGCTCTACTGGGGCTTCGGTGCACCGCTTGCCGTATTCATCTATCACGGCTTCGTGAAAGGAATTCCGCTGGAAATCGACGAAAGCGCTACGATCGACGGGGCTTCCGGCTTCCGCCTGTTCTTCAGTGTCATCTTCCCGCTGCTGAAATCAGTAACAACCACCATTGTCATCATCGACGTCATGTGGATCTGGAACGACTTCCTGCTCCCGCTCCTGATGGTCAACGGCTCACCGGATACGAAGACGCTGACGCTGGCCGCTTACACCTTCGTCGGACAGTATACCTCTGACTGGCAGTATGCCATGACAGCTATGGTAATGGCCGTGCTGCCGTCCATCATCGTGTTCATCTTCCTGCAAAAGTATATTGTTAAGGGCGTAGTCGCCGGAGCGGTTAAGGGCTAACTGGTTTGGCATGACTGACAACAGGCTTCTTGTAGAAAAGGACCCCAGAGCCGTAATGGCTGCGGGGTCCTTTTTGGGTTCGGTATGCTGAAAGGATAATACTGGTAGCACAGCATGCCGTCCGGATGTACGGGCAGATTGGAACTCCGGACGCACGAGTAGATGATTTTGCATGATTGAGCCGGCGAGTCCGTATTGTTGCACGTTGTAGCTAAGATTACTCCGTAGCATACTGCTGATAAAGTTAAGTGGAATTTCGCCACCTAAATCCAGGGAAATTGCCGGGAAGAGGACATTAGATGGAAAAATGACAGCTAATATAGCTGATTTCGCGCCGTCTGGGAGTAGAAGCCTAAATTAAGATAATTTTTTCCACCTAATCGTTAAATACCTTGAGCAATTATAGCATTAGCTGGAGAAAATCCACCTAAATGTTGTTAGAGAACGAACAGAAGGTATATTAGAACAAAGCTATACTGGGCACGCAAGTGATCAGGTGGAGCTGACAGGAAGAACCGTTAGGCGGCGCAGTAGCTAACATTAGCAGCGCTAAGTTAATAAGCCCCCTTCACCATGCGGTCAATTCCAGTCAGCTGCTAACTGCTTCTCAATCACTGCTTCTCGCTGACCGTTCCGTCCGCGGCAATCCTGGCGTTGAATGAGAGCTGGTTCAGCTTTTGGATCGTTTCCTTATTATAGGCGGCACCCATAAAGTTCGGCTGTCCCCCGATGATCTTGACCGGCGTGATCTTACTGGCAATACCTGACTTCGTAATCGTAAAGTCAGCCAGCATCGAATGCACCGTCTTCTCCCCGCCGCGCGTGGATTTGTTGAACACAAAGTTACCCAGCGAGTAATAGATTGGCTTGTGCTTGTAATACTCAATGCCCATCAGACAGTGGCTGTGTGCGCCGAGAATAATATCCGCGCCGCTGTCAATCATCTGCTTAGCCAGCGTCCGGGCATATTTCTCGGGATAATCCTTGAACTCCTCGTTCCAGTGCAGGTATACGACTGTATAGTCGTTGTCCTTGACGGATTTCTTAATTGCGCTCAGCAGCGGCTCGGCGGTATAGGCTGATGCGGCTCCCGGCGTATCCTTACCGGCATGCCAGGAGGGCCCGGATAATACCCGGCTTGCACCGAGTACGGCAATCCGCTTGCCTTTGACCGTTTTGACGTACGGCTTGAACGCCTGGCCGATGTTGCTGCCTGCTCCGGTATGGCCGATCTTGTATTTATCCAGGTGAACCAGCGTATCCAGCATCGCGTCCTGCCCATAGTCGAGAATGTGATTGTTCGCCAGTGATACCCCGTCGATACCGGCATAGTTCAATCCCCCGAGCGTCTCCGGCTTGGACCGGAAGGCAAACATCTTCTCAGCCGGCTTGCCGCGGACCGAGACCGGGGTCTCTAAATTAGCGAAGGCCAGATCGGCCTTTTGCAGGACAGGAGCTACTTTGGCAAACGGGAAATTGATGCCGTATCTGGCAATCTGCTCCCCCACAAAGCCGTCCAGCAGAATATCACCGGCGAAGGTCAGGGTGATCCGGTCTGCAGGCTGTGTCTTTGAAGCTCCCCCGGATACCGCCGGGCCGGGAACCAGCAGAAAGATTAGTAGAATAAGTATGGCCGCTCTGCGCATTCGGGTTACTCCTTTTGATAATTTATTTATCAACTATAACGGATAATGTTCATTACCCAAAAGAGTAGAAAGTCCCTGCTAGACCTGCGCTTTTTTCAGTACCGCCCGGAAGCAGTTCAGCCCGCCCCACTGCTCTGTCCGCAGCGCATCCGCCGGAAGATTGAAATCCGTCTCCCCCCAGTACTGGAATCCGGCCTGCAGGAGTACATCGTTCATCACCGGCAGATTGACGGTCGGATAATCAAATGTCAGCACAAGCAGCCCCTCCCCGTTCAGGGTTCTGTGGAACTCACGGATGGCCAGCACGGCATCGTCTACGGACAGATGCTCCAGCACCGAGATGCAAAAAATCGTATCAAAGCTCTCGTCCGCATAAGGCAGCGATGTTAGGTCAGCCTGGGCCAGATGAAGGCTTGTTGTGCTTCTGGCCAGCACCTGACGGGCCGCTTCCACGCCGATATCATCGACAATGTCCTCAAGAATCGCTTCCCTGGACATAATGCGGGCATCAATATCGCAGGCGTAGACCTCGGCACTGAAGCCGGCAAGATAGAACTTGAGCGGGTGGGAGATGCCGCAGGCGGCATCCAGCACCACATCATGGGACGAAATGAAATTCGTACACCATTCGTATTCATAAGGCCGGCTCCACCAGGACTCCGGCAAGTCATAAATCAGCTTATCGCGGCGGGCATCGGAATTGACAAAAAAGCGGGATACATAAGGATGTGTCGGCATGACCAGGACTCCTTTTTTACAGGTTTCGGTAGGTAGTGAGAGTATATTCATCATTCCTTGATTCATGCCACATGCTGTTACACGTAATAGGACAACAGTTTGGCGTCAACGCCGTGTCTGCTGATCAGCGTATCCAGCATTTTGGACCATTCCCCGTCCACGCTGCAGCGCTCCGGATGAGCTTCGAACCATTCAACAGACTGCTTAATGCCCTCGGCAAACGGGACTGTGGCACTGAATTCAGGCACCAGCCGCTTGATCTTGCTGTTGTCGAACACACTGCTCACCGCCTGATCACCGATAAGGCCGTCAGCGGTTCCTGCCGGTGTATGCGCCGCGATGAAATCTGTCGAGATATGAACCACCTTCGGCTCTCTGCCCGCCGCCCCGCCAATGGCAGTATAAATCTGATTCCAGTTCAGCGATTCATCAGACGTGATATGCACGGCTTCACCGATTGCTTCCGGGTTCCCCAGCAGACCCACGAAGCCTTTGGCAAAGTCTGTATTGTGGGTCATTGTCCAGAGTGAAGTGCCGTCACCGTGAATGACTATCGGCTGGCCTTTGCGGATCCGCTCCACCAGTGACCAGGGATGCCTGCCGCTGGTCAATGCCGCCGGAATGGCTGTTAGGCCGTAAGTATGCGAAGGCCGTACAATGGTTACCGGGAAGGAGGCGCTGCGGTGTTCGTCCAGCAGCAGCTCTTCACAGGCGATTTTATTCCGGGAATATTCCCAGTAAGGATTAATCAGCGGCGTCTCCTCCGTAATCAGGTAGCTGCGCTGCGGCTTCTGATAGGCAGAGGCGGAGCTGATGAAGATATACTGCTTCGTTTTACCGGAAAACAATTGAATATCGGTCTGCACATGCTCCGGTGTGAACGCAATCCAATCCACCACGGCATCGAACTCCAACCCCTTAAGCGCCTCTGCAGCTCCTGCCGCATCGCGGATATCCCCGCGGATTACCTGTGCCCCTTCGGGCACGAACTCATCCCGCTCCCCGCGGTTGAACAGATACAGCTCGATCCCCTGTGCAACTGCAAGCTTTGATACGGCCTCGCTGATTAATCCTGTGCCTCCGATAAAAAGTACCTTCATCTGTATATGCTCCTCTCTCTAATCAATGATGGCGGAAATACGTGACAATACCTCTTCAGTCAGTTCAATACCCGAAGCCTTAACATTCTCCTCAACCTGCTCCGGTCTGCTCGCTCCGACAAGTGCACTTGCCACATTAGGCTGCCGCAGAATCCAGGCAAGCGCCAGGTTACCGGCAGAGATGTCCAGCTCAGCTGCAATCTTGCCCAGCTCCTGTACCTTGGCGATCTTCTCTTCGGTGACTCCTTTGCGCATCCAGTCCAGCTTAGAGGCACGGCTGCCGGCAGGAATGTCGTGGGCCGAGCTGTATTTTCCGGTCAGCAGCCCCTGGGCCAGCGGTGAGAACACAACCTGTCCGATCCCTTTTCGCTCCCCGAGCGGAATTACTTCCTTCTCAATATAACGCTCGAACATATTATAAACCGGCTGATTAACGACAATGCGGTCAAGCAGATAACGGTCAGCAACCGCTAACGCTTCCGTCATCTGTGCAGCCGTCCATTCACTAACACCTACATAGAGCACCTTACCCTGCCGGACCAGATCATCCAGCGTACGCAGCGTTTCCTCAACCGGCGTCTCCGGGTCATAACGGTGGCAGTACATAATGTCCACATATTCAGCACCCAGCCGCTTCAGGCTGGCATGGCACTGCTCCGTAATATGCTTGCGTGATAGCCCCCGGTCATTTGGACCGTCGCCCATCACGCCGTACACCTTGGTGGCCAGGACATAGGATTCGCGGGGAAATCCGCGCAGCGTCTTGCCAAGGAGCGTCTCGGCCGCACCTTTTTCATACACATTAGCTGTATCAAAAAAATTCACACCCAACCCGTAAGCGGTTTCAATAGCTTGCACAGCATTATCACGCTCCACATACCCGCCGTAGGTCAACCAGCTTCCCAGGCTGATCTCACTGACCTTCAGCCCTGATCCGCCTAATCTGCGGTACTTCATTCCACACTTCTCCTCTCAGCGCCCTCTTTATCTGCCATGACAGAACCGGCAGTTCTTGTACATTGTTATTCTAGACCAGTTTGGAATGAATTTCTATGGTTTGCTGAAATAGATGCTCATTGTGTCAAATAGGTGAATTCTTATATAATAGAAGATAACACAGAATAGTAGAACAGCCAAAACAATCTATAAATCAACGTCATCCACCAAATTTAGCACCCCAAAAAACCTCAACACTACTATTGTCTATGAATAAACGCACTTTCGAGAGGCATCTATCAGGAGAGGAACATCATTATGAACAGCCCGCGACTGCTTATCGCAAGCCCTATCCGGCAAAAGCCGGAAATCCTCAGCCTGTTTCTGTACTCCCTTAGCAATCTGGATACAGCTGGAACTGACATCCATTATATGTTCTTCGATGATAATACATCTCCCGCATCCTCCCGGCTCCTGCAGCAGTTTGTCCGGCAATCCTCAGGGGCTGCCGTCATTCTTGCTCCCCCTGAGGAAGAGGGCTCCAGCTACTCAAGAGATGACAATACCCACCGCTGGCCTGAGGATGCCGTCTGGAGAGTCGCCGCTATGAAGGATCAGATTCTCCAGAGCGCCGCTGCTGCAGACTATACCCATGTCTTTCTTGCCGATTCTGACCTGCTGTTCCATCCGCAGACACTTAAAGCTCTCCTGGAAAGCGGGAAGGAGCTTGTATCGGCTGTTTTTTGGACCCGCTGGCAGGCGGATACACTGGAGATGCCCCAGGTATGGCTGCATAGTGAATACGGCCAGCATCCGCTGATCCGGCGTGAGGATTTAAGCCCGCAGGAGACCTGGAGCCAGGTTCAGCGCTTCTATGCCCGCCTGCGCCAGCCCGGCCTGCATGAGGTCGGAGGCCTCGGAGCCTGTACGCTAATCAGCCGTCAGGCGCTGCTGCGCGGAGTACGGTTTGCCGAAATTCCGAATTTGGGCTACTGGGGCGAAGACCGGCATTTCTGTGTCCGTGCAGCAGCCTTAGGATTGCAGATGTATGTCGAAACAACCTATCCTGCCTACCATATTTACAGAAGCTCTGATCTGGAGGGCTGCTCTGCCTATCTTGCAGCAAGTGCCTCTGCGGTGCCGGCAGCAGCAGACACTGGGCTGTCTGCTGCCATGCAATCTATCCGTTACGGGTATGATGAAGCAGCCGGTGAGCTGCTTGAGCAGTTTCTGGAGGACAATCAGGGTACAGAGGATGAGCGGGTAACCGCATTGCTGGAGCTGGATGCCTGTTACGGCAGGCTCGGGGATACAGTGAAGGGCCTTGGCCTACTCAGTGCCGCTGCAGCCGGCTTCAGCCGGTCGGAGCTCACTTTTAGGATCGGTGCCAAATTAATGGACGTGCAGGCCTGGGATGAAGCCATCCGCTGGCTTAAGCAGTCGCTTGCCTCGCCCCGCCCGGCTAACTGGGAGAGCCTGCCCGGAAAGGATACCTGGACCTGGATGCCCTGTATTCAGCTGTGCGTCTGCTACTCCAGGCTCGGCAGCTGGCAGTCCGCTTTTAAATACAATGAGCAGGGGCTTGCTTACGCGCCTGATAATCCGGTCATGCTTAACAACCGCAGTGCATTGCTGGACAAGCTGGCTGCCGCCGGAACGCAGCCGGACTCAGAGCAAACCGGCTAGGCCAAGGCAGGCGCAGGATAGCAAAAGGCTGTCTCCCTGGCAGAAGCCGGAGACAGCCTGTAGCGTTATTCTTCCCAGGCCGCGAGACGCGGCTCCGGGTCAAGAATAGAATGATATTGGGCAAGACTTCCATTAGCACCTTCCGGGTCAAGCTCCATGTAGCGCCGGTATTTACTCAAGCGGTCCTCTGCTCTTGCCCAGCCAAGATGCTTCAGGCGGAGCGCCGAAAGCTCATTGTGAAGCCCGTATACATTCTCGGGAAACCGGCCGCAATGCTGGCTTGTTTCACGCCAGGTGTAAGCGTACCCGGACTCATAGCGGAGCAGGAACGGGCGGTAATAATGATGCGCCTGCCAGTAGGCATCGTCCCTGTAAGCATTCATATTCCAGAAATCATACAAACGGAAGGAATATAAGTACACATCTTCTTTTGATATCAGCGATTCGATCTGACTGCCGAATGCATCCTCAAACCATTCATCGGCATCCAGATTCAGAATCCAGTCCGGTCCGACTTCAAGGGTCTCCTGCCATTGCTGCCGGCGCAGATCGATTTCATTGCTGAACCGGGATGCCTGATTCCGCACCAGCTTCACATTCATTCCCTGGAGCACTTCCAGGCACAGCTCAGGGGTTCCGTCGGTGCTGCCGTCATCAATGATGACTGCGTCGCTGATATATTGGCGGTGGCGCTCAAGGGCCTGCCTGAGGTAACGCCCCTGTTCATTGCGTACAACCATGGAAAGTGTCAGACGCGGTTTGGCACTGCTCAAGGAACCACCTTCATTTCTATTATTATGAATACTGTAAGTTCTTATCTACTATAGCAGCAAAACAATAAAATTTGAAGAATCGCAGCCGGAAACGGCTTCACTGCTTCACACAGGGGGATTTTCCAGCGTGGCGATAAACCGGAAACGTATAGCTGCTTTCTCGGCAACGGTAATACTCTTATTCATTATTATAGCAGCGACAATTCCCAGAGTATTAGAGGATGTCCGGCTCGGACTTGACCTAAAGGGCGGTTTTGAGGTGCTGTATGAGGCACAGCCGCTTTCACCCGGGGGCGTCATTACACTGGAGAGCCTCAGACAGACAGCAGCCAGCCTTGAAAAAAGAGTGAATGCGCTCGGCACCTCTGAGCCGGAGATCTGGACAGAGGGCACGAACCGGATCCGCGTCCGCCTTCCCGGTGTAACCGACGAGCAGAAGGTCAGGGAATTGCTCGGTAAACCGGCTGAACTGACGGTAGTCGGCCCTGACGGTTCAGTGGAGCTGCGCGGGGCTGATTTTGTCGAAGGCGAATCACTTGTTGTGCGGGATGACTTTGGAAATCCCGGCATTCTGGTCACGCTGAAGAATCCGGAGAAGCTTGAGGAAATGTCCACCCGTCTGCTGAACCGGCAGATCCGGTTCGAACTGGACGGGGAGCTGCTGACTGATCCGGTCGTACAGGCAGTCATAACGGGCGGAAAAATGCGGATTGTCGGCGCTTTTTCACAGACTGAAGCATCCGAGCTGGCAGACATTATCAATATGGGAGCCCTGCCGCTGAAGCTGAATGAGAAGCTGAACCAGACCATCGGCGCCTCCCTTGGCCAGGAGGCCTTGTCAGAGACGCTTCGGGCTGCCGCGATCGGCTCTGTGCTGGTGCTGCTGTTCATGCTGATTTTTTACCAGCTGCCAGGTCTCATTGCTTCCTTTACGCTGATAACTTACGGCTGGCTGCTGCTGCTCAGCTTCAATCTGGTTCAGGCGACCATGACATTGCCGGGAATAGCCGCCTTCGTACTCGGCGTGGGAATGGCTGTTGATGCGAATATCATCACTTATGAACGGATTAAGGAAGAGCTCCGGTCAGGTAAAAGCCTTCCCTCCGCGCTCACGGCTGGCTCCCGGCATTCCTTCAGAACCATTATGGACTCCAATGTAACCGCGCTGATCTCTGCATTCTGTATGTTCTCCCTCGGATCGGGGGCGATTAAAGGCTTTGCGGTCACCATGATTCTGAGCATTGTGCTGAGCATCCTTACCAATGTGTATTTCTCCCAGTGGCTGCTGCGCCAGCTCGGCCGTTCAGGCTTGCTTCAGAATGTCAGATGGTACAGTGTCAAGCCGTCTGAGGTAAATGCATTCGGCTCCCGCGAAGCGCATGAGGTTAAAGCCTCGCACCGCAGCTTCAATTTTACCGGATCACGGAAGCGGTTTTACATCTTTTCGGGGGCACTGACGATTATTGGGGTTGCCAGCCTGCTGATTCAGCAGGTGAACTACGGCGTGGATTTCCGTGCAGGCACGTCGCTGGACATCCAGCTGTCGCAGAGCGTCTCCCAGCAGCAGGCCGAGAGCATCATCCGTGAAGCCGGATTTCAGCCGGCTATTGTTGCCATCGGCGGTGAAGCCGCAAACCGGGTTTCGCTGCGTTTTAATGAAACGTTTCCGCCCGATAGCGGCAACGCCGCCATCATAGGCGATGCGCTGACTTCCAAGCTCGGCGGCACAGCCAGCCTGGAGGAGAATACCGTGGACCCGGATATTGCCAGGGAATTCGCCAAGAAGGCCGGTCTGGCAGTGGCATTGTCCAGTCTCGGTATTCTGGTCTATGTCGGCATCCGTTTCGAAAAAAGATTTGCCGTCGGTGCTATCGTCGCATTGCTGCATGACGTTTTTGTTATCATTACTATTTTTTCAATCTTCCGCCTGGAGATTAATCTTCCGTTTATCGCAGCAATGCTGACCATTATCGGTTACTCCGTTAATGATACTGTCGTCATATTCGACCGGATCCGCGAAAACCTGAAGAGCGGTATTCCCCGCAACCGGGAGCAGCTGGAGCAGATAGTAAATACAAGCATTAACCAGACGCTGCTCCGCTCGGTGAACACCTTTTTGTGCGTACTCTTTGCATCAGCAGCGATTCTGTTCTGGGGCAGTGAGTCCATCCGGCTGTTTTCACTGGCAATGACACTGGGTCTTATTACAGGCGTGTACTCTTCTGTATGTATAGCCAGCCAAATCTGGCTTACCCTGACACTGCGAAAGCTGCGCCGTGAAAAACAGAATCCCCCGGCTGATGCCGATCCGTACCGGATGTCTGCAATGCAGCTCGAATATGAGGATGCCGATTAACCGGCATGTTAAGGAGGAACAATGATGCTGCGACAAGTTCAGCGGATATTAAACCATAACGACTGGGAGCTAAGCAGGCTTAGCCGGATCATTGAGCGTATGGATACCTTCGCTCCGGAAATTCAAGCGCTTAGTGACGGTGAGCTGAAGGCCCGTACTGCCGTCTTCCGCACACGGATAAGCAATGGCGAGCCGCTGCACGGGCTGCTGCCTGAGGCTTTTGCAGTTGTACGCGAAGCTGTGCGCCGTGTGCTGGGGCTGCTGCTCTATGATGAGCAGCTGCTGGCCGCTGCGGCCCTGTTTAGAGGCGATATTGCGGACATGAAGACCGGTGAAGGCAAGACGCTGGCGAGCATTCCGGCCGGCTATGTCCACGCCTTGACAGGCAAGGGTGTTCATATTGTTACAGCCAATGAGTATCTGGCCGTCCGTGACAGCACGCAGCTGCAGCCCGTGTACCAATTCCTGGGTCTTTCTGTCGGCTGCACGCTGAACGGGATGGCCCGTGACCAGAAACGCCATGCTTATGCCTGCGATCTTACTTACGGAACTGCAAGTGAAATCGGCTTCGATTATCTGCACGACCACTTGTCATTGTACAGCGAGCAGCTGGTCCAGCGCCCGCTACATTATGCCGTTATTGATGAGGTGGATTCGATCCTCATTGATGAAGCCCGTACACCGCTGGTTATCTCCGGCAAGGGCCAGCGGCCGTCCATGCTGTACTACCGGATGAACCGCTTTATTTTACCGCTTAGCGAAGGGTTTGATTTCACCATTGACCTGAAGGCCAAGACCCTTACCCTGACTGAGCTCTGTGTACGGAAGGCCGAACGCGAATTCATGATTGACAACCTGTTTGATCCGGAGCATTCACTGATTCATCATCATCTGATTCAGGCGCTTAGAGCCCATCACCTGATCAGACGTGATACCGAATATATTGTCAAGGATAATGCGATACAGCTTATTGATACGAATACCGGAAGGCTGATGCCCGGACGCCGTTATAGCGATGGTCTGCATCAGGCTATTGAAGAGAAGGAAGGGGTGCATATCGGAACAGAGCTGGTTCCCAAAGCGGCAATGACACTCCAGCATTATTTCGCCGGATATCCCAAGCTGGCCGGAATGACCGGAACTGCAGTTACGGAGCATAACGAATTCCGCAGGGTCTACGGACTGCATGCCGTCCAGATTCCGACCCGCTTGCCTTGTATCCGTGATGATCTGCAGGATCTCATCTATCTGACCGAAGCGGCCAAGAACAGTGCGATCATCTGTGAGGTGCTCGAACGGCACGCCAACGGACAGCCTGTTCTTATCGGAACCGTCTCCATTGAGAAATCAGAACAATTATCTGTGCTTCTTCAGGAAGCGGGTGTTCCGCACCGCGTGCTCAATGCCCACCGGCATGCGGAGGAAGCCGAAATCATCGCCGGCGCCGGCCGGAAAGGTGCTGTTACGATTGCTACCAACATGGCTGGAAGAGGCACTGATATTCAACTGGGAGAAGGCTCAGCCGAAACCGGCGGTTTGCATGTGATCGGGACCGAGCGGCATGAGAGCCGGCGGATTGATCAACAGCTGCGGGGACGTTCAGGCCGGCAGGGAGACCCGGGCTCCAGCCGCTTCTTCCTCTCGCTGGAGGATTCCTTGTTTCAGCGCTTCGGATCGGATTCGCTTAGACGGAAGATGCTGAAACTGGGCCATGACGAAAGCAGCCCGCTCGAAGGCAAACTGGTCAGCCTGAGCATTGAATCCGCCCAGCATGTGGTCGAGGGTATCCATTACGATACACTGCTGCATGTCATTCAATATGATGATGTGATTAACCGGCAGCAGAAGCTGATCTACCGGGACAGGGAGGACGTTCTGCTGAACCGGATAGACAGCGGCCTTGTGGCGGCTATGCTGGGGCAATGGTGCAGAAGTCTTGTAGCCCTGCACTGCCCGGAACAGGAGATTCCCGAGGAATGGAACACGGAAGGACTGCAGTCCGCTGTGAATCCGCTGCTCGATCCCGACCTGCAGATAAATGCAGCAGATCTGCGGATTATGGAGCAGCCGCAGCTGCGTCTATACCTGACGGAGCGTCTGAGCGCAGCTTACAGCAGAAAAGAAACAGCAGTTGGCAGCTTAGCCATGCGTAATCTAGAAAAATATATCATTCTTAACCAGGTAGACCGTCAATGGATGGAGCATCTCGACGCGATGGATCAGCTCCGGGAGGGCATTCATCTGCGGGCTTACTCTGGTAACGATCCGTTTCAGGAATATCAGTTCGAGGGGCATGAAATGTTCCTGGCCATGATCCGGAATATCGGGGAAGCCGTATGCAGCGAGCTTCTCCGGGTTAATATCTCACCGATGCTGCACTCCGGTACGGAAGGCTGAATAACCCGGCATAACAAAATAAACCAGAAGGGCAGCCGCACACCGGAATGAACCGGAGGCAGCTGCCCTTCTCTTTTTTATGAAGCAGATCTATTCTGTTTACAGCTCACTTAGATAGGAGGAGTTCCCGGTCCGATATATATTACATTCATGGAAGCGCCGTCCCCGGTCGTCAAAGTAACAGCTCCTAGCAGGTCATACATTTGCAGCTCTAAGCTGTCACCGGCATTCAACTGTATAATAAATCCGTTGTTAAGATGCGATGTGCTGACACTAGAATTAACTATACTTGCATTAATCTGTACTCCGTTGCGCATTACTCTTGAGCTCACTAAGTAATTATTATTCATATTAATATCATACTGAATAAAGTAGGTTCCAGCAGTAGTAATTGTAAACATATTGCTACTGAAGCTGACAGCGGAGCTTTGTGTGTCGAGCGTCAGCGGCACCGTTGTACCACCGATTACAACTGAAACTGTTCCTCCACCCGAATTGACTCCGCTTGCGTATCCACTTCCCCCTGCAGAACCAGTAGCTCCTGTCGCCCCGGTTGCTCCTGTCGCTCCATTTACACCCGTCGCCCCAGTCACTCCTGTTGCCCCGGTCACACCCGTTGCTCCTGTTACGCCTGTTGCTCCAATCACGCCCGTCGCTCCAGTTACTCCTGTTGCCCCAGTCACTCCTGTCGCCCCAGTTACTCCTGTTGCTCCAATCACGCCCGTCGCTCCAGTTACTCCTGTTGCCCCAGTCACGCCCGTCGCTCCAGTCACACCTGTTGCTCCAGTCACTCCTGTCGCCCCAATCACGCCCGTCGCTCCAGTCACTCCTGTCGCCCCAGTCACACCCGTTGCTCCAGTCACACCCGTTGCTCCAGTCACACCTGTTGCTCCAGTCACTCCTGTTGCCCCATTCACACCCGTTGCTCCAGTCACTCCCGTCGCTCCAGTCACACCCGTTGCTCCAGTCACTCCTGTCGCCCCGGTTACTCCTGTTGCTCCAGTCACTCCAGTAGCCCCGGTCACACCGTCACTTCCTGTTGCTCCAGTCACTCCAGTAGCCCCGGTCACACCGTCACTTCCCGTTGCTCCGGTTGCGCCTGTCGCTCCCGTTTCGCCTGTCGCTCCCGTTGGCCCGGTTGCACCAGTAGCTCCCGTTTCACCCGTCGCTCCCGTTGGCCCGGTTGCACCCGTCGCTCCCGTTTCACCCGTCGCTCCCGACGGTCCGGTTACACCTGTCGCACCGGTTGCACCGTCACTTCCTCCAGGCCCGGTTGCTCCTGTCGCGCCTACCGGCCCCTGGGAACCAGGGTTACCGCTGGAGCCTGTCACCCCTGTTGCCCCGGTCGGGCCGGCAGGTCCCGTTGCTCCTGTCGCACCGGTTGCACCTGTTTCACCCTTGACTGCCAGCTGGGCGAGCTGAGCTTTGATTTCTGGCAAGGATACCGCCTTGCTGGTTACCTCAATCATGGCCAGGCCGCTTGCATCAGATACGAGAGATACAGGCTGTCCGACTTTAAGCTGCGAAAGATTAATGGCTGAAGCATTAAGCCCGTAGACCGCCAGTCCTTCAGTCAGACTGTACGTCGTTTTAACGCCGTCTGTATCAATTACAAGGCGGCTGTCTGTAATTTCACTTATGATGCCGTATTTTACCTTTTGTGCTACTGGTGAAGCTTCATCAAGTGCCAGATAAGGCAGCGAAGCATTAAGAATTTTTGCCATCTGGGCACGGGTTACATTCTGTAACGGCTTGAATTCATTGTCTGGAAAACCGTTTACGATTTTCAGCTGGGTCGCAACATGAATGGCATTCACGAGACCAGTTGAAGCATCGCTGATATCTGTGAAGGGTGAGGTATCCGCAGTCAACCCGCTGATCTGGTTGGCTGACTGTATCCCTCGCACAACAAGCTCTGTTACAGTTTCACGGCTGGCCGAGGCTCTGCCCCATCCCGGACCCAGATCGTCCTGATCCAGCAGTCCGAGATCCAATGCCAGCTTAATATATGACTGAGCCCAATCATCAGCCGGGTAACCGCTTACTCCTGCAGACAGCTGGTTATCAAGCCCCATCAGCCGGATCATCATGATAACAGATTCCTGATTGGTTACGTTATCCTGCGGAGCAAAAGTGCTGTTGCCGCGGCCATCAATGACCTCCAGCAGGTTCATCTGCGTAATTTGCTTCTCCGCCCATTTCACATGCTGCAGATCTGTAAAACTTGCTTTGGCAGCAGCGGCTGCCTGAGCTGCACTCGACAGGAACAGACTGAAGCTGAGACCGGTCATAATTGCTTTTTTCTTATCTTTCAAAATAATCCCCCGTCCAATGTGATTATTGTTACTGCTTCGCAGGTAATCAAACACTACAATAAATTGACAAGTTTATTTCCTGTGACAAAAGATACCTCCAGGCATTAAAATCCTACAAGGATTTCTTCTTTCCCACCTTTAAATGCTTCCGCATTCCTGTCTTTTTTTGTAGCACATAATACCTCCTGTCGGAAATGTATACACTATTTTAATGTATCATCGGACTATGGACATTTTCTGGACATTTTCCGACACATTTTTTTGTGCTGCATAGAAACATAAGATTCACAATAGAGCGTAAGAATCTTTTACAGCCATGCACACAAAAAAACACCTTCCAACAAGGGAAGATGTACTCCTGTTACATCATATATAGGATTAGAGCTGGTACAGCATATCATTATACAGCTGTCTGACTGACTCTCTCGGCTCAAGCCCGAGCTCATGATTAAGCAGCTCTTTCATGGCATGATAATGGCGGATCAGGCTGATCCGGTCCTTTTCCCGGAAATAGAGCCCAAGCAGCAGTTCATGCGCCTCTTCCTCAAGCGGGGCATGCTGCAGCAGTTTACCGATCCGCTGTATCGCTTCCTCCGTCCTTCCCTCTCGCATATAGAAGCCGCAGAGCCTTTTGGATAGCTTAATATAATGGCTGAGCATTTCCTCCCGTTTAGAGATACTCCACAAGTAGTCCGAATCAGCGAATAAATCCCCGCTGTACAGCTCCAGTACCCGCTCCACATTCATCGCGTTTGCCGCATCAACCGTCTTGTTACTACTAATGAACGTCTCAAATTCCCAGACATCACCCGTGGTCCTTTCAAGCTCCATCCGGTATTTTCCGCTCTTAAAATGAATAACGATATGAATCTCCGCTGCTTTCAATGCCTTCTTCAACTGATACATAGTGGTATGCAGGTTAGACTGGGCCTGCTCATCGCTGCAGTCCGGCCAGAGCGCCTGAACAATCTGCCCCTTGTACACATTGGACAAGCCTTTCAAGAACAGGAAGGACATCAGCTCCTTCGTTTTGGAGGTTCTCCATTTCACTTCCTCTTCCTCGCCCGATGTGTTCAGCAGCCTAAGCCCGCCGAAGCCGATAATCCGGGTTTCCGGCTGAATGGATCGTACGCCTGCCTCATAGGCTCCGCGCAACATCCGTTTTTTCTGAAGCCGGGTAACCGCACGGTCCAGCTGTTCCGGAATCAGGGGCTTCAGCAGATAATCGACGGCTTCAACCTTATATGCTTCTACTGCATAGGAGGTATGGGCGGTTACAAAAATAATATCAAGCTCGCCGCATGCTTCCAGCAGCATTAGTGCCAGCTCCACTCCGTTCATGCCCGGCATTTCCATATCCAGAAACACAGCATCCGGCTTCAGCGACCTAATCTCACGCAGGGCATCTGAAGGTGTACGGAAAGCACCGATTACTTCAATCCGCCCGTCTCTGAGCAGCATGTTGGCCAATAATTCAAGTGCAGGCTTTTCGTCGTCGATGATTACCGCTCTTGTCATAATACTCCTCCAGTGTACATCTTGCTGCAAAAAACCTGCACTAAGTACTTATTTACTGCTCTAACCTCATACAATTGCACAGAATATCCGTAACGGTGACGCGAGATCATATATTAAATCAGACTGCCGAAAGTTAATTAAATTTTAAAATAACTATTTAGGCTATTAGTTTATCATGAAGCGTTTTCCCTGTAAATCTGCTTCCAGCAGCTAATTCTTCAAGAATGAACGCTCATTTTCCCATTCAATCTGCCTGTATCTAAAAATGCATTTTAGTTTCGTAAATACACTTGCTTTATAAAAGTAATATGCTATAATAAAAACACAAACAACAAATGACATCCAAAACAATTACTTGGGAGGAATATCAAATGACTACTTTAAACATCGGAATTATTCTGGGAAGCACCCGTCAAGGCCGCGTTAGTCCGCAAGTTGGAGAATGGGTTAAAGGCATTGCGGATGCCCGTGGAGACGCCAATTATGAAATTGTGGATATTGCCGACTTTAGACTGCCGCTATTGGGCGAGAGTGACGATTATGCCCCTGCTGCTGCCTGGGCGGCTAAGCTGGCTACGCTGGACGGATTTGTCTTCATTGCTCAGGAGTATAACCACAGCATTACCGGGGCGCTTAAGAACGCGCTTGACTCCGCACGTGATGAATGGAATAACAAGGCTGCAGGTATTGTAAGCTACGGCTCGGCAGGCGGCGCGCGTGCAGCCGAGCATCTACGCGGAATTCTCGGAGAGCTGCAGGTTGCAGATGTCCGTGTCCATCCGCTGCTCTCCTTGTTCACTGATTTCGAGAATGGTTCAGTATTCAAGCCGGCTGATCTGCATACAGCCAACGTTAATGCAATGCTTGATCAGGTCCTGGCCTGGAGCGGTGCTCTCAAGACACTGCGCGCGTAAAAAGTATTACTCACAGCAAACAGCCGCCTCCGTTCCGGAGACGGCTGTTTGCTGTTGCTGCGGCAGGGTGCCAGCGTCATATGAATATCACTATTCTTGCCAGCTGCACCCTGCAAAAATGAAAATTTTCTCATGAAACCTTAATTTAATCATCGCGTACTACAGGGTAATTATAGAGTAAGATAAAATTATTAGCTAAACCTAACATATAAGGAGGAATTGTAATGCTTAGAAAACTTCTTGGTAAAGTGCTGCATTCCGTGGAACACTCCAGGCCCGGCGGTCACCGCAGACATTCCAGCAGCCATAAAGGACGGTCTTTTTACAACAGACACTCAAGCAGCAGCCGCGGCTACAAGCGGCATTCGTCCTCCGATGCCCGGCGCGGAGGAAGCGGACACAAATATTATAAGAACCGTTACGGCAGCTCAAGCTAAGCTCTGGCAGCCGTAATAACGCAAGAGGCGCTTTCCGGTTCCGGCTGGAAGCGCCTCTTTCTGTTATTTCAGCAGACTCTTATATAAAGCAGCAGCCTCACGGGCAAAAGTCTCTATATCCGGATACGGCTCAGCCTGCTCACCCAGCAGCCGGCTGAGCAGCTGCCGCATTTCAGGTGAGAGCTTCAGCTCCTCCCTCCAGCTCCGTTCCTCTTCACCCCGTACCGGCTCATAGGCGGAGTACAGCATGAACAGCATCAGCCGGCCCATGTCATGCAGATCCGAAGCGGCTACCGGCGGCAGCTGCTCTGGCAGGAGGGCTGGATCAAGGAGGCTTAGCTGCGCTACTGCCGTTCTTTCCTCTCCGATCCTGCTTGCCAGCCCGAAGTCAATCAAGTATAAAGCATCTTCCTGTAAAATCACATTAGGAATACGCAGATCCAGATGCACATACCCTCGGGAATGAACATGGGCCACCAGCTCCGCCAGCTTAAGAATAACAGCCAGGCTCTCCCGCTCACCGTAGATGAGCTGATCATCAAAGATCAGGTCCTCCAGTGTCTTCCCCGTAATATAATCACTGACCAGCCAGTTCGATCCTTTATATTCCAGGTAGTCCCGGCACCGGGGGATATTGGGGTGCTCCATGGACCTCAGGATAGTGTACTCCTTCTCAAGCAGCATCCGTCCGGCAGTCTTTTTGCTCGGCCTGGACTGCTTCAGCGCGTAGAGCTTGCCGTCTGTAATATCGCGGCAGCAATACGTTAGCCCGTAGCTTCCTTCACCCAGCAGGCGATGTATCTCATAGCGTTCACCGATTAATACTCCTGAATGTAACGGATAATCCTGCCAAGCCCGAATAAATCCGCGCAGCCGTTCTAATGCCATAGCTTGTCTTCTCCTGTCTGGAAGCTGAGCGGAACTAATCTCTAGTATAAGTTATCAAAGAAATCGTAAAAATTATAAGATGAAAAATACATGTTGTCCATTTATTCAACTGGCTCAACGTTACGCATCAAGAAATATATATTCCCGAAAGTTTATAATGATTATACTTATTGTTTTCTTTTTCCATTTCCTGTTCTCTTGAAGGTATTTTGATTTGTCTCACTTTATGGAGTCAGTCCTGGTATCACATGGGGCACTGAGTAGCCTCACCCTTGAATGGAAGCATAAAGTCGCAAACAAAATTTTGCAAGACTCATATGGTTAACATATTTAGAAACTCATCAAAGCTGTTACTTGTAGAATAAGTTACAGGATCTAAATCTGATGATTCTTCATGATTCCAAACGCAAACAGATGGCTCTGTTTTATCATTATTTCTATAGTCTAAACACACAAAGTCACCTGCAAAAAGAACAGCTATTGGTAATAACTCAGTACCTAACAAATTTTCGTCTGAAACAATTCTCTCATCTAATTGAGTTCTAACTACTCCTACATCGTAGAATTCTTCTTCCCTCTCCCCAGTTACCTTCATAATACTTAAAAACCTATCAATTGCATAACTATGGCTGTTACACATAAAACTATCTTTTAAAAGAGAAGCACCATTAAATTTCTTAATAAATTCTTTATATTTATCCGGCAATATAATTCTCCACTTGTTTTCTTTTTCAGTCAGCAGAACATCATCCGGCAATGGATATATTATAGTTTCATCCTTAACTTCCATTTCTCTACCTCCTAAAAAATATTATCTAGGAGCGTCAGTCCACATACCTGCCGTCCGCCCACCATTGTGAAGTGTAATATTGTGAATACCAAATGGCACAAGTTCCATTTTACCAGGGATTTCCGTATGATGCCATGTCATTCCTTTTCTCGTACCACCTATTTGCTCATCTAACTACTTAATTGTTAAGGTAAAGCCTTCCGGGGTCGTTACGAAAGGCTTTAGGTTCGGAAATTTTTCGCTGTTCTTCAGGACTTTGCTCAGGTCCTTGACTCCATCCAGCGCTATACGTCTATAAAGTCAATGACAACGCGGTCAATAGATACAGTTACACCTTTCATGTGCCACCCCTTCTTAAGTTCTGACAATATAATGGTCGTTCTATCTAACCAATTAGTTGCAATAAACTTTTGGACTGATTGCCTTCTCACTGTCTATATCGCTGTAAGGTAGTCTACAGTTGCGATCAATTTTGAAAAAAAAACGGGGGAAAGCGAAGATAACAAAAAAACAGATCAATCATGGTGGTATCTGACCATAATTGACCTTTTTTTGTAACGGAATGGCGTTATTTAGGGTATAAAATTAAAAGCATTTGTTGTGCTTACAACCGCAATGAAGAGATCTTTATACGGGTATTACATGGGTTAAATGTATTATTGGTTGAATGATGGGTTCATTCGGCACTGGGTAGGGTATTTTGAACAGCCGCCACTTGTATGATTATATTGTTTGGTATTAGCGGCGGATAAAAATGAAACCACAGCACGGCAGTTAGCTCGCATTGTGGCGTTGTTGATTTGTACTATGCATTCTTCTGTTGGAGTCGTATTGCACGAAAAATTGACAGACCCCTCACAAACATTTTCTTGGAAGAACTAATTAATTCGAATCTTCAATTATTTTCATAAAATGATAATCCTATAATCTTTATCTGTAATAATAAATTTGTCATTATATTCTATAGATAAACCCTCGTATTTTTTGATAAGCATCTCACTAAGGTTTGATATATTTAAACCTTCCCGAAGATACAAAAACAGATCATTAATATTTCGATTCATAGGATCAAGGTGCATCTCGACTTTCATAATATCATTTAAAATTCTTTCAATAGTAGTTATTCTGTATACTATCTTCTCAACATCTTCCTCCACATTTGTATCGTTACCAAACATTTCACCAAGTGATGAATAGTTCGGTTGTCCCCCTCTAAATATTTCCACCAATCCTATAACTAACTCCTGAAATGAACTTTCTGAAAATTTTACTTTTAACAATTCACATGAGTTATCAAACATCCAACTCATATCATTGGGATCGTTATCACTATCGTCCAAAATCCCAATAACTGTAGGTTTTCTGTAAAGAAATTTCGAATTAATTCTTTCATCATTATTTAAAAACACTAAATTCCCCTCCCATTTTCTCTGCCATTTTAACATATAATATATTCCAAACTGCTTCTGTGTTACCTTCTTTAAATAATGCTTGAACCGTAGGGTCACCAGCAAGTTCTCTTTGTGTTTGTTTAAAAACTTTCTCAACGTCCAGTGGATGTATCGCCCATCCTCCAGTCCCTCTACTAATACTAAACGTTACCCCGTTTGGAGTCACAGCTCTTATTTCTTCCATATCAAAATATACCACTGTTTCTAGGTCCGCAATACTAAACCTACTGCTACTAGGATGATTATGAGTAAATATAGTATCCTTTGCTATATCTTTATAAGAAGAAAGATCAATTTTTGCTTGTTCACCATCAGAGATTAATTTACCAATCACAATGCCGTCTTTATCGAAAAACAGACCATGCTCAAACGGCTCATTTCTAATACCGTCTTCCAAGTATTTAACTGTTGATGGAGCTTTATCTACTTTCCCTATACTTGATAGTAAATTTTGACCACCCGAACCCTCGCTTACTACACCAATCTTACCCGTCCCCCCAACCCGAACGTCCTCAAGCTCCTTCGCTGCCTCATCGATCTCCACCTTGGCCTTGCCCGTGCCTTCAACCTCTTTAACCTTCACTTCCCGTATGGAGCCGTTCACGATTTTCTTTACACCGGCAAGCCCTTTGCTGGCAGTCGTTATTAACACATCACCCGCTCCGGCAACCACCGTGTTGACGCCTACTGAGATTAATCGCTCACCCAGGCTCTGCTTCCCATCATCCCGGTAATCATTCGCGGCGTCAAACGCTTCTCCAATCGTTCCGCTTATTGCTCCTGATACCATTGATTTGTACAGGGTCGGCGAGAATTTGCCTACCACTCCCGTCGCCTTCACCACACTATTCAAATACTTCCACGGCAGACCAATGCCGATAAAGCCCCCTGCCACCTGTCCCGCTTGCTTCCCGTAGGAATCATCCAGCGGACTGACATAACCTTCCGGCTTCGGGCCCGCGATCCAGTCGGTTACCGTCCTCGCTATTCCGAACGAGGCTGTATCGATCGCATTCACAATCATATTGCTTCCGCCCACCAGAATATTCGCCAGTGTCTGATTCCCTACTCCGCTTCCCGTCAGCCGGTTTTTGTCCGCTGCTTCCTTCTCCTGCTTCTCGTAGTATGCCTTGAGCTCTTCATACCGCCGATCCTGCTCCTCCGGCGGCAACGTGTACCAGTACGTTTCCTTCAGCCGCCCGATCGCCCTCGGATCGTTCCGGTTCAGGATATCCGCTTCCGATACGCTGTTGTACGGGTCCACCGGACCTAGCATCGCTTCCGGCTTGACCAGCGCCAGCTGCTGCTTTGCCCACTCTCCTTGGATTCCCGGTTCCATCGCCATCCGCAGCAGAAACGCATATTCTTCCTTCTCCGGCAGCGGTACACTCTTGTCGATGACCGACGGATCATAATCACAGGCTTTGATTGCCGCCTGCCTGAAGTAGCCTGTAAGATCTTTCCCTGCCTCATATTGCTTCGCGCTGATCCCCATCGATTCCAGCTTCCTGCGCGCTTCCTCCGCCTGCTGATGTGCAGCCGCCATTTGAGCCTGATTCCCAAACGTCTGATAGACCTCGTAGGCTGTCTGTGCCTTCGCGATCTGCTCCCTCGCTTCATAAATCTCTTTCAGCTTGACCTGCGCGGACAGTCCTTCAATGCTTGCCAGGCCCGACTGCTGAATAATCCCCCGCAGCTTCTGCACCGCCGGATCACTGCTCAGCTCATCCCGGCCGCTCAGTATTGAGAGCGTACGAATGAAGCTAGTCACCGCCTTCTGTGCCAATGTCGGGATGGAAATCGGACGGAATGGATCACGGCTCCCTGCGATTCCGAATAGTCCTGCCAGCACGCCCAGCTGCCGGCTCAGCTGATCCGCCTGCCGCTTGTTCTCTGCTTGTATGCCCTGAACTCCCCGGACGG
>NZ_CCDG010000048.1 GCF_000723885.1 Paenibacillus camerounensis
CGGTCGAGGGCTTATCCAATAAACTACCCCAAAAAGTGAAGAAGAGGCTGACGAAGCCGATTCCGATTACTTTCCGGGGGCCCCATAACAAGGGCAAACGCATCTTCGTTTCGGATTCAGTTTTCAGGTGATCAAGCCTGTAACGCAACAACATTTATTCGCACTTCTGGTGTTGAAAATGTCTAGCGGCAGCGTCTGTTTCACAGACGCATGTTTGGTGGCGATAGCGGAGGGGTTCCACGCGTACCCATCCCGAACACGACCGTTAAGTCCTCCAGCGCCAATGGTACTTGGACCGAAGGGTCCTGGGAGAGTAGGACGCTGCCAAGCACATGAAGTCATTGTTGAGCAATCGGCAATGGCTTTTTTGTTGTTTTTTAAAGGGAGAGAAGAAAAAATATTGTAATAAAACGCTTTCATTTGAGTGACATTTTTGTTACCGACGTTATGGGTTATCCAAGTATAATAGAAATGTGCAAATATCAGGCATTGCCCTTAATACGATCGAACTACTGTTAAATTCTAAAATTGAATTTTCTTGTGTCTTTTGATGCATGGTAGTGGTAAGGAGGATTTAAGGTATGAAGCAAAACCGGCCCTTGTGGATACTATTAATTGTTTGTATATTGAGCGTGTCATTGATTGGCTGTGGGGTGAAGGAGCCCAAATGGGATAACTTTGAGGGAGCATTGAATGAGAAGAGCTTCCCGGTCCCTGAGGAGGCAAGCTCACCTGACAGGACAACTACAAATGTTGCTATGGACTATGTACGGTATTCGTTATCCGGTCTTAAGGAAAAAGAAGGCCTGCCGGATCCTTATCTGGAAGCCATTGAAGCGTGGGGCTGGAAGGAACAAAAAGGGGCAGAGGATGCGGGGAATTCCCGTGTTTTTCAAAAAGACAGCCTGATTATACATTTAACCGTTCATGATGGTTATTTTATAGTTATGATTCCTAAGGAAAAGAAGGTAGCTATTAAGGGACTAAAGAGTAAATAAATAATCGCCGTCCATTGCGGACGGCGATTATTTATTTTTTAATGAGCCAATGGTTTCTGGTCAGGCTGCATTTATAGTATGTATAAGACGCTTAACATTACTGTGCATAATAGGAGACATCGGCAGGACTGAATTTAAGCATTCCGCTATTGTCATTATGCCGGAGCATCAGAAGTGCATACAACCGGGGCAAAAGAAGCCACAAGTGGCAGACTGCCAGTGAGGCTGTAAATGCAGCAGGTACCCAGACAATAAATAGGGCAGCAATGCACAGGCCGATCCAGAAGTTATGCAGCTGTACCTTGCGGAAGATGCTGTAGCTGATATACTGCTCAGGCATATAGCCTAACCAGGGCAGGCGAAGGGTGATTTTCCAGCGCTTGGCGATAGGGTGCCCGGTGATAAGCAGTACTGAACGTGAAATGACATATTGGACCCACAATACAACGGGAGCGGCAATAAGCATATACAGGAAGCTCCACCAGGATAGGAATACAGTCTCCAGTACCAAAAATATTAGAGGGAGCAGGTAATAGGCACGCAGCTTCGTATTCGTCAGGTTTATTTTTTTGATAAGCTTGTATTGGTAGAATGTTGCTGCGCCTTTGGTGTTAGATTCCATTGCTAAAATATAACCTCCTCATGAATGCTCATGTTAATAATATCGGATGTATGGGGCATTTTATTAAACTTCGTTAACTCAATCACCAGCCGGAGATCACAGAATATATATATTATGGGCAGGGCAGGATAGGAAAAAACTATGAAAAGGTTTAAAATGATAGAAGGTGTAACATACTGTTCTTAAAAGAGTCAAGGTGGGATGGTAATGGAACAGCAAACCGAGCAGCCCTGCATTATATGCGGGCAGATAAAGCAAGAAGGAATTGTGATTGTCTCGCATTTCATTTGTGAGGATTGCGAGAGTGAGATGGTGCGTACGGATGCTGAAGACATCAAGTACCGCTTTTTTATCGGACGGATGAAGAAGATCGGATTGCAAAAGAACGCCTAACCGGTCAAGAGTACTAATTACGGTGTAAAAAGAGCGGGCGGTGAAGTTGTGTCGCAATGGCTGTACAACAGGCAATACGTATAACGGCTTTCCCGTTCTCTATTGGTGCGGTGAAGCCGTTTTGTTGTGCGGCTTAGGCTTTTGCACGGTATTATAGGCGTTTGGCCGTATTTGCGTTAAAATAGAGGTAACCCCAGGGAAGGATATAGATATGGACAAGTTAGAGCCTGGCAGGGCGCCAATATATGAAATGCTGGAACAATATAGACTTAAGGGTAATATATCTTATCACGTGCCCGGCCACAAGAACGGCAATGCCTACAGCACCGGCGGAGGGGCAGGCTTTCTCGGTGAGATTATGAGATACGATGTGACCGAGATAACCGGCACAGATGATCTCCATCATCCGGAGGGAGTTATTCAGGAGGCACAGGAGCTGGCTGCGGACTGCTTTGGGGCGGAGGAGAGCTTTCTGCTGGTTGGCGGAAGTACTGCCGGCAATCTTGCCCTTATTCTGACTGTATGTCCCGAGCCGGGGATGACGCTGATTCTGCAGCGTAATGTCCATAAATCAGTAATACACGGGCTGATGCTGGCCGGTGTGAATGCTGTCTTTATGGAGCCGCAGCTGGATACGGACAGCGGCCTGGCGGTCGCTCCGGCGGCTGAAGCGGTACAGGCTGCTCTCGCAGCCTACCCGGAGGCCGCCGCGGTACTGGTGACCATGCCGAATTACTACGGCATGGGAACGGATCTTGCGCCCCTCGCGCGCATCTGCCACGCCAGCAGCGTTCCGCTGCTGGTTGACGAGGCGCACGGGGCGCATTACGGGCAGCACCCGGCGCTTCCGGCCGGGGCGCTTGCCTGCGGCGCGGACGGCGTGGTGCAGTCCACGCACAAGATGCTGCCGGCGCTGACGATGGGCGCCATGCTGCATGTGCAGGGGCCGCGCCTTGACCGCGCGCTGCTGCGGCAGCGGCTGGCTATGGTGCAGAGCTCCAGCCCATCGTATCCGCTGATGGCTTCGCTCGATCTGGCCCGGCGGCTGGTGCACACCGGGCGCGCCGGAGCCTTCACGGCGGGGCTCGCCGCCGTGGACGTGCTGAAGCGCGGCCTGGCGGAGCTGCCGCGCTTTGGGCTGCTGCAGCCTGCGGCGCAGCAGCAGACCCCCGGCGGCGCTGGCACAGCCGCCGGAGAACCCGCGCCGCCAGCCAGCGGGGCGGCGTACACGACCCAGGACCCCTTCAAGGCGGTCATCTATGACGCCGCCGGGGTCCTGGTGGGCTTCGAGCTGCAGCGCAGGCTCGAAGAGAAGGGCATCGTGCCGGAGATGAGCGACGACCGGCACGTAGTGCTGGCCTTCAGCCTCGGCTCGAAGGCTGAAGAGGCTGCTGCGCTGCTGGGCGCGCTGCGCGGCATAGATGCTGAAGCGCCGGCGGCAGGCCGGCCGGGCCTGAGCAGTGCTGAAGAATCGGCGCACTGCCGGAACGGCGCAGCCGTTAAGGAATTAACTCCGCTTAGAAGCCCGCGGGCCTCTGCTCTTGTTAGGGAATCAGTTCACTCTGATTCGCCGGATACTGTAGCTGAAGCTATCCGGGAGCCTGGAGCTTTCCGGCCAGCCAATATTTCCACGTGGAACATTTTGAGCGGACAGCTTTTTTCACAGCCGGTAAGGTTCACCATGAAGCCGGTATCTCAAGCTGAAACCGAAAGTATACCTCTCGAATACAGTATAGGAAGAACAAGTGCGGAGATGGTGATCCCTTATCCGCCTGGAATTCCGCTACTATACCCGGGAGAGGTTATAACCGATGCAGCCTGCAGCAGGCTGGAGGCGCTGAGCCGGGGGGGAGCCAGGTTTCAGGCCTGCGCTGACCCTTTGCTGCAGAGAATCAGGGTCTACAACATACAGAAGGGCGGAGAAGTATAAGTGGGACGTGAAGGCTTTTTTATTACTTTGGAGGGAGGCGATGGAGCAGGAAAAACAACCGTATTGGGCAGAGTAGCAGCTTATCTGCAGAATCATTCCATGCCTTATATCATTACACGGGAACCCGGAGGCATTGAGATTGCCGAGAAGATCCGCTCCATCATTCTTGATCCTGCCCATACGGCAATGGATGCACGGACGGAAGCGCTGCTGTATGCGGCGGCACGAAGCCAGCATCTGGCTGAAGTGGTTGAGCCTGCACTGCAGCAAGGCCTTACTGTACTTTGTGACCGCTTTGTCGACAGCAGTCTTGTTTACCAGGGCCATGCCAGAGGGCTTGGCATTGAGCAGGTACGGAATATTAACGAGTTCGCCACCGGTGGGCGCAAGCCGGATCTTACCTTTTATCTTGATGTAGATCCGGAGATCGGCTTATCGCGGATTGCTGCTAACCAGGACAGGGAGGTTAACCGCCTTGATCTGGAGAAGCTTGATTTTCATCAGAAGGTGCGTGAGGGCTATCAGCTGGTGGTACAG
The DNA here is from genome assembly GCF_000723885.1 of Paenibacillus camerounensis. Classification (GTDB taxonomy): domain Bacteria; phylum Bacillota; class Bacilli; order Paenibacillales; family Paenibacillaceae; genus Paenibacillus_AQ; species Paenibacillus_AQ camerounensis. The sequence continues at coordinate 4,481 of NZ_CCDG010000048.1, forward strand.
TCTGACCCGGAACGTGTAGTTGTGCTGGATGCCAACCGCCCGATTCATATGGTAGAGCAGGATATCGTCCGGACGCTGAAAGAGCGTATATTAAAGGATTTTTAAGTTATCATGTCAAATATTACTCTAAGCACACTGCTATAAAATGAGGTTCTTACCAAAACTATTAGGAGGAATGCGAAGATGAATCTAATCATTGCAATTATCCAGGATAAAGACAGTAACCGGTTGTCCAGCGAACTCGTCAAGGCCAATTTCCGTGCCACCAAGCTGGCAAGTACAGGCGGATTTCTGCGGGCAGGTAATACGACATTTCTGATTGGTGTAGATGACTCCCAGGTGGATGCGGTACTTGGAGTAATCCGCAACAGCTGCAAGGTGCGCGAACAGCTCGTTACTCCGGTAACCCCAATGAGCGGTACAACAGATTCCTATCTGCCGCTTCCGGTAGAAGTTCAGGTAGGCGGAGCTACAGTATTTGTTCTTCCTGTCGATCGTTTTGAGCATTATTGAGCATAATAAGGGCGGTAGATACTTTTGAAAATCAATCCGGGCTACAGGCCCTTAAAAAGTGAACTTCCTAACGCTGATGCCGAGCGCAGACCCGTTCAGCAAAAGAGCTTTAATGACGTATTTCAGCAGCAGGGGGAGCAAAAAACACTGGATGAGCTAAACCGTCAGATCAAAGATATTCAGCAGCAGGGTGACCGGCTGGCCAAATCAATGACGGTGCGTGAGCTTGCTATATACCGGAATATGGTCAAACGCTTTTTGGAAGAAACAGCCCGGCGCGGTGTCGTCCTAAAAGAAACCAAAGGCTGGGACCGCCGCGGCCGCGGCAAGCGCTACAAGCTGCTGGAGGAGATTGATGCCGCCCTGCTGAATCTGGCAGATGATCTGCTGGAGAGTGAGCAGGGACGGATCGATCTGCTGGGCCGGGTCGGTGAGATCCGCGGGATGCTGATTAATCTTTCTTTTTAAAAGAAGTTGGAGGAATTTATGCCTTTTCATGATATATTAGGCCAGGAGGATGCAAAGCGTCTGCTGCAGAACGCGCTCCGTAAGGATGCCGTCAGTCATGCCTACTTGTTCACCGGCCTTGCCGGCAGCGGACAGATGAAGACAGCGCTGATGTTTGCCCAGGCGATTTTCTGTACCGGGCGTAAAGATGATGCCTGCGGAGAGTGTCTTGAGTGCCGAAAGGTGGAGCATGGCAACCATCCCGATCTGACGCTGCTGAAGCCCGACGGGGCAAGTATTAAGATTGATCAGATCCGCGAGCTGCAGCGTGTGTTTTCCTACCGGTCAGAAGGGGTTAACCCGAAGGTTTATATTATAGAGGGAGCAGACAAAATGACGGTCCAGGCCGCCAACAGTCTGCTTAAGTTTCTGGAGGAGCCGCCTGCTCCGGCAGTAGGCATTCTAATCTCCGATAACAGCAGTTCCTTGCTGCCCACAATTCAGTCGAGGACCCAGCGTATTCCGTTCAGTCCGCTGCATCCGGATCTTATGCTCCAGGCTTTAGCCGCTGATGGGGTTCCGGTGCCGCTGGCCCGGTGCGCTGTTTCGCTTACTTCGGGACTTGACGGCTGCAGGGAACTTTTGGCACAGAATTGGTTTGCAGAAATGAGAAATCTAGTGTTACAATTAGCAAAGGAGTCTATGGGCAAGGGCAGCACTGCAGTGGCAACCGCCGGGCAGAAGCTGACTAAGGCCGGACTCGGTGAACATATGGATACTCTGTTCAGCATGTTCCACCTTTGGTTCAAAGATATGCTCTACTTCCTGTACCGCAGACACGAAAGCATCGTTTTCATAGATCAGTTAGACTTTATTTCCAGACATGCCCGCGAGCGGAGCACGGAACAATGGGTCTCCTATATGGAATCCGCAACGGAGAGCAAGCGCAAGCTCCGTTCCAACGCCAATGCGGTACTCTGTCTGGAGCAGTTTTTAATCCGATTGGAAGGGTAAAGGCTTAGATATAATATAATCCTCCGGATCAGCGCTTCAGCCTGGAACTAAAGGTTTAACGGATGAGGAAGGACAAGCATAGATCACCAGGGAGCGGATTTGCTTAAGGGTTCCTTTTACCGGCAAACAAGGGGGTTAATTTTTGTACAGCGTAGTAGGCGTCCGCTTTAAAAAGGCGGGTAAAATATATTATTTCGATCCGCTTGATTTCCCGATTGAACGTGATCAGTGCGTTATAGTGGAAACAGCACGTGGGGTTGAATACGGTAAAGTTGTCGTTGGCAAAAAAGAGGTGCAGGAAGCCGATGTTGTATTGCCTCTCAAGAAAGTCATGCGGATCGCCGGGGAAACCGACGCACGTGTGGTGGAGGAGAACAAGGGTGCAGCAAAGGACGCTTTCAACACCTGTTTAAATAAAATCCGCGATCACGGCCTCAAAATGAAGCTGGTGGATGTAGAATTCACTTTTGACCGTAACAAGATTATTTTTTATTTTACAGCTGAGGGACGGGTTGATTTCCGTGAGCTGGTCAAGGATCTGGCAAGTATTTTCCGGACCCGGATCGAGCTGCGGCAGATCGGTGTGCGTGACGAAGCGAAGATGCTGGGCGGTCTGGGGCCTTGCGGACGGGTGTTATGCTGCTCCTCCTGGCTTGGCGATTTCGAGCCGGTATCCATCAAGATGGCCAAGGACCAGAACCTTTCACTGAATCCGACTAAGATCTCAGGCTTATGCGGAAGACTAATGTGCTGCCTGAAGTTTGAGCATGATAATTATGAGAGCACAAAGGAAGAAATGCCGGCGGTAGGCAAGCTTGTCGTAACCTCACTGGGAGAAGGCAAGGTGGTTGGAATTAATGCCGGAAGCCGTACGGTTCATGTACAGCTGTTTGAAGTGGGCAAAGTTAAGGAACTTCCAATGGATGATGTTGTCGTCAAGTAAACCATAAGGTTACTTTCGGGGTGGAAACTTGGAGAAGAAAAATATATTTGCACACATGCAGGAGATGGAAGCGCAGATGGAGACGATGCGCGCCACTCTCGGAGATTGGAAACAGACGGTTAAGGAACTGATGGAAGCCAATCAAAGGCTCAGTCTGGAAAATGAACAGCTCCGCAAAATACTGAAAAGGGAAGCACCTTTGGACCCGGCCGTGGATACAGCTGAAGCAGAAGCACTGCTGGCTGCCGCTGAAGGAACAGAGGAGGTCGTCGGAGAAGGTTATGATAACCTGGCCCGCTTGTACCATGAAGGCTTTCACATCTGTAATGTCTATTTCGGACATTTACGCACAGAGGGTGACTGCCTGTTCTGTCTTTCTTTTCTTAATAAATGAGGATATCCAGCCGTAGGAGATTTACGCCTACGGTTTTTTTTGAATTTTATACACTTTAGGAGATTATAATGATGAATTCTTTTAATGAAGTACCAGTTCCTTTGCAGCCTTCAGAGCGGATTGATGATCTGCTGACTCATGATTTGCGTATTATTCAGAGTGATGAGGTATTCAGCTTCTCTATGGATGCTGTACTGCTGGCCCGGTTCGCTGGTGTCCCGCCACGGGGCAGGGTGCTGGATCTATGTACCGGTAACGGCGTAATTCCTATGCTGCTGACCACGCGCACCAAGGCTTCTATCGAGGGAATTGAAATTCAGCCGCGTCTTGCGGATATGGCCCGCCGCAGTGTTGCCCTGAACGGTCTTAAAGAACGGGTACAGATCCATGAAGGAGACTTGCGTGAGCTGCATACTACAGCCGGATACGGTGTTTACGATGCAATAACGGTGAATCCGCCGTATATGCCGCTTAACGGAAGCGACCTTAAGCTGAATTCGCATCAGGCTATGGCGCGGCATGAAATCGGGTGTACCCTGGAGGAGGTTATTCAGGCCTGCGTGCGGCTTGTCCGTACGGGAGGCAAAGTAAGCATGGTGCACAAGCCCCAGCGGCTGGTGGACATCCTTAGTTTAATGAGACAATACAGGCTGGAGCCTAAGCTCATCCGTTTTATTCATCCACGGGCCCATCTGGAAGCCAATATGGTCTTAATAGAAGCAGCGCGTGACGGCAAGCCCGAGGTACGTTTACAACCGCCGCTGATCGTATATAATGATGACAATCAATACTGTCCGGAAATTATGGACATCTATTATGGTAATAAAGAGGATAACAGCCAATGACAATAACATGCCAAAGCAGTTTTCAAAAGAATACAGAAGCCGGCTCGGGTGCACCGGAAGGAAGCGGCTGCCTGTATCTGGTGGCTACGCCAATCGGTAATCTGGAGGACATGACCTACCGCGCGGTGCGTACGTTGCAGGAGTGTGACATTATTGCCGCTGAGGATACAAGACAGACGCGCAAGCTGCTAAGCCATTTTGAGATAACACCTTCAATGCTGTTCAGTTATCATGAGCATAATAAGGCGGCCAGCGGACCCGAATTAATACGCTATATAATAGAAGGTAAAAATCTCGCACTGGTCAGCGATGCCGGTCTGCCGGCCATTTCCGACCCCGGCGCAGATCTGGTTGCGCTGGCTGTCAGCCACGGTATTCCAGTCATTCCAATACCAGGAGCTAACGCCGCCCTGTCAGCTTTAATTGCTTCCGGCTTGCCGACCGCAGGCTTTACCTTCATCGGCTTCCTTCCGCGTGAGCGCAAGGATATCCGTAACGTACTATCCGGCCTGCGTGCTGTACAGAGCACTTTGCTCTTCTATGAATCACCGCACAGAGTAGCTAAGACGCTGGTACATATGCAGGAGGCATTCGGTAACCGCCGTGTGGTCCTGGCCCGTGAATTAACTAAGCGCTACGAAGAATTTCTGCGGGGCACAATCGAGGAGTGTATCTCCTGGCTGTCTGAGCATCCGCCGCTTGGCGAATATGTAATCGTGGTTGAGGGGGAAAGCAAGGAGGATGCTGAGCTGGCTGAGTCCTCCTGGTGGCGCGAGCTCAGTATCGAGCAGCATGTTGCTCACCACGAAACATCCGGTCTGACGCGTAAGGATGCCATGAAAAAAGCAGCCTCCGACCGTGGTCTGGCAAAGCGCGATATTTATAATGCTCTGCTGGAGCGGGAGTGAAAGGTAGCGGTCTGAATTAATGTATAAGGAATAATTGCACTTTGTATAACTATTTAGACAAAATAATACCCTATATTGGATATAGAACTAGTTTATGTATTTATATATATGGAAAATAGATAATATTGAAGTTTTATATGGTTTTAATTGTATTAAATATATTTATAATTATTTTCTATACAATATGGATTAATTTAACTGAATAAACTGCAGCTAATTGTTTCCTGGCGCCGCCGTGAGCGATTCCCATAGGGAGAGCGCCTCCGTGCAGAAAAGTCGCTCAAGATTAAGCTGCAGGTAAGCGCGGCAGTAAGCGATTCCCGCAGGGAGAGCGGGCACGAAGCAGAAAATCCACTCACGCTCAAGTCACTCGCAGTTAGCGATTCCCGAAGGGACAGCGCCCCGCTCGGCAGTAATGCCGGAGCGGCCTGTAAATCGCGCAGCCCTCATAGGTAAACCGCCTATGAGGGAGTCTCTCGCATGGCAAGGCCCTGAGGGCGCGCCCGAAAGAGGGCCGGTCTTCCGCCGAACAATGCTTTTGTCCGCGATGCTGCCAAATCAGACAAGATTCCGGGTGTCCAGAGGGCCGGGGCCCTTTGGGGCCCTCCCTATCAGGGAGGGTTTGGGAGGGTAAGAAAGAAAATGTATCTTTTTATTCTGGTTTAATCATTTTGGCTTAAAGTTAGTTTTAGATGAATTCAAAATAAAGGGGGATAACGGGGGAAGCCCCCGCCAGGAAGCCCACCTCATAAACGCAAAAAAATACCTCCCGCATGTACGGGAGGCCAAGGAGATATAAAAAGGTTAGAATTAACAATTGGATTAGTTCTTATTATAACCGATTTGATTTAATTTGTCACAGGGGTAGGAATAGCAGAAATACATTCGTGACAAACAATTTTTCCTTTGAAGTAAGTAACGTTCTCGGCGTTTCCGCAGAAAATGCAGGCAGGCTCGTACTTTTTAAGCATGATCCGCTCACCGTCCACGTAAATTTCGAGCGCATCTTTTTCTCCAATGCCCAGCGTACGGCGCAATTCGATCGGAATAACAACCCGTCCAAGCTCGTCTACTTTTCTTACAATTCCTGTTGATTTCATCATTACAATCTTGCTCCTCTCAAATTTCAAAAGCGTCATTATTCGACATTGTTCACCGTTTTATGATACTTATAATACCAACCATTCCCAAAACAGTCAACCTTTTTTGAGACTAATTTTAAGGAATTTTTGAAAGAAAACATTTATAATCCCTGCAGTTATCCCGATTCCCCGGAAAAGCGCATCAAAATGGGGTGTCGATTTATGAATATCTAAAATGTCATTATTCGACAAACTATGACATAATTCATTATTATAGACTTAATTCCAATCAATTACTAATTAAATTATGGAAAAAGGAGTTGATCCCATGAAACAGCTGCTGTCAGAGGAAAAGGTTTTTAAAGATCCGGTTCACAATTATGTCCATGTTCAGGAAACAATTATCTGGCGTCTAATTAATACCAAGGAATTCCAGCGCCTGCGGCGGATCCGCCAGCTCGGCACCTCCTATCTTACCTTTCACGGTGCAGAGCATAGCCGGTTCTCGCACTCCCTTGGAGTGTATGAAATTACACGGCGGATTATTTCACAGTTTGAACGGAGCGGGTATAAGGACTGGATGCCGGAAGAAAGCCTGCTGACCCTGTGCGCAGCTCTGCTGCATGATCTGGGGCATGGCCCGTTTTCCCATTCTATAGAAGAAGCCTTTGAAATGAACCACGAGGACTGGACCTGCCGCATTATTCTGGAGGACACGGAGATCACAGCGATTCTAAAGGAGGTAGCCGAGGATTTCCCGCAGAAGGTGGCTTCGGTAATCTCCAAAACCTATGAACATGAAATTGTCGTTAATCTGGTTTCAGGTCCGCTTGATGCTGACCGGATGGATTATCTGCTGCGGGATGCCTATTACACCGGAGTTAACTACGGAACGATTGATATTGACCGGATTCTAAGAATGCTGCGTCCCTATGATGGCAGGGTTGTAGTTAAGGAATCAGGCATGCATGCTATAGAGGATTACCTGATGTCCCGTTACCAAATGTACTGGCAGGTCTATTTTCATCCGGTGACCCGCAGCTCGGAGATTATTTTGCGGCAGATCCTGCGCAGGGCCAAAGAGCTCTTTCAGAGCGGCTATACCTTCGGCTTCATGATTGAGCCGCTGGGCGACTTGTTCAGAAGCGAAGTAACCGTACAGCAGTACCTGCTGCTGGATGAAGCGATGATGCAGACAGCCTTTATGCAGTGGACTCTGGAGCAGGATGAGCTGCTGAGTGACTTGTGCAGCCGTTTTATACATCGTAAACTGTATAAATATGTACAGACGGATAACCTGGATACTGAGACAATTGACGAAATTCGCCGCAGCTTCGCTGCAGCCGGACTAAATGCCGAATATGACCTGGAAATTGATTTTCCGACAGATCTTCCCTATGATGTATTCCGCCCGGGTGACGCTTTTGACAGCAAACAGATCCTGCTGCTTGACCGCCATGACAGGCTGAAGGAAATCTCAGAGGTCTCCGATATTGTCCGCTCTATCAGCGGAATTCACCGCGGCCGGTATCATCTTTATTTCCCGCAGGACAAGCTGCAGAAAGCACTTTCACAGCTGCCGTCCTCCATTGCTGAGATTTTTGCAAAATAATACAAAAAAAGTTGGTATTCATCATAGAAATTAGGACAGGAAGGAAGCTGCTTAATGCGCTTATTTGACACACACACCCATTTGGATGCTCCACAATTCGACGAGGACCGCGAGGAAGTGATCTCCCGGGCCAGGGAAGCCGGAGTAACGAAGATGATTAACATTGGTTTTAACCGGGAAACCATCCCGACAACCATAAAGCTGGCCGAATCCTATGATTATATTTATGCAGCGGTGGGCTGGCACCCGGTTGATGCGGTCGATATGAGGGACGGGGATCTGGAGTGGATCGCTTCCCTGTGCAGCCATCCCAAAGTGGTGGCTATCGGAGAAATCGGGCTGGATTATTACTGGGATACTTCGCCCAAAGAGGTACAGCATGAGGTGCTGCGTAAGCAGATCGGGCTGGCCCGTGAACTGAACATGCCAATCTGTATTCATAACCGTGATGCCCACGAGGATATGGTGCGGATTCTGCGGGAAGAGAAAGCGAATGAGGTTGGCGGTGTCATGCACTCCTTCTCCGGCAGCTGGGAAACGGCAAAAATGTGTCTTGATCTGGGCTTCCATCTGGGCTTTGGCGGACCGGTTACCTTCAAGAATGCCAGAGTACCAAAAGAGGTGCTGGCGAAGACCCCGCTAGACCTTCTGCTGATTGAAACGGACTCGCCATATCTGACTCCTCACCCCTTCCGCGGCAAGCGTAATGAAAGCAGTTATGTAAAATTGGTGGCAGAAGCAGCGGCGGAAATAAAAGGGATTGATTTACAGGAATTAGCTGAAATTACGTATGCGAACGCACTGGAACGATTTGGGATTGTCTGAAATCGGGAGAAAAACAGGTGAAAAAAGAAGTATAAGCGATATATTAAATCTTTTTAATCTTAAAACGGCCGAATATTACAATATTTTAATCATTTTTTTGCGTAAACGTGGTTGAACCGTCCTTTACAACATGCATCAAAACAGGATATCATCTTTTCAGTGCAGTGAGCTGTTGTTACTGTGACAGTCACTGATTCATGGATCGTCTCGCTGAGTCTCCGTATGGAGAACGGGGGAACCAATAATGCACTGCCGCATGAGCGTACATAGAGTACAACCAGGAAATGCCGCAGACTTTATTTGATTTCTTCACGTGGTCTTTGGGGTGAATTTGAGGGCAACCGCCGTGAGCGGGTGACCTGAGATAGGGCGTCTCTCTTATGCCCGAACCCGACAGCTAACCCCGTAAGCGCAAGTAAGAGAGGAAACCTCGTGCATACACATTCCCGCGTATTTTAACACCCGGAGAAGCCACGAAAGAGTCCTCTACAGAACTCTTTTGGGCTTTTTTTGTTTTGAATAATGCGGATGTACCCAGCATACTGTTATATAACAGGTTCTGGGATTCTTTATGCCGGGCAGGCGATCCATGAGCAGGAAACGCTGAAGTTATGCGGGCGTATCCTGTGGCAATCTCAAACTTAGTTTCGTCAGATATGATTCAGTCAACTTTTGATATACTATTTGGACGACGGGGCTATGTAAGGAGGATGGAGAGAATGGGCGTATTCCAACCAGAGGTATCCCATGATTCGCAATCATCCAGCAGGTCTTTCGCATTACGGTTGAAGCAAGTGAATCCTCGCGTACTTTCGCTTGCAGGTGCGGTATCTATTGTTATCGCGCTGTTAATTCTGCTCTACGTACACGGTCAAGGCAATAAAGTTATTAACTTAGTGATAGACGGAGAAGTGCTTACGCTTGAAACGCGTGAAGCGCTGCTCAGCGATGTGCTGGCCAAGGAGCAGATTACCCTGACGCCGCATGACGTAGTATCCATAGGCCTTACCGATGAAATACAGGACGGCGACCGTGTTACCATTACCCGTGCCCAGAAGCTTACGCTTACTGCAGACGGTGCGACCAAGACGCTTTATACTACCGAGGATTCGCTCGGAGATGCCATTACCAAGCTGGGCTACAGCCTGGACGGCGACGACAAGATATTCCCTTCGCTTGATACCGCAGTTACACCTGACATGGAAGTCAAGATTGTCCGTATTACCAAGCAAACGGTACAGCAGACAGTAAGCTTGCCCTTCAAAGTCATCAAAACCGCAGATCCTTCCCTGTATAAGGGAGACGTAAGAGTTGCACAGGCAGGCAAGCCGGGCGCTATCATCCAGCATATCCAAAAGATCTATCAGGATGGTGAGCTGGTCTCTAAGACCATGATCGGCAAGGAAGTGCAGACCGTTACCAAAGACAAGATTATTGCCGTTGGTACCAAGAAGCTTCCGACACCTGTTGTTGCTGCAGCAACCACTACCCAGACCAAAACAACTACCTCCAGTTCAGCAAAAAAAGTAGCGGCAACAACCAACGTCGCGCACAAGGCAGGCGTAGACTTTGAGTACAAAAGAATGATTAAAAATGTGTCGATGACCGCTTATTCTTCGGAAGAGCCCGGCATCGGAACAAAAACGGCTTCGGGAACACGCGTAACTGAAGGCCGGACTATTGCAGTTGATCCAAGTGTAATACCTATCGGCTGGTGGGTGTATATTGAGGGATTGGGATTCCGCCGTGCAGAGGATACAGGCGGCGCCATTAAAGGCAATAAAATCGATGTTTACTACGATTCACTGAGCCACGCCCGCAATTTCGGACGTAAATCCCGGACAGTCTATGTGATTGGACCCGTGAAGCCCGAACTGAATTAAGGCGGCCGTCTTTTGCAAATTAACGGTTTATACGATATAGTGAGGGTAGCACTTTATGAACGGGCTAGCTCATCACTTATACATTCTTTAGCCAAAAAGAAGGGGAGCGAATCCTCTTCTTTTTGTGTTTCTGCTGTAAGGGAAGGAGCTTAACAATGATTAAAGAACTAATTGTAGTCGAGGGCAAAAGCGATACGGCTGCCGTCAAACGGGCGGTGGAGGCCGATACGATAGAAACGGGCGGCTCAGCGGTAGACCGCAGGGTCATTGCCAAAGTTGCACTGGCCATGGAGCGCAGAGGGGTAATTATTCTGACCGATCCCGACCATGCCGGCGAGCGCATACGCAAGATTGTTTCATCCAAGGTGCCGGGCTGCAAGCACGCTTTTATCCCGGAGAAGGATGCTACCCGCAAGGGGGATATTGGAGTTGAAAATGCCTCACCCGAGGCGATACGCCATGCGCTTGCCAATGTTCACACCTCCTTCGAGGGGGCGCCTGCCCTAATCGGGCTGGACGAGCTTATGGCTGCAGGCATGCTGGTGCACCCCAGAGCGGCAGAGCGGAGAATGGCACTCGGCAATGCGCTGGGCATAGGCTACTGCAACGGCAAGCAGCTGTTTAAGCGGCTGGCCATGTTTGGAATTACCCCGGAGGAGTTTCAAGCGGCTCTCACGCAAATTGATCAGGGAGGCAACATTACATGAGCGGATTTGACCAAATCTCGTCCCCGACACGGACGAAGGAAATTATTCAGCGTTACGGATTTTCATTTAAAAAAAGCCTGGGCCAGAATTTTTTGATTGACCAGAACATTCTGGACAAAATAGTCGGCGCAGCCGGACTTAGCCCATCGTCAGGCGCCCTTGAAATCGGGCCTGGTATCGGGGCGCTGACAGAACGGCTTGCCCTGGAGGCAGGCGCAGTTACGGCGGTAGAGATCGACCGCAGGCTGATTCCGATTTTGCGCGATGTGCTTGCGGCTTATCCCCATGTCAAAGTCCGCAACGACGACGTATTAAAGGTGAATCTCAAGGAGCTGTTCGCTGAGGACTTTGCTGCGGTCGATAAGGTAAGTGTGGTTGCCAATCTGCCTTATTATGTAACTACGCCGATCCTCATGAAGCTGCTGGAGGAAAAGCTGCCGCTCGATAATATTGTCGTGATGATTCAGAAGGAGGTAGCCGAGCGCATGGCTGCTTCTCCCGGAGGCAAAGAGTACGGCAGCCTGAGCATAGCGGTCCAATACTACAGTGAGCCGGAGCTGGTCTGTATCGTGCCCCGCACTGTGTTTATCCCGCAGCCCAATGTTGAATCTGCCGTTATCCGCCTGAAGGTGCGCGAGCGGCCTCCTGTGGAGGTGGCTGACGAGAAGCATTTCTTCGATGTGGTGCAGGCCGCCTTTACGCAGCGCCGTAAGACTATTGCCAACAACCTTAAGGCCCGTTTCTTCCCGGGAGAAGGGCGCGAGCGCCTGGAGGCGCTGCTGGCTGAAGCAGGGATTGAGCCGGTGCGCCGCGGCGAGACGCTGAGTATAGCCGAGTATGCGCGGCTGAGTGCGGTATTGCTGGCTGCCGGCGTTAAATAGCGGCTGTTTATGAACCAACCGAGGCCTTTGCCCATACGATGGGGGTAGAGGTGGTGTTGTAATGAATTTAGGAGATTTGGTCGTTCGTAAATCATACGGCGGAGATGTGACCTTCCGGGTAGAAAATATAATGCAGAATGCAGCTGTAATCAAGGGGACTGAATTCCGCCTGCTTGCGGATTCCCCTCTGGATGATCTGTTACAGGTGCCGCCTACCCGGATTACAGAACGGGGACAGCAGGCTCAGATTAAAGCTACAGAGTCGCTGACAAAGCTTCGCAGGGACCGCCAGGAGCAGAGCCAGCGCAGCGGTGAGAGTGCTGCGGGGGGCTGGGCGCAAGCCCCTAAGGAAGCAGCTTATTTCGAAGTGCCGGGCAAGGTGCTGCATCTGGACGGAGATCAGCTCTATCTTCGGAAAAGCCTGAGTCTCTACGAGCAGCTGCGGATACCGGCAGAAGGGCATCATGTGCATGAATCCAAGATGGCCGATACACTGTACCGTCTGCTTCCGCGTGTCCGTCCGGACATCGTTGTTATTACGGGCCATGACGGTGTACTTAAGCAGTCTAATACTTATGATCTTTACAGCTTGGGCAGCTACAAAAATTCACAGCATTTTGTGGCAGCAATTCAGGCTGCACGGGAGTATGAGCGTAATTTCGATGCTTTGACGATAGTAGCCGGAGCGTGCCAGTCCCATTTCGAAGCATTGCTCGGCACAGGAGCCAATTTCGCCAGCTCACCGGGAAGAATACTGATCCATGCGCTGGACCCGGTGTACGTCGCAGCCAAGGCTGCGTTTACTTCTGTGCGTGAGACAGTGAACCTGGGGGATGTGCTGAATCATACCATCAGCGGAAGCAAAGGGATGGGCGGCATCGAAACGCGCGGAAGCTTCAGGATCGGCATGCCCCGGCTGCAGAACCTGTCTACGCTGAAGGTAACGCCTTCGGCCATTTAGCTTTTTTCAGCAGTATGGGGAATGACAGAAGCATACGAGGGGAAGGATAAGCTTAATGCTGTCCTTCCTTTTTTTATACTTTTAATGGCTAGTCTCGTCCGAAGAAGGTAATTATTTTGTTGCACATAACAATAACAATTAATCGGTAATCTACTCTCTCAAAAAAATCCCGTTGACAAGTATTTTTACATACTCTATAATTAATTATTTAATTTGACAAAGTTTGTGAAAAGATGTATAATGGGACAAGGAAAGAGGTGGTCGTCAGGCAATGGCTAATAACGCGCTGTTGGAAATTAAACGCAGTCTCGAAGCTCATGTCGGTCATAAGATTACGTTGCGGGCTAACGGTGGCCGCCGTAAGACCGTTGAACGCACCGGTGTCCTGGAAGAAACGTACCCTTCTGTTTTTATTGTCAAACTGGATCAGGAGCAGCAGACCTTTAAGCGAGTCTCCTATAGCTACGCCGATATCCTTACCGAATCTGTGGAAATCACAGTCTGTGAAGATGACGGGCAGATGCAGGTTTTGTATATTAAAGCTTAATGTTTTACAGGACAGCCCCTCTGCGGGGCTGTTTTTGTTTTGAACTCATAATTTCATGGAACTAGGGGCGCCGGGAATGGGCAAGGCGCTGCGGCAGCATACTATAGGGGCAATAAGCTTATTATCCAATACCGAAAAGGAGGGCATTAGCCAATGAGCCGCAGAAAACGGGGGATAATGTCAGAGGAGCTGAAGACAGAGCTGGCCAAGGAGCTCGGCTTCTATGACACGGTGGAAAAGGACGGCTGGGGCGGGATCCGGGCTAAGGATGCCGGTAATATGGTCAAGCGTGCAATCCAGCTTGCCGAGCAGGCTGCTCGTAAGTCAGAGCTGTAGCCCGCAGCTGTTAAAGGCGTTAGAAACGGGGGCCTGCCCTGGCGGCAGAGCCTTCTTTCTGATTGTGGGGGACTTTTGATCATGGACTTCATTACAAGTTTCTCATATAATATGTTAAGTTGTTTTTACGGGAAAAGCTGAGGGTGGGTGAACGCCTTGAAAATGTATGAAAAAGCGCCGGCCAAAATCAATTTGATGCTGGATGTGCTTCACAAGCGCGCTGACGGGTTTCATGAAGTAGAAATGATAATGACAATGGTCGATCTGGCGGACCGTCTGGAGCTGTCTGAGCTGAAGCGCGATTCCATTATCATCTCAAGCCAGGCCGGATATATTCCGCTAGACGAGAAGAACCTGGCCTTTCAGGCAGCAAGACTGATTAAGGACCGCTACAATGTGAAGAGCGGAGTACATATTCATCTGGACAAAAGAATTCCGGTTGCTGCCGGGCTTGCCGGCGGCAGCAGTGATGCTGCGGCTACGCTGCGCGGCCTGAACCGGCTCTGGCGCCTTGGTATTCCGTCGCAGGAGCTGCAGGAGCTGGGGGCCGAGCTTGGCTCTGATGTTCCGTTCTGCGTTACCGGAGGCACAGCTCTGGCTACAGGCCGGGGAGAGAAGCTGACGCCAATCGCGAACCCCCCGCAGTGCTGGGTCATTCTGGCCAAGCCTCCGATCAATGTCTCCACAGCGGAGGTATACGGCCGCGTGCGGGCCAATCAGATAGCGGTGCACCCTTCTGCTTCACGTATGCAGCAGGCGATTGAGGCAGGCGACTTCGGGGCAGTCTGCGCCGGCCTTGGCAATGTACTGGAGGATGTGACCCTGAAGCTGCATCCGGAGGTCCAGCAGCTCAAGGAAGCTATGGTGAGGCTGGGGGCAGATGGAGTGCTGATGTCCGGAAGCGGACCGACTGTGTTCGGCCTTGTGTCGAAGCAGTCTAAGGTAGCGAGAATTTACAACGGGCTGCGCGGCTTCTGCAAGGAAGTGTACGCTGTACGCTCCCTGACTTAGTGCATGACGAAACGGTTATCCTCCTCCAAAGGACGGCTTAACCGTTTCTTCTTGTGTAATTCCGTACAAAAATGATATTATTTTTAATAATATTCGGTTTTGGCGAGGAGTATTCTGTGAAAAAACTTAAAAGAAGCCAGCGTTTGGTTGACATGACCCAATTTTTACTTGAGAAACCGCATGATCTGCTGCCATTGTCCACCTTTTCGGACTTGTATGGCGCGGCGAAGTCATCCATCAGCGAAGACCTGGCTATTATAAAAGAGGTATTTGAAGGTGAAGGCATAGGTGAGCTGCAGACACTGGCCGGTGCAGCCGGAGGGGTGCGTTATATTCCGCGTATACCGGCGAATCTGGCCCTGGAATTTGTGAACCGCCTGTGCGGGGAGCTGGAGCAGAGCGACCGGATTCTGCCCGGCGGTTATCTGTATATGTCCGACCTGCTGGGTCTGCCTTCAGTGATGGAGCAGGCCGGCAAAATTATTGCAACAGCCTTCTACGGTGTAGAGATCGACGTCGTAATGACAGTCGAAACAAAAGGGATTCCGCTTGCTTATGCTACAGCAGCCCAGCTTGGCCTGCCCGTAGTACTGGTACGCCGTGACCATCAGGTGACGGAAGGCTCGGCAGTGAGCATTAACTATGTGTCCGGTTCGCATAAGAGCATTCACACTATGTCCCTGTCGAGACGTGCGCTGCGTGAGAAGTCAAGGGTACTGATAGTGGACGACTTTATGAAGGCCGGCGGCACCGTACGCGGTATGGTGGATCTGCTCGGCGAATTCAACGCAGAGGTTGCCGGAGTGGGTGTGCTGGTTGAGTCAGGCGCAGTGGAGACCGAAGAACGGCTGCTGCATGACTACGTATCGCTTGTGAAGCTGACCGAGGTGGATTCCAAGGGGCGGAGAATTTCTGCGCATCCCGGCAACTATTTCTCCACTTAGAACAGGGTCAAGGCTCCATTTAGCATTTTGCAGTATAGTGTCGAAAGCATGAGGAACCATTAGAAAACAGCACGAAACATGTCGAAAACAATGGTATCCGAAAAATAATCTTCTTTAGCAGTCATTTTTTGGAATCAAAAAGAAGGAATTTGCCTTGCTGTGTGGAATTATACACCAAGTCTCTGATGGAAAAAGGTGGTGAACACACACATGCAAATTACGGATGTCAGACTCCGCCGCGTCAACTCTGAGGGGAGAATGAAAGCAATCGCATCCATTACCATCGATAACGAGTTTGTTGTTCATGACATACGCGTCATCGACGGTAACAACGGGATGTTCGTTGCGATGCCCAGCAAGCGTACACCAGACGGTGAATTCCGCGACATCGCACACCCGATTTCTTCGGGAACACGCGAGAAGATTCAATCCGCGGTATTGGCTGAGTACGATCGCGCCGCTACGGAAGAAGAGGAAGTTATCGAAGAGGGAGCTTAAGCGTAAAGCGCTGTCTCTGAAGAACGCCTGCCCGTAAGGGATGGCGTAAGGTCAAGCCGTTTTCAATTGGGGTTCGAAGAAAAGGGAACCATGGCAGCATGGTTCTCTTTTCTTTTTGCCCGGAATGAGATATATTCAGTAGTGAGCTCAAGAAGTAGGAGGTTGGCATTCTTGAAAAGAATGGCTGTTGTACTTGCTGCAGGTCAAGGCAAGCGCATGAAATCTAAATTATATAAAGTCTTGCACCCTGTCTGCGGTAAACCGATGGTAGGGCATGTGCTTGATACGGTAAAGGCGACCGGATGCGAACGTAATATTGTAGTAGTCGGACATGGCGCAGAAACAGTAAAAGCTTATCTGGGTCAGGATGCGGAATATGTGCTGCAGGAAACCCAGCTGGGAACCGGGCATGCTGTAAAGCAGGCTAAGGAGCTGCTGGGCGGTGAAGAGGGCACGACGATTGTTATTTGCGGGGATACGCCGCTTATCACATCTGAAACGCTGGAAGGATTAATGGCGCTGCATGAAGGACAGCAGGCGGCAGCAACGATTTTGACTGCTGTAATGGATCAGCCTGCCGGCTATGGACGAATTATCCGCGGGGAAGACGGCGGTGTCCTGAAGATTGTTGAACAGAAGGACTGCAACGCGGAAGAGGCGGCTGTTAAGGAGATTAATACAGGCACCTACTGTTTTGATAATGCTAAGCTGTTCGCTGCGCTGGAGCAGGTGACGAACAACAATAATCAACAGGAATACTATCTAACCGATTGTATCGGCATACTCCGGGCACAGGGGGATATCGTTTTGGGATATCAGGCTCATGATGCTGCGGAGTCTATTGGCGTTAATGACCGGCTTGCCCTGTCTGAGGTAGAAGGACATATGCGCCAGCGGATTAACAAGGAGCATATGCTGAACGGCGTTACAATCATTGATCCGGCTTCGACTTATATCGGAGCAGAGGTAGCCATTGGTGCAGATACCATTCTGTATCCCGGAACGCTGCTCAAGGGCAAGACTGTAATCGGCGAAAACTGTGTGATCGGACCGTCCAGTGATATTGAGGATTCGGAAATCGGGGAAGGCGCTTCGGTAAAGCAGTCAGTGCTGAGCCAGGCCATTGTAGGAGCCCGGACTTCTGTCGGACCTTTCGCTTATCTGCGTCCGGGTACTGTACTCGGCGAAGAAGTAAAAATCGGCGATTTTGTTGAGGTCAAGAATGCTACAATCGGCGACGGCTCCAAGGTATCCCATTTAAGCTATGTAGGTGATGCTTCGGTCGGCAAGAACGTCAATATCGGCTGCGGTGCCATTACCGTCAACTACGACGGATATAATAAAGCAAAGACAACGATTGAGGATGATGCCTTTATCGGCAGCAACGTCAATCTGATTGCTCCTGTTACAGTAGGCAAAGGAGCGTTTGTTGTAGCAGGGTCGACAATTACGCGCTCTGTTTCGGATAGTGATCTGGCTGTAGCCAGAGCAAGGCAGGAGAACAAGCCGGGATATGCAGACAAAATCCGCGCCCGTGCCAAAGCCAAGAAAGACCAGTCCAGTCCATCATAAAGGCCAAAGCCAAAGCGCGGGACGAAGCTTATAGGCTCGTCCCGGCGCAGCTTGGAAGTTAAATTCCGTCACGGAGGGTTTATATTTTATGACTTATTGCGATTCCAAATTAAAGATCTTTACTTGTAACTCCAATCCTAAGCTGGCCAGCCAGATTGCCGACTACATCGGCATTCCGATGGGGGAGTCACACACTACAAGCTTCAGTGACGGAGAAATCCAGGTTAAGCTTTCGGAAAGTGTCCGGGGCTGCCATGTCTACATTGTCCAGTCCACCTGCGGCCCGGTCAATGATAACCTGATGGAGCTGCTCGTTATGGTGGATGCGCTCAAACGCGCCTCAGCCAAGAGCATCAACGTGGTTATACCTTACTACGGCTATGCGCGCCAGGACCGCAAAGCACGTTCCCGTGATCCGATTACGGCCAAGCTCGTAGCGAATCTGATCGAGAAGGCCGGCGCGCACCGTGTCATTACTATGGACCTTCATGCCATGCAGATTCAAGGCTTCTTCGATATTCCGGTAGATCACCTGCTGGGCGTTCCGATTCTGGCCCAGTACTTCCGCTCCAAACAAATCGAGAATCCGGTTGTTGTATCTCCTGACCATGGCGGTGTAGTACGGGCCAGAAAGCTTGCTGACTTCCTTAATGCACCTCTGGCAATTATTGACAAGCGCCGTCCGGAGCCGAATGTCAGCGAGGTTATGAACATTATCGGAAACATTGAAGGAAAGACAGCGATTCTGATCGATGATATCATCGATACAGCCGGAACGATTGTACTGGGGGCAAATGCCCTGATGGAAGGCGGCGTGAAGGAAGTCTATGCTTGCTGTACCCATCCAGTATTGTCTGGTCCGGCCCATGAGCGGCTGGAGAATTCACCGATTAAAGAAATCATCGTGACCGATACTATTCCGATCCGCAGCGCTAATCCAACTTCCAAGCTGAAGGTACTGTCCGTCGCTCCATTGATGGGCGAAGCCATTATCCGCGTTCATGAGGAATTGTCGATCAGTAAGTTGTTTGAGATCGAGTAGGACAAGCCGGAACGGCGATAAATAATTAAAAAAAGGGTTACACCTCCGATGACGGAAGATGTAACCCTTATCGGCGTATACACGCCCCTAGTACCCCGGACGGGAAATAAAGGTGAAGATGCCGCGGTTGTAAAGAGTGCCTTCGAGCTCTGCAAAGCCCTCGTCAACGGCCGTCACTACACCCATTGCCACGAATATACCATCCCTGTAGATCTCTACGGGGACAGCGTATTGAATGTGATACTGGAAATGGCGCTGAAGCGTTAAGATTTCGCCCTGATGTGGCATCGTTCATCACCTGTCTCTGGAGTGTATAAAGCTTATTGTACCAAAAACGGAACTCTTCTGCTTACAAGAGGATAGAAAGGATAGGCCGGAATCATGAAATGGATTGTTGGACTCGGAAATCCGGGAACACAGTATGCGAAGACCAGGCACAATGTCGGATTTATGGCGCTGGACGAGCTTGCAGCCAGAAACGGAATAACCTTTAACCAGAACAAGTGCAAATCGGTAATAGGTGAAGGGGTTATCGGCGGAGTAAAAACCGTTTTGATTAAGCCCATGACTTTTATGAACCTGTCCGGAGAAGCGGTCCGTGCCTATATGGAATATTATAAGGTAGCGCTTGAGGACCTGATCGTAGTGTATGATGACCTGGACACCGAAATCGGAAAAATCAGGCTGCGCTATCAGGGCAGCGCCGGCGGCCACAATGGAATCAAATCCATTATCCAGCATAGCGGCACCCAGAGCTTCAACCGGGTAAGGATGGGTATTTCCCGTCCGGAGCCGGGTTATGCCATCGTGGATTATGTGCTGTCCGGCTTTCCAAAGAAAGATGCGGATAAGCTGAAGACGATGATTCTGGATACCTGTGATGCACTGGAGTTCAGTCTCCAGCACACCTTTGAACAGACAATGGCCAAATTCAACGGCTGATTGAAACAGCGGCCCCGCACCGGCTCCGGGCTAAATACACGGGGGGCGGGGCATACTGAAGGGTATATACTACCTTCAGGAGGCATATAGATGGCAATACACTACGTGTGCAGGCACTGCCGCACTTTTCTGGGGAGCATTGATAGAAGTACGGCCACAGAAATTCAACTGGGCTTGCATTCCTTGACCCCTGCGGAACGCAGAGAGATCATAGCGTATGATTCAGACGGCGAAATCACGGTGAAGGTTACTTGCAATTATTGCAAGGAGGCCTTGGATAACAATCCCGAACTCAGCCTGCTGGCCAGTCCGCTTCAGTAAGGTAAAGCGGCTGTCTCTGTCGTCAACCGTAAGCCTTGGCCTTAATGCTAAGGCTTGTTTTCAATTCCCATCATAACGGGCGGCAGTGATCTAGCAGTCGCTGCCCGGCCTGTTCAGTAAGAGAGGTGTCTTTAGTTGTTACATGGTCTTATAGAGGCTTTTTCCAAAGATCCTGATTTTCAATCGGTTACCCGCGGCGTAGCTGCCGGTATGAAGGAGCAGCTGATCTCGGGCCTGTCAGGCTCAGCCAGACAAATCATGCTGGCAGCGCTCCATGAAGAGCTCGAACGCCCGCTGCTTGTAGTGACCCATAATATGTTCTCTGCCCAGAAGATGGCTGAGGATTTACAGGAAGCGCTTTCCACAGAACGCGTGCTGTTGTATCCTGCCAACGAACTGGTTGCTGCTGAAGCGGCTGTATCCAGCCCGGAGACGCTTGCGCAGCGGATTGATGTGCTTACCCGGTGTGCGCGGGGCTTCCGCGGGGTTATTGTTGTTCCGTATTCAGGCGTACGCCGGCTGCTGCCGGCGCCGCATGTAATGGCAGCGGCACAACTGACTGTATCACAAGACGGGACGCTCTCCCTTGATGAATTCCTGATGTCGATGATTGAGATGGGTTATGAGCGGGTAGAACGCGTAGAGAACCGCGGTGAACTGAGTGTACGCGGAGGCATCATCGACTTCTATCCTATGATCTCTCCGTTTGCTTACCGGGTGGAGCTGTTTGATGATGAGGTCGATTCAATCCGGACTTTTGATCCTGCCGATCAGCGGTCCATTGATAAGGTGCGGAGTGTTACAGTCACTCCTGCCAAAGAGATCATTGCCGATCAGTCCCGGCTTGAAGCGGCTGCTTCAGCAGCTGCCGGGCTGCTGGAGCGTCAGCTTGAGAAGATGACTGACCGTCAGGCCAAGCTTCGCCTGCGCGAAGAAATGGGCCGGGAGCTTGAAATGCTGCGGGAAGGCACCTATTTCCCTGAAATCTATAAATATATCAGTCTCTTATATCCGGAGCGGACACATCTGTATGATTACATGGCGGAGGACACTCTGCTGGTGCTGGATGAGCCGGCCAGACTGCTGGAAACGGCAAAGCAGCTGGAACGTGACGAGTCGGAATGGAATCTGCATCTGCTTCAGAACGGCAAAAATCTGCCGGATCTGCATCTTTCGGTAGATAATGATGCCATTATGTACCGGCGGCCGTTCCAGAGCCTGTTCATGTCCATTTTTCTGCGCCAGGTTCCGCATATCCAGCCGCAGAATATTCTGGGCTTCATCAGCCGCGGAATGCAGGATTTCCACGGGCAGATGAACGTATTAAAATCAGAAATGGAGCGCTGGCAAAAATCCGGCGTTAAGGTTGTAATGCTGGCAAGCAGCGAAGAGCGGATGGAACGCATCCGCCGTGTGCTCGACGATTACGGAATTGAGGAGCCGACGCTGCTGCAGGGCAATCTGGGCTCAGGCTTTGAGCTGCCGTCCATTCATCTGGCGGTTATTACCGAAGGCGAAATGTTCTCGCAGAAGCAGCGTAAAGCACGCAAGCTGAACAAGGGAATCGATAACGCTGAACGGATCAAGAGCTATACCGAGCTTAAAATCGGGGATTATGTCGTCCACCAGAATCACGGTATCGGCAAATATATGGGAATCGGTACGCTCGAGGTCAGCGGGATTCACCGGGATTATATGCACATCATGTATGCCGGCGGTGACAAGCTGTCCGTGCCGATTGACCAGATCGATCTAATCCAGAAATATGTCGGTTCGGAAGACAAGGAGCCAAAGGTCTACAAGCTGGGCGGCAACGAGTGGACGAGAGTCACCAGCAAGGTGCGTTCCTCCGTTCAGGATATTGCCGATGATCTGATCAAGCTGTATGCAGAACGTCAGAGCGCGCTCGGCTACGGATTCGAGAAGGACACGCAGGAGCAGCATGAATTCGAGGAAATGTTCCCTTATGAGGAGACGCGTGACCAGCTCCGGGCAATAGAAGAAATCAAGAAGGATATGGAGCAGAACCGTCCGATGGACCGGCTGCTGTGCGGCGACGTAGGCTACGGAAAGACTGAAGTGGCGATTCGTGCCGCGTTCAAATCAGCCATTGAGGGCAAGCAGGTAGCGGTGCTTGTGCCGACGACTATTTTGGCCCAGCAGCATTACGAGACATTCCGTGAGCGCTTCGGCAATTATCCGATTAATATACAGGTACTCAGCCGGTTCCGCAGCCGCAAGGAGCAGAATGAAACCTTAAAAGGCGTGAAGCAGGGAACCGTCGATGTCGTAATCGGGACACACCGGCTGCTATCCCAGGACATGGTGTTCAAAGATCTGGGCCTGCTGATTGTCGATGAAGAGCAGAGATTCGGGGTAACCCATAAGGAGAAGCTCAAAAAGCTGAAAACAAATGTCGACGTCCTGACGCTGACCGCAACGCCGATACCGCGTACGCTGCATATGTCCATGCTGGGTGTACGGGATTTGTCAGTCATTGAGACGCCACCGGAGAACCGCTTTCCCGTACAGACGTATGTGGTTGAGCATAGCCAGACGCTTACCCGCGAGGCTGTAGAGCGTGAGCTTGCCCGCGGAGGCCAGGTGTACTATCTGTATAACCGGGTGCAGGGTATTCATGAGATGGCAGCACAGATTTCTATGCTGGTGCCTGAAGCACGGGTGGGTGTGGGACACGGGCAAATGTCGGAATCGGAGCTGGAAAAGACGATACTGGACTTCCTGGACGGGGAGTACGATGTACTCGTAAGCACCAGTATTATTGAGACTGGCGTTGATATCCCGAATGTCAACACGCTCATTGTGCATGATGCCGATAAGATGGGCCTGTCCCAGCTCTACCAGCTGCGCGGACGCGTCGGACGTTCCAACCGGATTGCCTATGCCTACTTCACTTACCAGCGGGATAAAGTGCTGACAGAGGTTGCCGAGAAGCGATTGCAATCGATCAAGGAATTCACAGAGCTTGGTTCCGGCTTCAAAATAGCGATGCGCGATCTTTCCATCCGCGGAGCGGGGAATCTGCTTGGTGCAGAACAGCACGGCTTCATTGCCTCGGTCGGATTTGACCTGTATTCGCAGATGCTTGCCGAGGAAATACGGAAGCGGAAGGTTACAGTGCTCGGAGAAGAGGATACATCCCTGAAGCAGGGGAATACAGTCATTGATTTGTCGATTGACGCTTATCTTCCGTCCGAGTATATTTACGACAGCATCCAGAAAATTGAAATTTACAAAAAGGTTGCCGCAGTGTCTGCTTTTGAGGACGCTAACGAGCTGGAGGATGAGCTGCTTGACCGGTTCGGCGAATTGCCGGAGGCCGTAATTAACCTGCTGTCAGTTGCCCGGCTGAAGGTGTACGGCAAGCTGTACGGCATGGAATCGATAATCCGGCGCGGTGATGAGGTATCCCTTAATTTCCATGAAGGCGGCGCAGCTGCCTTTGATACCGCAAAGCTCGCTAAAGTTGGTAATCAATTCGAAAGACGTGTACAATTTGATAGGGAGGCCAAAGCCGGCATCCGCATTAAAGTCAAGGATCTCAGTGACAAGGAACTGCTTGATTCTCTGGAGCAATTTCTGGCTGCAGCGAAAGAGTCGTTAAAATTGAAGGGAGAACTACACAATGTCAGTAAATAAAACAAAATCCTGGAAAGTGCTGCTGGTTTCATTAGCCGCAGCGGTTTCCTTCACTATGCTGTCTGCATGCAGCAGCAATAACAATGCCGCCAATACGGCTGAGGACACCAGCCAGGCTGTAGCAACCTACAAGGACGGTACAATTACAGAAAAGGAATTTGATCTGGATACCCGGGTCATGAAATTCCTGTCCCCGCAACAGGCGGCATATCTGGAGATTGATGCCTTTAAGGAATCCATTCTGAAGCAGGAGGTTGCTTTTGAGTATCTGGCCGGACAAGCTTCGGACGATGCCAAGAAGCAGGCTGAGAAAGAAGCGGATGTACAGGTAAGCTCAATGAAAGAGGCACTCGGCGATACCTATGAAAGTACGCTGAAGGAGCAGAATTTGACCGAAGCCGAAATTCGCTCGTATATGGTACGCGTGCTTACTGTGTACCAGGATATGCTGCTGAAAATTACCGATGAGGATCTGAAGGCTGAATATGAAGCGACCAAAGGCGATTACACAGTGGCTACACTGCGTCATGTACTGGTCGGCCTCACTGATGCTGACGGTAAGGAACGGACCGATGAGGATGCGCTGAAGCGGGCTAACGAGGCTAAAGCCAAGCTTGACGCCGGCGGAGATTTCGCTGCAGTTGCCAAGGAGTATTCCGATGATACCGGGTCTGTAGAAAGCGGCGGTGAATATAAGGACAAGGCACTGGGCTCTTACGTAGAAGAGTTCAAGCAGGCTGCACAGACGCTGGCGCTGAATACCATCAGTGAACCGGTGAAGACCAGCTTCGGGTATCACATCATCGAAGTGGAGTCCCGGACAGAGACGGCTTTTGATAAGCTGACTGATGAGCAGAAGGAAACGGTGAAGAGTACGCTTGCTTCAAAGAACCTTGAGAAGTTCCTTGATGAGGAGCTGGACTCGCTAGAAATTGAAATTAATCTGCCGAAGAGCACTGCTGCTGCAGACGAGTCCGGTACTGCGGCTACAGCTGCACCAAGCGCGACACCGGCTGCTACAGAAGCAGCCCAATAATCAAAAGAAAAGCCATCCTGACGCTTCCAGGCGAGGGGTGGCTTTTTTGTGTTTTAATTAAGCGACTGAGATGTATAAGGAACTGGGAAGAGATGAATACTATGGTCAGATATTACGATAAATCACTGGGATTATCCTTTCCCATAATGGACAGTAGTTGGACCATACTTCTTAAGAAAGCGGGGCAACATGTGAAATGAAAGCTACTGGTATTGTTCGCCGTATTGATGATCTGGGCCGTGTTGTTATTCCTAAAGAAATTAGACGCACACTGCGTATCCGTGAAGGCGATCCGCTGGAGATATTCGTTGATCGCGACGGTGAAGTCATACTGAAAAAGTATTCCCCGATTGGGGAACTTGGCGACTTTGCCAAGGAATATGCGGAATCGCTGTATGAGGGTACCGGACATATTACAATGATTGCAGACAGAGACACCTTTATCGCTTTGGCCGGCGGCTCCAAGAAGGAATATTTGGACAAGCAGGTGGGTGTGCTGCTCGAAAAGGTTATGGAGAGCCGTAAGACCTCGCTTGAGACGAACGGCGGAACTTACGACATCAGCAAAGAGCATTCCGAACTGCTGTCCAGTTATGTTGCTGCCCCAATCATTTCAGGCGGTGATCCGATTGGCTGTGTCGTACTGATGAACAAGGATGACTCCGTAAAAATGTCACAGATGGAAATAAAGATGGCCGAGACCGCTGCCGCTTTCCTGGGCAAGCAAATGGAGCAGTAGAAGCCTTGGTGCCGCTGGCCCCGCTCACCCTTTGATGAATAATCAAAGAGGGGGCGGGGTTTTGTCGTCTGCCTGCTTGCGGTATAATATAGAAATTCATCCTATTATAGCGGTTATTGCTGCAGAAGCAGGTAAATTATGAAACCAGGCACATCAGGCTCCAAGCTGCTGCAAGGGGCATTTATTCTCAGCGCGGCAGCCATTGTATCCAAGCTTATCGGTACGCTGCAAAAGATCCCGCTGCAGAACCTGGGCGGTGACGCGGTATTCGGTATTTATAACACGGTTAACCCGCTTTATACAATGCTGATTACGGTGGCAATGCTGGGCCTGCCGTCGGCGATTTCGAAGTTTGTCGCTGAAGCCTCAGCCGGCGGCAATGAGGCTGAGGGAAGACGGATTCTCCGTCTGTCAGCAGTTCTCACAGCGGTCTGCGGGATTATGATCGGTATGCTTACCTATGCAGGTGCTCCGGTGATTGCCCGCATAGTCGGCAATTCACACATCATACCTGCTCTGCATACCAGTGCCTTCGGACTGGCTGTTGTTCCGCTTATGGCTGCATTGCGCGGTTATTTTCAGGGACTGCATAATATGCTGCCCACAGCCGTATCACAGGTAACAGAGCAGTCTGTGCGTGTCATTGTCATGATTGCGCTGCTGCTGTATCTGACCGGAAGCGGAGCAGGCGCGGCAGAAATTGCTGCTGGAGCCATGCTCGGCTCGGCTGCCGGCGGAGCTGCCGGGCTGATCGTTATGCTGCTCTTTTGGGGACGGCACAGGCGGCAGTCTGGTCAGGCCGGAGCTGCCGTGTCTGCAGTTGCCGGTGCAGAGCCTAAGCTACATACCGCAGCTGCGGGCCGAACCAAACCGGCGACCCGAGGCCGGCTCCTGGCTTACGGCCTGCCGGTGATGCTGGGAGCGCTGGCTGTGCCGTTGATCGGGCTGGTCGATGTATTCACCGTCCCGAGGCTGCTGTCAGCTGCCGTCGGTGAAGCAGCTTCCATGGCCCAGTTCGGTATTTATAACCGCGGCCTGCCGCTCGTGCAGATTGTGACCATGCTGGCGACCTCGCTGTCAGTTGTCTTCATCCCCGCCCTGGCGGAGGCGAAGTACCGCGGCGATGACGCCTTAATCCGAACCCGCTGCAGCCTGTCGCTGCGCTGGTTCTGGCTGCTGGGCCTGGCCGCTTCGGTCGGCCTGGCGGTTCTGGCAGAGCCGGTCAACGTGGCTCTGTACGGCGATGCCGCAGGCAGCGGCACGATGATCTGGCTGGCCTTCACCGCCGCGGGCGGTACCGTCAGCATCATCTCCGCCGCGCTGCTGCAGGGCCTTGGCGCCGTGCGCGCGCCGGCGCTGCATCTTCTGGCCGCCGCTGTGCTTAAGGCGGCCCTTAACCTGCTGCTGGTGCCGCAGCAGGGCATTACCGGCGCCGCCATCGCCAGCGTGGCGGCGCACGGGCTTGCAGCAGCGCTGAACGTGCTGCTGCTGTACCGGCAGGGCTATCTGCGGCTGCGCTTCGCAGATGCCCTGCTGCGGCCCGCGCTGCTGCTCGCGGGCCTGGGGCTTGCCGCCGCCGCCGTGAGCAGCGGCGCGGCTCTGACGCTTACCGCCGCGGGCTTTGGCGGCGGGCGGATGGCCAGCCTTGCGCAGACGCTGCTGGGCGTTCTGGCGGGCTGCGCGGTCTTTGCGCTGGGCGCGGTCAGGCTTCGGCTGCTCAGCGAGAGCGAGCTGCGCCAGCTGCCGGGCTTCGGCCCGAAGCTGGCGGACAAGCTTAAGCAGCTGCGCCTCTTTCCTTAAGAGTACAGTCAATAACCTGTACCGCCCACTTATGCATAGCTGATATTAGAGCGTTATAACAATAACAGGCAAGACAGGCCTGCCCCCGGATCAACCGGCCACAAGGGCAGGCGAAGAAGGAGTGAAAGCCATGAGTGCAAAATTAACGGTGGTCGGCCTGGGCTCAGGCAACCCGGACCGTCTGACGCTGGGGATTATCAAAAAGCTGCAGGCGGCTGCGGCCGTCTATGTGCGGACGGCAGAGCATCCGGCAATGGCAGCTTTGACAGAGCTTAAGATTAATTCGCAGTCCTTTGACGGACTGTACGAGTCGCTGGACTCGTTTCCGGAGGTGTATGAAGCGATCACCGCAAGACTAATTGAAGAAGCGCTGGCCGCACCGGAGGGTACTGAAATGGTCTACGCAGTTCCCGGACATCCGATGGTGGCCGAATCAGCGGTATCCCAGCTGCGGCACCGCTGCCCGGAAGCCGGCATTGAGCTGCAGATTCTCGGCGGCGAGAGCTTCCTGGACGAAGCCTTCGTGCGGCTAGGCTTTGATCCGATCGAAGGCTTTCAGCTGCTGGACGCCTCGGGGATCCGCAGCTCACAGCTCCAGCCTGAGCTGCACACGCTAATCGGGCAGGTCTATGACAGCTTTACAGCATCAGAGACCAAGCTGTGCCTGATGGAGCTGTACCCGCCGGAGTACGAAGTGATTGTCGGACATGCGCTTGGCGTGGAGCAAGAGGAGCAGATTCTCCGCGTGCCGCTGTATGAGCTGGACCGGATTGACGGATATGGCAACCTGTCTCTGATTTATGTGCCGGCTAACCGGGAAGAGAGTGCACGCAGACGCTCCTTTGCCCGTCTCCATGAAATTGTTGATACGCTGAGAAGCCCGGAAGGCTGCCCGTGGGACCGTGAGCAGACACACGAGTCGCTGCGCAAAAATCTGATCGAAGAAACCTATGAGGTGCTGGAAACGATCGATGAGGATGATCCCGATCACATGAAGGAGGAGCTGGGCGATCTGCTGCTGCAGATTATGCTCCATTCGCAGATTGAAGAGGAGCTTGGCACATTTAGTGTCTATGATGTTATTGAGGGACTAAATGACAAGCTCATATTCCGCCATCCGCATGTGTTTGGTGATATGAGTGCGGCTGATGCCGATGAGGCGCTGAAGAACTGGGACGGCATGAAAGCCGAAGAGAAGCGGCTCAAAGGCGTGAAGCCGGAGACAGAATCGGCGCTCAGCGGAGTTCCCCGTGATCTGCCTGCCCTCATGAAAGCCTACAAGCTGCAGAAGAAGGCCTCCAAAGTAGGCTTTGACTGGGACAACATTACCGATGTACTGGCCAAAATCCGTGAGGAGGCAGATGAGCTGCAGGAGGCTGTTGAGAGCGGCGC
The DNA here is from genome assembly GCF_000723885.1 of Paenibacillus camerounensis. Taxonomy (GTDB): domain Bacteria; phylum Bacillota; class Bacilli; order Paenibacillales; family Paenibacillaceae; genus Paenibacillus_AQ; species Paenibacillus_AQ camerounensis. Next base: position 33,336 of record NZ_CCDG010000048.1, read on the forward strand.
AACGCCTGAGGAACAAATGCTGGAGCTTGGTGACCTGCTGTTCGCGGCTACGAATGCCGCCCGTTTCATTGGAGCAGACCCGGAGGAGGCGCTAACCCGCACTAACCGTAAGTTTGTGTCCCGCTTTGCCTACATTGAGCAGCAGCTGCTTGCCCGTGGCACCAGTGTGAAGGAGAGCAGTCTGGATGACATGGAGCTGCTATGGCAGGAAGCCAAGCTGCAGGAGCGGAATTAATGGCAGCAGACTTTTGCATAAACCGTTACTCCAGCAGTATAGCTGCTGCAGGAAGCGGCAATGCTGTGAATGAGGCTTCATTCTCTGGTTTCAAATGCCGCAAGAGGTTTATAATGTAGTAGTGCCTGGAGCCGGAATAGACGATTTTTCAAAAAAACGGCGGTTTGCGGCAGGATTTCCGGGCGGCATCAAGAATATCATAAAGACGAAATGACGATTTGAGGCAGATTTTGGCAGCTGATCGCGTTTCATTTATTTTTTTGTATCCTAGGAGGAACTTCTAATTATGAACAAGACAGATCTGGTAAACAACATTTCCGAAAAAAGCGGATTGGCAAAAAAAGATGTAGAAGCCGTATTGAACGGTGTACTTAGCGAAATTACCGATGCTTTGTCCAAGGGTGATAAAGTACAGCTGATCGGCTTCGGTACTTTTGAAACACGCAAACGTTCCGGCCGTACCGGCCGCAACCCGCAATCGGGCACACCTATTGAAATTCCTGAATCGACTGTACCGGCCTTCAAGGCTGGCAACAAGCTAAAAGAAGCCGTTAATTAATGCGTCTGGACAAGTATCTGAAGGTGTCCCGTTTAATCAAGCGCCGCACAGTGGCCAAGGATGTGTCCGAGCAAGGCCGGGTGCTGATTAACGGTAAGGAATCCAAGCCAAGCAGCACAGTAAAGATCGGTGACGAGATTACAGTGCAGTTCGGGCAGAAGCTTGTAACGGTCAAAGTGGAGAAGCTGGTTGAAACCACCCGTAAGGATGAGGCAGCCGGGATGTACACACTGCTCCGTGAGGAGCCTGTTGCCAAAAGCAGCGGACTGGACTGGTAGAAGCAAATAGTAATAATCACAAGTACAGCCTTACTTTATGTAAAGCTGTGCTTTTTTATATGTTCAGCAGATTCAGCCAGTTCTATAACCCGCTCCCCCACCATAGATTAGAATCAAGAAGGAGGGGTACATGCTATGATCGAGCCAGTAAAAGTCAATAAGCAGCATGATCTGCACATGCGCAGCCGCAAGCAGCTGGAGCTGACGGGTGTTCAGAATGTAGAGAGCTTCGACAGCGAGGAATTTTTGCTCCGTACGGAGCTTGGCCATCTCACCATCCGGGGGAATCATTTACATATCAAAAACCTCAGCCTCGAGAACGGCATTTTGTCGCTGGAAGGCAATGTCCATTCCCTGATTTATCTTGATCCCGGAACACAGGGGAAAAACAAAGGCATACTGGGCAAGCTGTTTAAATGAACCCCGCAGTTCAGTGGATGACCCTGATTTATATGATACTGGCCGGTTCAGCTATGGGCGTGGCTTATGACAGCTACCGGGTGCTGTCGCTGAAGCTGAGCTTTCCTAAATGGCTCAATGCGCTGCTGGATCTGCTGTATTGGATATGGGCTGCGCTGCTTGTGTTTCGCATGCTGTATGCCGGAAATCAGGGTCAATTGAGGTTTTATGTCTTTTTAGGGCTCTTTCTAGGCGTATGGATCTATTTTTTGATCTTCAGTGTTACGGTCCGGCGTTTTGTGGTAATGTTAATTCAGTCGGTCCAGTATACGTGCAGATTGCTATGGAGAGCACTGGAAATCTTAATAGGTGTACCGCTGCGCTGGCTTTGGCGGCTTTGTAAAGGGACGCTATTGCTGCTTGGGCGCATCCTGTTATTTATTTTGAAGCTGCTCTTGCGTCTAACGAAGCCAATTTGGGTAATTCCCGTAAGATGGATCTCTCCGTATGTATCCCGGCTCGGTCAATCGGCCTGGATTAAGAGATCAATTGAATGGATAACCGCATGGCGGAAACGCTGACCTTACAATGGGGGTACGACGCATGAACAGATTTACTGCGGAAGATAAGGGAACGGCAAGCAAGGCTGTGGCCGCAGGTGCGAAGAGAAGAAAGTTCATATGGCTTGCGGTAATGACTGTATTCTTCAGCTGGTCCGGTTACATTTTCTTTGCCCAGAGCGCTTCGATTGCGGACAAGAGTGAGGTGCTTGCCAAGAAACAGGCAAGCAGTGAGAATGTCACTGCCTCGCTTAACCAGCTGAAATACGAGGTCTCCAGGCTTAATGATGATGAGTATATCGGACAACTGGCGCGGAAATGGTACAATATGTATCTTCCGGGCGAACTGCCAATCCGTACAGAGCAATCAGGGCAATAAAGCTGGCCAAATCAGGCTTTAGCTGTGTTGCCTTGATTTGCTCTTTACTGTATAATCAAATCACCGCAGACTGGATGGAGTTTATATTCGTCTGTATATTTTTAAGGGAGGATCATTTTATTCTATGGCAATTGAAGTGGGCACCAAGTTAGAAGGCAAGGTGACAGGCATCACGCATTTCGGAGCATTTGTGGATCTGTCAGGAGGTGTCACAGGTCTCGTTCACATTTCGGAAATCGCTGATAACTACGTCAAGGATGTTAACGATCATTTGAAGATTGCTGATGTAGTAACCGTCAAGGTGATCAATGTTGACAAGGACGGCAAGATCGGGCTTTCCATTAAGCAGGCTGTTGATAAGCCGGCATCAGAAGTACGTCCCCCTAGAGCCCCAAGACCAGAACGTCCAAGCGGCGGAGACCGTTTCGGCGGAGGTAGCGGAGGCGGCGGTGGTGGAGGCGGTAGTTTTAATCGTGAACGGGGTGGGCGTCCATTCAAGCCTGCAGCCGGTAAACCTTCATTCGAGGATAAAATGTCACGCTTCCTGAAAGATAGCGAAGAACGGATATCTTCGATCAAGAAGAACACAGAAGGAAAACGCGGCGGCCGTGGAGCCAAACGCGTGTAATCCGATACTTGTACAGTATAAATAACCGCAGGGGCATCATGCCGCTGCGGTTTTTTTATTATATTCCTGGAATCTCCCCGCAAAAGATCTGAGCCAGGTTCCATGTGAAGGCTCTGCTGCGAATTAATTTGTCGCAGCAGAATAAATTGCCGACAGCATCCTTGCCGATTTCACATATCTCCGGGGCAATCGCTGACGAATATCTGCTGTCAGGTTATAATCCGTAAGTCATGTATGCTGCTACCAGCGAAGCTAATCCGGTGGCCCGCAAGGGTTAGGAGTTAATTTCCATAAAATGCCGGTCCGGGCTTTTTTGTCGGAAATTTCTTCAAGTCTGCTCTCTGTTTCTGACAAACTTTCATAGAATCGTGCGCTTATAATGAGAACCATAAATTCTCTAACGGGTGGTGCGAAGGAATGAATAAAAGCAATGTGGTGAATTTGCCGGAGTGGACCAGAGCCGGAAGCAAGGGCAAGGGACAGAAGGAAGAGGCCTGGAGCACGCGTGTAAAGAACTGGGGCATGAAGCTGCCGCTAATCCAGCTGATAGCGGTGAAGAAATGGACCCTGCTGCTTAGTCTGATGGGCTTTCTGCTGGGACGGGCCATGATTTTAGACGAGCTCTCACCCTTTGCTGTAGCTTACTTTGCTGTAATTCTTTTTATGAGAAAAGATTCCGTGCTGCCCGTGGCCGGTGCTATTATTCTCGGCAGCCTGTTTACACCGTTTCCCGGAGCCGCTGTAGTCGCCTCAGAGCTGATCGTCCTCTTCCTGATCTATAAGGGTATGGAGAACTTTCAGCGGATAGACTTATCCTATGCTCCGCTTATGGTATTTGTATCTTCGTTTATGGTCGGCCTGTTCCGGGTCGTGATTGGCCCCTCGATTGCCTGGTACCCGCTGATGATGGCTGCTGTTGATGCCCTGCTTGGCTTTGTACTGACACTCGTATTTCTTCAGGCTCTCCCGTTGTTTACATTCAAAATGAAAAGCCGGGCACTGCGCAGCGATGAGGTTCTCTGCCTGATTATTCTGCTTGCCTCGGTTATGACAGGACTTGTAGGCTGGACAGTAGGAGGGCTATCGCTCGAGCATATCCTGTCCCGCTATCTGATTTTGCTGTTTGCCCTAGCGGGAGGAGCTCCGCTTGGTGCTGCAGTCGGAGTAGTCACCGGCCTGATCCTCAGCCTTGCGGATATCGGAGCCATCTATCAAATGAGCCTGCTTGCTTTCTCCGGTATGCTGGCAGGTATGATGCAAGCCGGACGCAAAGGGGCCGTATCGATGGGGATGCTGCTCGGCTCAACGATTCTATCCGTGTACTTTCTGGGGCCCGGCGATGTCATGTCATCCACCTGGGAAACCTGTGCTGCTGTACTGATATTTCTTCTAACACCGAAAGGAATGATTACAGCTATAGCAAAGTATGTACCTGGCACTGCCGATCACAGCCGTACCCAGCATGAATATGCGCGGAGGGTCCGGGATATTACAGCAGAACGGGTTACGCAGTTCTCTCAGATTTTTCAGCAGCTGTCCAGCAGCTTTGGACAGATTCCCCGCGCCGCAGAGGCAGGAAAGAGTGACCGGGAAATGGAGAATTTCATGAGCACTGTAACTGAAGGCGCTTGCGCGGGCTGCATCCGGCGGACACACTGCTGGGATGCGAAATTCTATCAGACCTACCGGTATATGACCGATATGATGACTACGGTGGAAGAATGCCCGGATATCACAGCAGCCCAGCTTCCTCCGGAATGGAACCGGATCTGCGGAAAAACGGCTGAGGTGCTGGATGTTATGAAAGGCCAATATGAGCTATACCAGCATGATATGCGCTGGAAGCGGCAAATATACGACAGCCGCCAATTTGTTGCCGAGCAGCTGTCCGGCGTCTCCCAGGTCATGGAGGATCTGGCCCGGGAAATTAAACGGGAGGGACAAGCCATGTACCGTCAGGAAGGGCAGATCCGTGAGGCGCTGGAGAAGCTGGGCTTGTCCATCCACAGCATTGAAATTCTCAGTCTGGACCCGGGGCGGGTTGAGATCGAGATTGTCCATGCGTACACCAGAGGCTTCGACGAATGCCGTAAAATGATTGCACCGCTGCTCTCGGACATACTGGAGGAGAATATCGCTGTCGTCAATGAAACGGCAGTTCATCCGCGGGAGGGCCTGTCCATGGTTACCTTCGGCTCAGCTAAAGCATATGAGGTCAGTACCGGTGTGGCAGGCGCAGCCAAGGGCGGAGATATGCTCTCGGGAGACAGCTTTAGTACAGTGGAGCTGGGGAACGGAACCTTTGCAGTCTCAATTAGTGACGGGATGGGTAACGGGGAGCGCGCGCGGATGGAGAGCAGTGCTGCGCTGTCGATGCTGGAGAAGCTGCTGCAGTCAGGTATGGACGAGAAGCTGGCAGTCAAATCGGTAAATTCCATTTTACTGCTCCGTTCACCCGAGGAATTCTATGCGACGGTCGATATGGCACTGATTGACCAGTACTCTGCACAGACCACCTTTATGAAAATCGCCTCCGCACCCAGCTTTATCCGCCGGGGCAGTGAGGTGATTCCGATTACCTCAAGCAACCTGCCTATCGGAATTATTAAGGATATCGAGGTGGATCTGATCAGTATGCAGCTGTGCCCGGGTGATATTCTCATTATGATGACAGACGGTATTTATGATGCGCCCGGATATGCCGTTAATAAAGAGATATGGATGAAGAGGCTGATCCAGGAGCTTGAAGGAGATGATCCCCAGGATATGGCCGACGAGCTGCTGGAGAAGGTAATCCGCTACCAGGGTAATGAGATTCATGATGATATGACGATTGTAGTCAGCCGTCTGGATCACTATCATCCGCAGTGGTCCAGCCTGCATCTGCCCGGAATCGGCCGGATGGAGCGCCCGCGGACTGTCAGCTGAATAGCTAGCATCCGTTGCGTTGGAGTAAGCTGCTAGAGGCCGTTCATTTTTCGTAAGTAAGTATTTAATGGAATGAATCCACTTACATGCTGCGTGGGGGCTCTAAATTTGCCAACTAACTTCTGATATTCGGGCAGATCCGTTTAAATAGCTGTCGTTTCTCCAACTGCTATGAACGAATTTGTCAATTCCCTGTTTTTCACCCTTTTAACCAAGGTGTTTTCAATCCCTTGGGCATAGAGACAAAATGCGAGTCGTCGGCTGGCACACTGCTATCCGTGGGTTGGTTACCACATGTTATGCCTACGTCGAAGGAGCTTCCGTAAACTAATATCGCACGTCAGATCCATCGATTTTGTGCAGTTGGAAATCACGGATTCTCCTCGAACCTTTCTCTTTGTCTCCATGCCCAAAAGATTCACTTTTTGGAACCTGCTTTTCTGCATGCTTTCTCTGTACTACGCTATTCTTCGCTCTGCATCTACCGCAATAGACCAGATAAATCCGATTAACTCACGTCCGACTGCGGCCATGGCCAAGTTTCGGTGTTTTCCTCGTCTGACCATCTTTAAATACTTGCCGTGTAGCCGTTCTTGGGCCTTCCACGACGTTTCTTGGACATGAGCGCACTGCCCTTCTAGGCGTTTCTCTAAGTCCCCTTTAACCGCTGGGCGGTGACGGTAACTCCATGCGGATTCTACGAGTGTACGCCGGACGGCTGCATTTCCTGTTTTGGTTAAACGTCCGCGTTTTGTGCTGGCTCCAGATGAGTATTCCCGCGGGACCAGTCCGAGGTAGCTCATGAGCTGGGCCGGTGAGCGGAATCGCTCAAAGTTACCAATCTCGACCACTAGCGTCACAGCGGTTAGCAGAGCAATGCCTCGCAGGCCCTGCAGGGCCTGAATGACAGGCGCATACGTACAGATACCTGCTTCTTCTCGCAGGGTGGCTTCAAACCGCTTGATTCGCTCTTCCACTTCGCGTAGATGTTGTAGTAACTCGCTGAATACCCGAGCCTGGGCAGCATGCTCAAACGTCAGGGTAGATAACCACTGCCGGTATCTTTGGGTCCAGCGTCTTTTCATCCCTTCCGGGGCGTGAATCTGGTGCCGTAATAAGAAATGAATCAGCCGTTGCCGCGCTCGATGCAACTCTTCCCGGGCATCCTCTCTGGCTCTGACAAGGTCGCGAAGGGCCTCTATTTCCGGGGTAGGCACATGAATGGCGGTCAATTCCCCTGCGCGGTGCAGTTGGGCTAGTCTTTCGGCATCCCGGCGATCGGTTTTTATGGCATCCCCAGGACGCTGAGGAATACGGGAAGGTGCGATTACAGTGCATGAAACCCCCATTTTCGTCAGCCAGTGATACAAGTCATACCCCGTCGGTCCGGCTTCGTAGCAGACTTCCAGTGTGACCGCTGAGCTTTGAAGTTTCCGAATCAGTCGCCCTACAGCATCTGGCGTGTGGGCAATTGCGCCATGATACCGTGCAGGCTCCCGGCCCTCATCTGCAATCGCCACCGCAATTTTTTCTTTAGACACATCCAAACCGACGTATTTTATGGTATTCTTCATAGTAACAGCTCCTTTCGCATGTAGCTCTGAAATGGTGGTACCCACTTCCATTTTAACCTACGGTGTGCGAACAGGGGCTGCCTTTCGTTCATCATAACTA
>NZ_CCDG010000049.1 GCF_000723885.1 Paenibacillus camerounensis
CTTCCAAGGGAGGGCCCCAAGGGCTCTGCCCTCTGGACACCCGCTAAGTGCAACTGGCGTGGGCGTTCAGACTGGCGGGATCTTGGGATGATGGATCGGGCATCGCTTTTCGTCCCTAACGGGACCCGCTTGACTACGGCGGTACCGGACGACAGGTTTAACACAAACTACTGCTTAAAAGATTAAGAGCGAAAACCGATTGATCATCTGATGTTGTACTATATCTGATCTAGGGTAAACCCTAAAGATTAAGATCAAAAAAGTTTCAGATCAACGGAAAGGGAACTTCATCCCGGCCTTGCCGCCAAGACTCTTGAGCTGCTTCATGGCGTTTTTCTTGCCGCCCTTGCCGCTCATTCCGCCCATCATACCGGAGAACTGCTTCATCATCTTGCGCATCTCATCGAATTGCTTGATCAGCCGGTTGACCTCGGCCACATTCGTTCCGCTGCCGGCGGCAATCCGCTTGCGGCGGTTATGGTTAATGATTTCGGGCTGGGCTTTCTCGGCTTTGGTCATGGAATGAACAATCGCTTCGACACGGCCCATCTGCTTGTCGTCCACCTTCAGGTCCTTCATGCCCTTGGCCTTATTCATGCCAGGCAGCATATCAAGAATCTGATCGATCGGTCCAAGCTTCTTGACCTGGTCCATTTGCTCCAGGAAGTCATCGAACGTAAACTCTGCATTGCGCATCTTACGTTCCATTTCCTTCGCTTTCTCGGTGTCGATATTGGCCTGGGCCTTCTCAATCAGGGAGAGCATGTCGCCCATACCAAGGATACGGGAAGCCATACGTTCCGGATGGAACGGCTCCAGCGCGTCGATCTTCTCGCCTAGAGCAGCGAATTTGATCGGGCAGCCGGTTACAGCTTTGACGGACAATGCAGCACCACCGCGTGTATCGCCGTCAAGCTTAGTCAGTACTACGCCGGTAAGCTCAAGCTGCTTGTTGAAGCTCTCAGCTACGTTGACGGCATCCTGACCGGTCATCGCATCGACTACGAGCAGGACTTCATCAGGATTCACTGTACTATGGATCTGCTTCAGCTCATCCATCAGTGCTTCATCAATATGCAAGCGGCCTGCAGTATCGATGATGACATAATCCAGATTATTATCCTTCGCATGCTGGATGGCCTGTCTGGCAATCTCTACCGGACTGACCTGATCACCGAGTGCGAATACAGGAACTTTAATCTGCTCCCCTAGCACCTGCAGCTGCTTGATCGCTGCCGGGCGGTAAATGTCGCCTGCTACGAGCAGCGGGCGGTGATTGCCCTTCTGCAGCAGCTTAGCCAGCTTGCCTGAGGTCGTCGTCTTACCGGCTCCCTGCAGACCCGCCATCATGATTACAGTCGGCGGCTTATTCGACTTAGCCAGCTTCGCCTGGCTTCCGCCCATCAGCTCGGTCATTTCTTTGTTAACGATGTCGATGATGACCATGCCGGGAGTAAAGCTGTCCATTACTTCCTTGCCGACTGACTTCTCCTTCACCTTGGACACGAAGTCCTTAACGACTTTGAAGTTAACATCGGCTTCGAGAAGCGCCAGACGCACTTCGCGCATGGCTTCGTTTACGTCATCCTCGGATACCTTCCCTTTGCCGCGCAGCTTGCTGAACACATTCTGCAATCTTCCGGTTAAACCTTCAAATGCCATAGGCGGCTTGCTCCCTTCATGCTACTCTAACCTCTGCAAACGATCCACAAGCTCTGTGAACCGCAATTTATATTGCTCAGGCAGCATCCCATTATCAGGCAGTCTGCGCAGTTCTTCTAAATACCGGTTACGGTCGTCATGTTTGGCCAGCAGGCCAAGCTTCTCTTCATAATTCTCCAGCACCTGCTCGGCACGCTTGATATGCTCATACACGGCCTGGCGGCTGATCTCAAATTCCGCGGCAATCTCCCCCAGGGAGAAATCATCGTGGAAATAATATTTCAGAAACGTTTGCTGTTTATCGGTAAGCAGACGTTCATAGAATGCGAATAACAGGTTAATCCGGTTCGTCTTCTCGAGCCTATTCTCCTGACTCATCAAGGGCACTCCCTTCGTCAAGGAAAAACACTTTACAGCATCACAACGTCCCTTATGATACCGAAAACAAAGAAAGATGTCAAGCTTTTTTGCTTGTCATCTTTTTTTGTATACAAAATGCATCCGCTCCCTGTTATTTTACGGCTTTTAACGGATCGGCAGCAGGTAGATCAGAACGGCAAAGAAGTGTGTCACACTGCCGGCCAGCACGAAAATATGCCAGACCGCATGGTGGAACGGAAACCCTCTCCACACATAAAAGATCGTTCCCAGCGTGTACAGGATACCGCCAGTCATCAAGAGTGCCATTCCGCCGCCGGCAACAGCCGCTGACAGCGGGCTCCAGGCGATTACGATCAGCCAGCCCATGGCGATGTAGAAGATCGTGGACATGAACAGGAACTTCTTAACAAAGAAGGCCTTGAAGGCAACACCGAACAACGCTACGCCCCAGACAATACCGAACAGGCTCCAGCCCAGCGGTCCGCGGATCGCAACGAGCAGGAACGGCGTATAAGTGCCGGCAATGAACAGATAGATGGAGGAATGATCGAAGAACTCAAACAGATCCTTCGCTTTGCCCTCCCGCAGACTATGCACCAGTGTTGAGTTGAGGTACAGCAGCAGCATTGTTGTCCCGTAGATTGAGAAGCTGACCACATGCCAGGCCGTTCCTTCCAGGCTGGCATACACAACGAGCAGAACAAGAGCAGCTACACTCAGCACCGTACCGATACCGTGCGTAATTGCATTTGCCACCTCTTCCCTGCGGCTGTAAGTATAAGTATTTGCCATAACAAAATCCTTCCGTGTGCGGTTTTCTTCTATTATATCCTGTTAAGGGCTGTCATTCCAGCCTGCTGGGCACACCCGGCAGCTGAAAAACTACAGATTATAGAGTTCTTTATATTTCGTTTCCAGATAATCCGCCAGATAATCCGGGTTCAGCGGCTCGCCGGTTACCTGCTCAATAATTTGCGACGGAGTCAGGCTTTTGCCGAAGCGGTAGATTTTATCGGTCAGCCACTCCTTGATTGGAATCAGGTTGCCATCAGCGATCAGGCTGTCGAATTCAGGCAGCTCTTTGCGGAGCGTATTCAAGATTTGTGCGGCATACATATTCCCCAGCGAATAGGAGGCAAAATAACCGAAATCTCCCCCGGACCAGTGTACATCCTGCAGTACACCCAGCGCATCGGATGGCGGAGTAATACCCAGATATTCCTGATATTTGGCATTCCAGGTCTTAGGCAGATCTTTAACCTCCAGCCCTTCATTAAAGATCAGCTTCTCGATTTCATAGCGGATAATGATATGCAGGTTATAGGTCAGCTCGTCTGCTTCAATCCGGATGAAAGAGTTCCCTACACTGTTGATTGCACGGTAGAAGTGCTCCACTTCAATACCGGTGAGCTGTTCAGGGAAGTGCTGCTGCAGATCACCGTAATAACGCTGCCAGAAGGCGCGGCTGCGGCCGATCATATTCTCCCATAGTCTGGACTGGGATTCATGGATACCCATGGAGGTGCCCCCGGACAGCGGCGTTCCCACCAGCTCCTTGCTGATATTCTGCTCATAGAGGGCGTGTCCGCCTTCATGGAGCGAGCTGAAAATCGCACTCGTTACATTATCCAGCAGATAATTGGTTGTAATGCGCACATCCCCCGGATTGAGGCCGGTAGCGAACGGATGCACACTCTCGTCCAGGCGTCCTGCATCAAAGTCATAGCCCATCTGCTCCAGCACGAACAGGCCGAACTTTTCCTGCTGCTCTTTGGCGTAGATCTGGCTCAGGAATTCTGTATCCGGCTTGTCTGGGGCTGCGCTAATCGCTTCTACCAGCGGCACCAGACGGCTGCGCAGACGGCCGAACAGCTCGTCCACCTTGGCAACAGTCAGGTCAGGCTCGTACATATCCAGCAGCGTGTCGTAGCGGGTATCCTTAACGCCCCAATAATCGATGAACTCCTGTTTGTAGGCGACGATTTTGCTTAAGAAGGGCTCAAAGGAGGCAAAATCATCACTCGCCTTGGCTTCCTCCCAGATGCTCTGGGAACGGGCAGCCAGCGCGGCATACTCCTCGAATGTTTTGGACGGGATACTTTTGCTGCGTTCATACTCCTTGCGGCAGTCCTTGACGATTTTGTTCTGGATATCGCTCAACTGGCCCGCTACCCCGGGACTGCTGAAAAAAGCTGTGAATTCGCCCATCTCCTCAGACGTTTCCAGCCGGAACAGCTCCCCTGTGAGTATGCCGATCGTTCCTGAGCGGACCTCTACGCCTTTACGGGGCGCACCAGTCTGCATATCCCAGTGCAGAAGTCCAATTGCTTCGCCGTAGCTGCTGATTTTAGATAATAGTTCCTGAAATGCTTCCCATCTGTCCTGAACTGCCTGTTCCATTTCCATCCACCAGCTTTCTCTATTTTCCTTATTCTTCTTGATGATACTTTTTTGAATGGGGATAAGCAACTATGCTGTATTATATGGACATTGCTGTACGGGTATTGATACACGCAGCCAGAAACGATATGATCTCACCAGGTAAAAATCACCGCTTCAGTTCCAAGCCACTTTTTGGGGCACAAGAATATCAATCAGCCGTTTTCCCCATCAGCGGGCCGGCGATGCCCCCTTTTTCAGTGATGCTAGACACAGGTTATTGACGACCATCATTTATAATCCTTATAATCATCTCAGAGCTTTCAGCTTCAAATTTGAAATAGTTCATTCATTACCAAATTGGTGAATAGACATTACGTACATACGTAAAGCCTACATTACACAATACTACTTTTAGGAGGAAGCATGGTCATGACACACGTATCGGAGATTTTGGATTTTAATAAGAAGTTTGTTGAGGAAAAAGAATACGAAACCTATCTGACCAGCCGCTTCCCGGATAAAAAAATGCTGGTCATCACCTGTATGGATACGCGGCTGGTTGAGCTTTTGCCAAAAGCGATGAATTTCAAAAACGGTGATGTCAAAATTATCAAAAATGCCGGTGCCGTCATCTCCCAGCCCTTCGGATCGGTTATGCGAAGCGTTATGGTCGCGCTTTATGAGCTGGATGCGGATGAGGTTATTGTCGTCGGACATTATGAATGCGGTATGGCTTCCCTGAATGCGGACAAGATGATCAACTCCATTAAAGAGCGCGGCATATCCGAAGAAGTACTGTCCACGCTTGAGAATTCGGGAATTAAGCTGACCAAGTGGCTGCGCGGGTTTGACAATGTGAAGGACGGGGTAATTCAGACTGTGGAGCTGATTAAGCGCCATCCCTTACTCCCCCCAAACGTACCTGTTCACGGCATGATCATCGATCCGGCTACCGGAGCGCTTGAGCTTGTATCGGAAGGTTACGTGGAGAACAAGGCAACTCTCTGACAAATGTTTTGGCGTGGACGATATGTCCACGCACTTTTTTTTGTCCGCACATCATCCGGATAAAATAATTTGAAATTATTTTATTTAAAATTGAAACCTCCAAGGACATACTACGTATTACCGGGCAGAACTACAAATCTTGAGACAACCTTAGGAGGGTACTCGTACTAAATGAAATCGATGAAACGTGTAATGATGATTGTAATGGCCTTTACCCTGTTCTTTGCTGTAACCGCTCCCGATTTTGCGGATGCGCGGCGCGGCGGAGGGTTTAAATCCGGCAGCCGCGGCTTTACCACGACTCCGAAGAAATCAACTACGGATAATGTTAAGAAAAGCGATAGCACTACTGGTACGACAGCCGGAACCGCCGGCACAGCAAACCGGGGATTTTTTAGCGGCGGCGGCCTGATGAAAGGCATGATGATCGGCGGTCTTGCCGGTTTCCTGTTCGGCAGCATGTTTGCCGGAATGGGCGCCTTCGGTAATATTCTCGGCTTCCTGGTCAATATGCTTGCCATCTACCTTGTGGTGGTGCTCGTAATGTCCTTCTTCCGCCGCAGAAGAGAAAGACGCAGACTTGAAGAAAGAGACGGCCGCTACTAATGTCTACGACTGTTCTCAGCATGGATGAAATCATTAATTCGATCTGCCTCCACATGGCTGAACGCAAGGATGTCCGTGTTCAGGACGTCCAGGTCGAGCTCAGCTGGGATGAAGATACCGGCTATTCTGCCGAAGTCTGGATTCAGGGACGCAGCCAATACCTGGTGGAATCCAATATGATTGAAGCCATTCTCCGTTATCTGTACAGCGAGTACGGCATCCGCGCTTACCGCGAGAATGTACGGCTGGATCTGGATGAGGAAATTACCGCAATTGTGAATATGTAATAAGGAATAAAGAGGCAGCCCGGCGGACTGCCTCTTTATTCGCGTGTATGCATGTATGTACCTTTTATATATTATTCATAGAAATATCGTTTAACCGTCCCCCGGCCGTTAACGGCCTCTACCTCAGCATAAGCGCCGTTAACCAGCGTCATTTGCGGCGGAACATGCCCGTAATCAAGGTCATAAAGGACCGGGAGCTGCAACTCTTCTGCCAAATCACGGTATACGTCTTCTGCAGTATAGCCGAGCACCGGCTGGTTCCCCCCGCTCCGTCCGAACAGTATCTCCCGGTCCGCAAGGTGATAGCAAGCAGCAGGAGGCTGATGTCGGAGAATCCCATCACCCATTTGGGTCTGATCCGGTCAAAATCAATAAACTCCAGCATTTCAATCAGCAGTTCTCCGCCCCATGGCGGAATAATCAGATCTATATCCTCATCCTGCATCATCTGATTACATTCAGTTCCCCATTCTCTGCCCGGAGCAGACCTTGCTTTGTCATTATTTGTAGACGGTCTCACCGAGGGTTACCCGGTATCCTCTTTGCCTCATACGTTCGACAGCCTCGTCAAAAAAGACATGACCGATTAAGCTGCACCGCTGCAGCAAAAACGGACCATGCCTTTTGTAATACCCAATACCGTAGTTAGATCAAAGAGATGGCAAGCAGCTCGAACAGCACCAGCGGCAGAATGACATTGTTGTTCACAGGTCCCGGATAAGGATAGCCCGGCCCCGGATACGGCTTGTAATAGGGGTTATAGAAACCGCGCGGTGACTCAACGGTGACAGTGATCATCAGGTATATATTTTTGCTGTCCATTCCGGCAATAATGCCTTCGTGTGTCATTCCGTCAAGCGTCTGCACCTTTACCTTGTGGTTTAAGTATGGCTTACAGGACTGATGCAGCGAATCGCGGACCCCGTGTAAATGCTGCACAACCGCCGGATCTGCCTGATAAATGACCGCAGCCGTCTGGCTGGTATTATATGTCGACATAGCGTATGACCTCCGTTAATGGATTTGCTCCATTCTATGCAGATGCCTATACGATGGTGTCATTCCGGCGGCCGCCCGTTGGTCTCTATGCGATATTGCCTTGCCTGAGTAATTTAGAATCATCCACGCCAAAAAACCGTACATCTGCTGACAGCCAGGTACGGTTCTACGGGCTCTAATAATTATACGGATGAAACCAGGCACAGCTTAAAAGGCTACACCAATTCCGCCTTCACCGGCGTATGTCCCCATAACCGGCCCCATACTGGAGAATACGACTTCTTTGAAGGGATGCTTTTCGAGAATACGCGATTTGATCTCAAGTGCCAGCTTCTCACAGTTGCTGTGAACGATGGCAATCGCCGCTTTTTCATAATCATACTGCTTCTCGTCCAGCTTGCTCAGCAGCAGATTCAGTGCTTTGGGCAGGCCGCGGGTTTTCTCCACTACCTCAACTTTGCCCTCGTCCTCACTGATCTTCAGCAGCAGCTTAATATTCAGAACCGATGCTACAGCGCCTGACAGACGGTTTAAGCGTCCGCCCTTTATAACGTTTTCTAAAGTGTCGAGTGTGAAATAGGCTGTTGTTTCCCCTACTTGCTTAAGCACCTTTTCCTTTAGTTCGGCCAGGCTGCAAGTCAGTGATAATCTCGCAGCTGTTGCCACGATGAGCGACAGGCCTCCGGAAAATCTTTTGGTATCTATAACTTCAATCGCGTTCGGATGTCCTTCTTCCTCATACATCTCCTTGGCAATCGTGGCTGTCTGATAAGTACTGCTGATATTGGATGACATGCAGAGGACCATAATATCTGTACCAGGTTCCACCTCCTTGAATGCTTCGAGGAAACTTTGCGGGCTTGGACTGGCCGTTGTCGGCAGCTCCTTGGATTCACGCATCATTTCATAAAAGACTTTGGTCTCTGTGTGCTCAGGCATCAGATCATGCCCGAAATGAACCGGCAGATGAACAATCGTCACATTATACTTCTCAACATACTCAAGGGGCAGATCGGAACCGCTGTCCGTAATTATCTTGATGACCATCAGGGTGCTCTCCTTTCAAATTCTATATCATTATAGACAGGAGTACAGATTATCAATAGTACATTTTGTAACTTGTCAAAATAACACTTTTATGCTTAGGGCTTGCGTTATGGAATTATTCCCTTTATTACCCCAGCAGCAGACGAAAATACACAGGCGCTTCTATAGCTCCGGTGCTTTCTAACCTTTTCCTGATGTGATATGGTGTATTAATAAGCAGAATGAAGGAGTGTAACGAGTGAGAAAGAACAATGCATGGAACCGGGGCAAGCACAACGGCGGAGGTCTGCCTAAACGGCAGCACCCGGAAGCAATAGCGGCAAGAACACAGACACCTGATGAAAATACCCAGGAACCGGTTAATCCGCGGATTGACGCCGTTAAGCCGATGAACCGCAGCAACTGGGTCAGCCGTCCGGCGCGGGTGGTTCCAAAGGAAAATGGACGTAAAGAGAAATAATAGGGTACAGGAACGGGGCAGCCTGCTTGAATATAGCTAATTTGCCGACAAATAAACATGATTTCAAGAGTATTGAACGGTTGTCCTGCCTGGAGGAATTCCAAGTAATACCTCTGATACCGGAGCTGCTGGAATGGCTGCATATTCTCGACACAGCAACGATAACCAGAATGATGGAATAGGCTTATCCGACTTCAAGTTCCAACTATCTAGTTGGATTTTCGCCACTTAGTTTCTGTATTTCTCGTCCTCCACAACGATTAGCTGGAAATTCACCACCTATTTCGGGCTATTTTCCGGCTTGAAGGTAATTTCAACATAATTAAGTGGCCTTTTTCCAACTAGATTTTCGATAGCGGGGTTTAGCGGTGAATTAGATGGCGTTTTTCCATTTAGATAAAGTTTATTGTGGCCTTCTATTCGGGATAGCCGTAGCATTTGGCCATAGTTCGCGTTATCCAGACATGTACATGACTTCTCGGCAAAAAAAGATGACTCCGTAATACCGGAATCATCTTTTTTCGTTGTTCCTATACGTTTAGAGCCATTCCTGCTCCTCCAGATGCGTTACAGGCTCACGCTTCTCATCCCCTGCTCCGGATAACGCATTCCGGCCGCGCTGCCTTTGGGTGCTGCCTCATTAATACGCTCCAGGTCGCCGTCACTCAGCCGGATCGCCAGTGCGCCGGCATTCTCCTCCAGGTACTTTGTCCGTTTAGTGCCCGGGATTGGCACAATGTCTTCACCCTGGGCGAGCAGCCAGGCCAAAGCCAGCTGTGACGGCTGAACCTCCTGTTCGGCGGCAATCTCTTTGATGCGCTCTACAAGCTCCAGGTTTTTGTTGAAGTTCTCGCCCTGAAAACGCGGGGAATTCCGGCGGTAGTCATCCTCAGCCAAATCCTCAAACGTGCGGATCTGCCCGGTCAGAAAGCCCCTGCCAAGCGGGCTGTACGGCACAAAGCCAATGCCAAGCTCACGGCAGACCGGCAGGATCTCATCCTCAACATCCCGGCTCCAAAGGGAATATTCCGTCTGCAGCGCCGAAATCGGATGCACCTGGTGAGCACGCTGAATGGTAGCTGCTCCGGCTTCCGACAAGCCGAGGAAACGGACTTTACCCGCCTGAACCAGATCCGCCATCGCGCCTACCGTTTCTTCAATTGGCGTATTTGGGTCGACCCGGTGCTGGTAGTACAGGTCGATATGATCGACGCCCAGCCGGCGGAGGCTGGCATCACAGGCCTCCTTTACATATTCCGGCCGGCCGTTAATGCCAAGCATTCTCCCGTCGCTGCTGCGCACATTACCGAACTTGGTAGCGATGATTACATCGTTACGGCGGCCTTTTACCGCCCGGCCTACCAGCTCCTCATTCCGGCCGACTCCATACATATCTGCGGTATCCAGAAAATGAATGCCCAAATCAAACGCACGGTAAATCGTCCGCAATGACTCCTGATCATCCCGCCCGCTGTAGAAATCAGACATCCCCATGCAGCCGAGTCCAAGCGCTGATACGTTCAGCCCTTCACGTCCCAGTGTTCTGGTGTTCATTACATATTCCGCCTCTCCTAAGGATTGTTTGTACAAACAGATTCTCAGATTCTCAGATAATCACATTACTCCGCTCAGGAGTAAAAAGCAAAAAAGGATGCACGGCTGTAATGGCCGTTCATCCTTTTACCGTTCATCTTAACCCTGCTTTACTGATCCTTGCCCTCATAGCGGAAATGTGCAAAATCCGCGAAGCTGCCGGCGAACTGGTTCATATCATGGGCAGCAATGCCGACGAAATTACCGGTGAAGCCGCCGGAGAGGAAGCCGAGCTTTTGGGTTCCGTAAAGGGCTGTCCAGTCCTCCGCATCACTGCTGCGGTAGAAGAATTGCCCCGTTGCACCATCCACGGACACTGCGAGCTGTACAGGCGACTGATCGTCTAACACAATAGCCGCAGGCTCATAGCTGAAGCTGTCCGCCTCGCATTTCATCAGCCGCAGCACGCGGTCCTGGCCCTGCTCCTTCGTGATGTAAGCGTACAGGTAGTTATCTTCATTCAGATAGAGCAGCAGGCCGGCCATCTGCAGATAGCTCTGCGGCTGATATTCAAGCTTCGTTTCTGCACGGAAGCTTATATCACTCTGCCGGACCGCCAGGATATGGTGCTTGAACAGGCTCTGCACCGACTCCCCGGCAGTCAGCCGCAGATAACCGGGACGCGCTGCCAGCGAACACCAGCTGTCGTCAGCCAGAATCCGCAGCGTATTCCATGTCTTCTTCAGCTGCGGACCGTCGAAGCTGTCTTCGAACACGCTGCTGCGGGGAGTCCCGTTCACGGTTACCCCCTCAGGTGCAGCAAGTGTAAGCTGCGGTTCATTCCCGCCTGCACTGAGGCGCAGCCAGCCTGCTTCGTCCCAGTACACCTGCTGCAGCGCTGTCTCGCGCCCGAGAATGGCATACTCGCCGTCCACCGGACGGGTGCAGAGATGAGCCATGTACCATTGTCCGCCCGGTGTCTGCACCAGGCTGCCGTGTCCGGCACACTGCAGCGGCAGGTCCGGGTTGTTCCGCGAGGTAAGCATCGGATTGAGCGGGTCCACCTCATAAGGACCGGCAAGCTCCAGGGAACGGGCTACTGTAACGGCATGCCCTGTGCCTGTTCCGCCTTCGGCGGTAATCAGGTAATAGTAGCCGTTCTGCTTATAGATATGCGGCGCTTCCGTCTTCTTGAGCGGCGTACAGTCGAACAGCTTGGCGGGCTCGCCGATCAGCCGCTGTGCGGCAGCGTCATACTCCTGGATCACAATACCGCTGGACTTATTGCCCTCCAGTATGCGGTAATCCCATAGCGCATTAAGCAGCCATTTCCGGCCGTCACTGTCGTGAAACAGGGACGGATCGAAGCCGCTGCTGTTCAGATAGACCGGCTCTGACCAAGGGCCTTCGATGGAGGGTGCCGTCATCAGGTAATTATGGCAGTCCTTGAACGGCCGTTTGGTGCTTTTAACATCGGTGTACAGCAGATAGAACAGATTATCATGATAGCTCAGCTGCGGTGCCCAGATGCTGCAGTTCTTGGGATTCCCGCGCAGTTCCACCTGCGTGGTGAGAATGTCGGTGCAATGCGCCCAGTCCGCCAGATTGGCAGATGAATAGATCCGCACCCCCGGCAGCCATTCGAATGATGAAACAGCGATATAATAAGTCTTCCCGACACGCAGAATGCACGGGTCCGGATTGAAGCCGGGCAGTATCGGATTACGGATGATTGCAGTCATAAGCCTGTTAACCCACCTTTCTAGTATCTTCTATTACTAATTAACTCGAACGCTAACCTATTTTAAGTGGAAATCCGCCGCCTAATATTTCATTAAACAACGTAAAAACAACATTAGCAGGAAAAAATCCACTTAATTCTGCCGAATTTCCCGTAAAGCTAGATTTTGCCCGAATTAGGCGGAGGATTTCCAACTAATGGATTTAACATCGGCGAAATCGGCAATTTAGATGGCCAAAATCGACCTAATTGCTGGAACAGACACGGTAGCCATTGGCATGCACCCGACAGGCTTTGGCACCGCTCAATAGCTCTAACACAGCATCTTTCATCCAGCTCAGCATCTTTCAGCTAACACAGCACCTTTCATTCAGCTCAGCAACTTTCAGCTAACAAGCAACTTTCAGTCACCCTCAGCAAACTTTCATTCACCTTCAGCAAACCATGTAACACTGTACTCTATAGCCTTCAGCTGCTACTCACTACCTACAAATGCTCCGCCAAAAAGGCCTGCCAGGCCACCCGCATTTCCAGCGTCTCCATGTGTCCGCCTGTTGCTGTGACATTCTGCCAGAGCTCCGGCTTGCCGGCGGCCTCATAGGCTGCAGACAGGCCCTCGTCCAGCAGCTTTATTCCTTCGGCCGGGCACATCCGGTCGCTGCGTCCGTTCAGGCTCATCCGCGGCCGCGGCACGATCCGCTGCTGTATCGCAAGCGTCGTGTAGTGCTTGAGCAGACCTGGAACGTAGGAGTAGAAGCCGTGATAGTCCAGACCTCTTTTGTCGATCAGGGTCTGGGCATCCACCTGCCCGCAAATATCGACGGTTACCTTGACCCGCTCATCCAGCGCCGCCAGCCACCAGGCCATCAGTCCGCCCATAGACATGCCGATAGTGCCGATCCGCTTAGCGTCAATGTCCTCACGCGAGCACAGATAATCAAGTGTGCGGCGGCTGTCGTAGAGCATCATGCCCCACAGTACCTTGCCGGTCCAGAGCATTTCTTTTACCAGCTCACTCTCTGCCTTGCCGCTGCGCTCATTGAAGCCCCACATGTCTATGCAGCAGACGGCATAGCCCATATCTGTCAGCGTCCTGGCAAAGGAAGGCGATTGCAGATAAGGGCTGCTGCTAAGCAGCTCCTTACGGCCGTTCGTATAATTCCCGCCATGTGAGTGGTTGAACAGCACCAGCGGAAACGGCCCGTCGCCTTCAAGCGGCTTCACAAGCGTGGCCGGCACCTTTTCCAGCCCGTTCAGCGTAAGCAGCAGTGATTCCAGCCGGAAGCCGTCATGAATTTCCTGCTTAAGCAGCACCGCTTCTACCGGTCCCGGACCGTGCTCCGGCAGATCACCCAGCAGCGACTCTAATGGAACCTTATGCTCACTCATCCCGTTACCGTCCTATCCCTTCAGATTCAGATCAGCCCCGGCAAGCGTTACCCGCTCTTCCAGCTGCTCCGGCTTACGTGTATTCCGCGACTCGCAGCCGGTAAGCTCAACCCGGTCACCGTTCTCGATGTAGAAGGCCGGGCCTTCATGATTCTCAACCGTCACCTGATGAAACCGCACATTCCGCACATTGCCGAGGTAGAACCCGCGGTTATTCATATCCTCCATGCCGGTCATCATATCCGGATGGCCCGGCACCGCATTCTCTGCCATTGAAATATCAACATTGCTGAACGTTACCTCAGACACATACTGCTCGGCCAAGCCGTACAGGAATCCCGCAGCAGCATGCACATTGCGCGCCGTAATATTCGCAAAATGAACGCGGCGGAAGCATGGCGTCTCCTCTGTAACCGGATACGGGTTCTTGTCCCAGACATATTTCTCCTTGCCGCGTGGGCCGCAGAAGTAATATAGATTCATTGTGAACGGACACAGCACATGGTCCATTACAACGTTGGAGATGCGGATATCCTCAACGGTTCCGCCCCGGCCGCGCCGTGACTTCATGCGGATACCGCGGTCTGTCTCCTTAAAGATGCAGTTACTGATGACGACATTGCGGATATCTCCGCTCATCTCACTGCCAAGCACCACAGCGCCGTGGCCGTGGGCCATCGTGCAGTTCGTGATCGTAATATTTTCGCAGGGAATCCGTTCTGCCGTATCCTCGGTACCTGCCTTAATCGCGATACAGTCGTCCCCGACATCAATGCTGCAGTTGCTGATCCGCACACCGTTACACGACTCGGGATCAATGCCGTCCGTATTCGGGGAATCGGCCGGATTGATAATGGACACATTGTCCACAGTGACATTGCTGCACTCGATCGGATTAACCGTCCAGCTTGGCGAATTGAGCAGCGTTACATCCTTGATCGTTACCCGGCTGCAGCGGTCAAAGCTGATCAGCTTCGGACGAGGATAGGCAAGCTCGCTGCGGCGGTTACGGAATACATCCCACCACGGTCCGCCGTTGCCGTCAAGCGTTCCGCTGCCTGTGATCGAGATATTAACCAGGTCGCTGCCGTAGATACAGGAGGCATAGACCTGCTGCCGGACGCCTTCCCACCGGGATTCCACCACCGGATAATCTCCCTGATCCGTACTGAAGGACAGCACAGCCCCTGGGCTCAGATGAAGCTCGATGTTGCTTTTCAGAACAATGGCACCGCTGAGAAAACATCCTGCCGGAACATATACCGTCCCGCCTCCGGCTTCACTTGCCGCTGCAACCGCCTCATTAATCGCGGATGTCGCGAGGATTCCGCTGTCCCGCTGTGCGCCGTAATCGGCAATATTATACTGCAGCATGAGAACCTCCTTGTCCGGAAACTCCGGAGCCTGCTCTTAGCTGCTCATATTCCGCACAGGCCTGCAGGAATGCCCCAAGCCCCTTCTGGTCATTCGTAATGATCGGCTCACTGATATAGTAGGCATACGTTCCGTCACGTTTATCCGCGCCGCCGAGCCCGGCAACCTGGCAGTTTTTGTTCAGGTTAACCAGTCCTTCCTTCGTAACAAGCACAAATTCGGTGATCAGTCCGGTGTAGCCGCGGTCCAGCATCTCACTCCAGCTGTCATCCAGCACACCGAGACGGATGCCTTTGCCCAGTGCATAGACGATCATGCTCGAAGCCGATGCCTCCAGATAGTTGCCTTTGCGCTCTGCCAGATTAACCACCTGGTACCACACGCCGGTTTCAGCATCCTGATAGCTCTTCAACGCGCCGAGGGTATCCCGCAGAATGCGCACCAGCTCATTATAGTCAGCGTGATCCGCAGGCAGCAGCTCCAGCACATCCACCAGCGCCATCAGGTACCAGCCCATCGAACGGCCCCAGAAATTCTCGGACAGGCCGGTCTGCGGATCGCACCACGGCTGAACCTTTTTTTCATCCCAGGCATGGAACAGCAGGCCGGTTACCGGGTCCTTGGTATGCTTTTCGCACAGAATAAACTGCTTTGTTACATCCCCCAGATCCGCCCCCTCTTCAAAAGCCAGCAGATACTGCAGATAGAACGGCGAACCCATATAAAGGCCGTCGAGCCAAATCTGATACGGATATATATTCTTGTGCCAGAAGGCGCCCTCAGAGGTCCGGGGGTGGGTCCGCAGCTGATCCCGCAGGTGACCCGCCGCCAGCTTGTATTTCTCAAGTCCTGTCTCTGCGTAAAGAGTGAACAGCAGCTTGCCGTTGTTGATATGATCAATATTATTCTCATCCTGGCGGTATCCGCGGATGCTTCCGTCCTCCTGAATGAAGTAATCCATATTATCAGCAATATAGCTGAAATATTTACGGTCGCCGGTCTGCTTCCAGAGCAGCTCATACCCTTTCAATACCACGCCGTAATCGTAAGACCATTTACCGTTGTAACCCTTGTCCTCATAGAGTCTTGGCAGACGCTCCATCAGCGTATCCGCCATCTTTACAGCCCACTTCTCTCCCACTTTGCATCCTCCTCTTATAGTTACAATAGCGCCTTCAGCATTATCCTTTAACTTCAGCCAATCCAGTCCGTTTCCCCGCCGAAAACGGCTTCAGGTGTAAGCTGGTCCAGCTCACGCTCACTCAGCTGCCTGGACCAGCCGACCCGCTTGTCCGCATGCGCTCCCGGTCCCTCAGAACCGGCTTCACCGTAATGCACGGTATGCCAGACAGCAGCCTTGTCCCAGTCACTCCAGCCCTCACGGCAGATATGTGCCCCCATCCAGCAATCTATAAAGGCCGTACGGGCATAGTCACGCCAGGGTCTCCCCAGATACACACTGCCCCCGGCTGCATCGCTGACCAGCCGGCATTTATGAAACACAAAGCCTGTCTGCTTATCCTCAGGGGTAGCGGCAGCCGTAACGAAGCCGTTAATCTCCTTGCCAAGATTCAGGCTGGTAATTTCGCATTCATGAAAATAAGCCGTCGCCGAGCCAAAAATAAAATCGATATCCCCGGTGATCCGGCAATGCTCAAAATAATTACGTCCGCTCCGGTTCAGCTTTTCTTCCTTCGGTCTGGCCAGATAAAGCGTATCCTGCGCCGCCAGAAAGGTGCAGTTCCGGAAAACAACCCGGTCCGCATCCACATACAGGGCAACCGCCTGACCCACCTCATCACTGCTGCCGGCCGTATTCTCAAAAATGATATTTTCCGCCGTAATGTTATCACCGGTAATGTAAGTGCTGCATGAGCCAAAGGTGCCGATGGGCGTCCCTTCATTCCCCGGCTTGCGCGCATAATCGTCATAGGACAGTCTGACTTCACCTTGACCTATCAGCTGCAAGTTAGGTCTATTGATGCGCAGCTTTTCATAATAAATTCCTGCTTCTATGTGCAAGACTGTAATCTCCGCACACTCTTCCGGTATGCTGTCCACCGCTGCCTGAACAGAGCTGAAGTCGCCTCCGCCTGTCCTGCTGATCACTATATGCTTCATCATCTCTCACCTCAGCCCCTGCTAATCCTGCACAACGAACCCACCCGGTGGGGGTGGGCTCGCCAATTGTAACGCAGATTCAATATCTTACTTCTGAGTCAGCTTGTAGGCTGCTTCATATTCTTCAGTAATCTTGGTACCGCCGGAATCCTTCCAGGTCTGTACCGCCTTTTTGAAGTCAGCTTCATTCGATTGTCCCATGATGTACTTGAAAGTCGCGTCAGTAATGATCTTAGCCAGCTCCGTACCCTGCTCGTTGTTTGTTGCGGAATCGAGCGGCACAGTCGGATCAAACACGGCATACTGGTCGTTCTCACGGATCAGTTCATTAGCCAGCTGCTTCTCCGGATTGGCATCCTTCAGCGTATAAGCAATTTCACTTGGTCTGCTGGAGGAGAAAGGCTGTACATCTGCCTGCCAAAGCTCTTTATCAAGAATTTTATAAGCGCCGTTTTCGTCATACTCGTAATGTGTACCTTCGATACCGCCTGTCATGAGCATGAATGCTTCTTCGTCGATCAGGTCATTGACGAACTGCAGCAGTCTTTTCAGCTGTGCTTCGGTTTTAACCTCGGATTTCGGGAATGCCATCAGACCGCCGACGCCGCTGCCTTCGGACCAGATGTGGTACTTGCCGTCACCGTTCGAGATTTTGTTAATCGGCACGAGCTCAAGGCCTTCCTGGAGATCCTGGGACAGTGTTCTCAGGCTGGAGATATCAACCATACCTGTGTAAATACCGGTTTTACCCTGGGCGAACTGCTGCTGCTGGTCGGTTTTGGCTGTAACTGCGAAGTCCTGGGCCAGGTATCCGTTTTCATACAGCTTCTTGGAGAAATTCAAAGTGTCCAAGTATTCCTGGGTATCGAATTCCGGCGTGAATTTGCCGCTCTCATCCACTTTCCAGCCGTTCGGCGTACCGAAGTAGGAGCTCAGTGTTTTAAAGCTGCTGTAACGCAGATCGGAACGGTCACCGAAGCCGGTTGTATCTTTTACACCGTTGCCGTCCGGATCATCCTCTGTAAAAGCTCTTGCCACTTCATATACTTCATCAAGGGTAGTCGGAACCGGCAGGCCCAGCTTATCCAGCCAGTCCTTACGCATGATCAGGCCGGAGCGGGCCAGGTTCTTCTGGAACGGAACACCGTACAGTACGCCTTCAATGGAAGCAGCCTCACGGATTTCCGGAGCAATCTTGGACAGATTGTCATAGTCATCGAGATAAGGGCCTACGTCCCAGAACAATCCGGATTTCAGCGAGCTTCTCACCGAAGAGTTGGTCATCATCGTCAAGGTCACGATATCAGCCAGCTCGCCGGAAGCAAGCGCTGTAGTGATACGTTCTTCCTTGGATGCATCCGGTACCCAGTTGAAGGTAAGCTTAGTGTTGGTATACTCCTCCAGCAGCTTTTTAATTGTTTCTGTAGGAGGTGAAGCGGTGTGCAGGATATTCAGCCAGGTAACCTCCAGCGGTTTGCTTTCATCGGCAACGGCGGCATTTTTCTCTGCTTCTTTATCTCCTCCGCAAGCTGACAGTAATGTGGAAAGCATGGTAACACAGGCAAGCATACTGACCCATCTTTTTTTCATAACTCTTCTCCTTTAAAAGTAGATTAATTGACACTGCCTTAGTAAACGCCGTCTTCGCCCATCTTTTTGGCCAGCTTGTTGGAGGCCATTACGAGGATTAAGCCGACTACACCCTTGAACATACCTACCGTGGTACTGAAGCTGAGCTGACCGTTCTTCAAGCCCGCTGTATAGATGTAGGTGTCAAAAATTTCGGCCACTTCGCGGTTGAGCGAGTTGAGCAGCAAATACATATGTTCAAAGCCAAGATCCAGCGTGCTGCCGATTTTGAGGATCAGCAGGGTGATGATGACTGGACGGATGGCCGGCAGTGTCACATGCCAGGTTTTGCGAAGACGGGCAGCGCCGTCCATTTCTGCAGCTTCATACAGCTGAGGGTCCACCACAGTGATGGCAGCCAGATAGATAATAGTTGACCAGCCGATTTCTTTCCAGATGATCTGGCCGATATAAATCGTGCGCAGCCATTCCGGGGAAGTCAGGAAGCTGATTTTTTTGAAGCCCATGCTGGCAATCACTTCGTTAATTAACCCGCCGTCCAGCGTCATGAATACGTAGGTAATCGATACAATAATAACCCATGACATGAAGTGGGGGATGTAAATGATGGTTTGAATCCAGCTTTTGAGATGACGGTTCTTCAGCTCATTTAACATTAAAGCGACAATAATCGGCAACGGGAAGAAAATCACGATATTCAGCGCGAACAGGACGAGCGTGTTGCGCAGCAGCATCATAAAGGTAGGCTCCGTGAACAGCCGGATGAAATGCTTGAACCCTACCCATTCGCTGCCCGTGATTCCAAGGAACGGCTGATAATCCTGAAACGCTATTACAAGTCCGCCCATCGGCAGGTACTTAAATATGATGAAGTACACCAGGCCGGGGAATATCATCAGATATAAGAGCTTGTATTTCTTTGCTGCGGTCAGGAATGCGCTTCCTTTTTTCTTGTCCAGATTCAGATTTGATGGTGCGGTGATACTTGGAACTTTCACTTGTCAGCCTCCTTTGGTCATTCGGGGATTACGCTCCCTAGACTAAAGAATTTCCGGCGTTACGTATATAATCATTATGTGATTGCGTGGCCCGGACCCTTGCGGCTGCGGCGTTTACGCTTTCCTGACCTCCTGTGATGATTACAGAATAAGATAATGATTATGTCATGCTTGTATAGCATATCCCGGCCTTAAACCCAATACCTCATGCCCGGATTATATACGTAATTTGTCCCTCTTGGTACAGTTGAAAGGTAACCGAATACGAGGAGGATATGAAATGAACCACAGCTCACGAAGAAAAGAATCACTCAGCGGACAGATCTTTACGATCGTAAACGCGGGTGTCCTGATTCTGCTCGCCCTTGCCTGTCTGTTGCCCTTTGTAAACATTATCGCCAGCTCCTTCGCGACCACCCAGGAAGTGATTGCGAAAAAATTCATTCTGTTCCCGACCACCTTTTCACTGGACGCTTACCGCTACATCCTGTCCACACCGACAATCTTCAAGGGTCTGGGCGTATCCGTTGGCGTCACTATTGCAGGTACCGTTGTAAGTATGATTCTGACTGCGCTGATGGCCTATGGGCTGTCCAGAAGATACCTGCCGCTTAGAAACACCATTAACTTCATTGTAGTGTTCTCCATGCTGTTCAGCGGGGGCATGATCCCTACGTTTCTGGTTGTAAAATCGGTCGGCCTGATCAACTCCTACTGGTCGCTGGTATTCCCGGTGGCGATCAACGCTTTCAATATGATTATCATGCGTAACTTCTTCCAGGCGCTGCCTGACAGCCTTGAGGAATCCGCCAAGATTGACGGAAGCAATGACTTCGGGATTTTCCTGAAAATCATGCTGCCGCTGGCCCTTCCTTCTATCGCTACAATCTCCCTGTTCTATGCCGTTGCTTACTGGAATACGTACATGAATGCTATCCTTTATATTAATGATTCGGTAAAATGGCCGATCCAGGTCCTGCTGCGCCAGATCGTTATCGTCTCCAGCGGTATGCAGGCCGAGGGCACCTCAGTCGATATTATCCCGCCGGCCCAGACGATCAAAATGGCTGTTATCGTTGTCGCAACAGTTCCGATGCTGATCGCTTATCCGTTTGTGCAGAAGCACTTTACCAAGGGTGCACTGATGGGCGCTGTGAAGGGTTAATTGTCTAATACAAAAACGGTACCGCCTTTAATTAAGGGCGGTACCGTTTTTTGTGCACCGTATACCGGTTATACAGGTTGTGATGATTATTGCAGTAACCTGAGGATTATATCTCAGTGCTAGGCCTCCTGCTGCAGCTTGCGGTACGTACCCGGTGTAACCTGCTCCTTCTTGCGGAAGGAACGGATAAAGTTCTGCGGATTATGGTACTGCAGCCGCTCGGCAATCTCGCGGATTGTCATATCCGTCTCCGACAGCCATTTTTTGGCCATCTCCAGCCGATAATTCATCAGATACTCACTGAACGAGGTGCCGTATTCCTTCTTAAAGATACTGCTGAGATAATTCGGATTATAGTGCAGGCGCTCGCCAATGCCTTCCAGCGTCAGCTCCTGATCAAACTCGGAATGGACAATTGCGGTAATCTTGTCGGACAGGCAGCGGAACTGCTTGCTCGTCTTCTCCTTCATAGCTGTAGTCATCGGGTAGATGACCTCCTGTACCAGCAGGTGTTCAATCTCCTCGGGATTGCGGATATCCAGCACCCGGTGATACAGCTTGTTGTTATCCTGGGTCAGCAGAACCTGAATGCCGAGATGCTGCTCCAGCTGAATCAGATTGTTCACCAGCCTCACCAGCATGACTTCAAAATTAAGCGTGCTTTTGTTCTTGCCGATCAGCTGGGCGAGGAACGGATAAAGTGCTTCTGCTACTTGCTCCTTATCCCCAAGCCGGATACCGTTGAACAGCTGTGATTCCAGCTCGGCCGGGTAATGAAGCAGCACCGGACCTGAGACAACCCTGGAGATATCCTCATAAAAGATAATGGATTCCTTGCCGAGATTCAACCGCTGATGCAGCGCCTGCTTCCCCATCTCGCCGGCCTCCTTGCTCTCCAGCAGATCCCTGTAGGACATGCTGAACCCGATGCTGATCGAAACCTTCAGATAATTCCGCACCGTCTTCAGCAGCGCGGTTGCATATTCCAGCAGCTCTTTATTCAGCTCCTGCTCCGTTTGCTCCGGCATAACCAGGATAGTCGCCTGGGTGTCATCATTCAGGATAATCGGCAGCATCCGCTGACTCTTGGGAATAATCTCTTCTGCCATCTTGTTGATGGCCAGCAGCAGCACATCCTTATTCGTAGCTCCCTGATCACCAAGGCTGTCCAGCTGTACCAGCATCGTGACGTATTTCCGGCTTCCGTTAGGCGCATAGCCGAACCGCTGCAGGTTCTTCTCCAGCTCTTCAGCCGTAACACGGCTGCGGAACAGGTTGAGAATCAGCTGGGTCTCAAGCTGCGGCAGCTCTGCTTCAATCAGGCTGGCCAGTGATTCCTTCTCCAGCAGAATCGTATCAATGGACTGGATGATATATTCGAACTCGTTTTTGGTATTCACCGCAGGAACCACAGACAGACTGCGCTTGATCCGCTGGATCGGTTTTGTAAAATACGTTGAAACAACATATGCGACAACCAGAATCAGCAGAATACTCAGCAGCCCTAAAGCGAACAAGCCGAATTTGGTCATCTTGAGCGTACCGGCGATCTCTTCCTGGTCCAGCTCGGTGAGGTATACCCAATTATTATAGGAGGACTTGGAATACAGCAGCTGGAGCGGCTGGTGTCCGTCTGCCTCCAGCTCAGTCTTGCCGTTCTCCCCGCCTGCGGTAATGAAGCTGCTGAGCTCCGCAAGCTGCCCCTGAGTCAGGCTCGTCTCTTTCTTCCCGGAATCGTACAGCAGCTCACCGGATTTAGTGAGAATATACACATGCGCATTCTCATCTGTCTTGATGATCGAATCCAGTGTGTGCTGTGAGATATCAGATAAGGCGATAGCCTGCTTTTTGCTGGAGAAGACAGGCAGTGTATTCACGAACCTTATGCCCTTATCCGTCTTAACCCAGAATAAGCTCTGATTCTGGTTAACAATATACTGCTCACGCAGCTGCTCCACATCGTCTTCACTCAGGCTCGTCAGCCGCTCATTCATAATCTGCCAGTTCTGCTCCAGGCTGATCAGCGAATATTCCGTACCTTCCGCCGTCATGGAGGCAATATAGTTCAGCTGTGAATTGACACTACGGTAAGCCTCAAAGTCCTTGACCGTAATCGGGTTCGTCACCAGGTCCTGAAAAGAGCTCGTCGTGCTGAACGTATTGAACGCATATTCAATGCTCTGGATTTTATGCTCCAGATTATTTTTAACCTGTTCAACATAGCTCTGCTTGCTGCTTGAGAACTGGCCGACCACCGACCGGATCGTGCTGAAATAAATATAGCTGCCAAAGCTGGCAACCAGCCCCACCCCGAGAATTAGAATAGGAATAAAGATCCCGTAGAACATTCTCCCTTTATTCATTGCGCTGCCCCTTTATTTTTTGCTCATTAATAATAATTATAGCGCTTTCAAAAAGGGGTTTCCATGATTTTTTTAACGTGTGCAGTAAATTTTGCGTTTTTTTGTAAGATACATCAGAATATTGACCACGTTAACAATACAGACACTACGGTGGTCGACTTAGCTGTATAACTATATATTATCTGCTCTATCTAATCTGCTCTGTTGCAGCAAATTGACGCTTTACAGCTGCTACATTCATCCCTCCAGAATTCACTGAGTGTGAGAACGGTTTTATTGCCAGCAGAACCAAGAAATCATTGTTAACGTGTTCACAATAAATAAGTAATCATATATTCTATCCTTGGTATCCAGTTTATCCAATATATGAATCAAGAGGTGGGAGTTATAATTATGTAGCGGCAAAGCTGAAGTAGGTGGGCAGGAAGTAACCGCACAGTTAATCTTCGCAGACAGCCGGTTGTTGTCCAGTGGACCATTCTGTGAAAACTATCTGCCGGAGGTTCGCTCTATCATTCTGGAACTCCCATCCGGTACCCGCCTCCTATATAATAGATAACTGCACTCCGTACAACTAAAACGCCACTTTTTCCCGGGATTATCCGTTTAACTGCACTCCGTACAACTAAAGAGCCGTCTAAGCTGGTTTTGGGACAAATCAGGCTTTTTTAGTTGTATAGAATGCAGTTATACGTAGCAAATATGGGATTTCGCAAATTTTAGTTGTACAAAATGCAGTTAAAGTGCTCAAGGCAGCAAGAGACTGAGCGTCAGATTATAAAATGCAGAAATGTTGTCCTCAAAGGCGGCTCTTTCAAACATAAAACAGTAGCAATACGGATATACAGCAGCTACAGACGCGGTGGTGAGCAACTGCTTTCTATTCTATATCCCTTCTAAATCAGCACCGCTCCTTCCGCATTCGTTAAGCTGTATACTCTGCCGCCGCTTCATCCCGCGAGGGAGCCTCACCGGCCATCTGCTTGAGCAGCTTCTTCATCATGACCGAGCCCTTGACCTTCGTGGTCAGGCATGGGGACACTTCAATGGTATACCTTCCCTGCTGTACAGCTGACTTAAGCTCAGCAACGGTTGAGCAGTCCTGCTCCAGCCGGTTCACGACACTGCCGTACTGCAGACACTGGTGGCTGTCACTGCCGGCAATGACGGGAATGCCTATGCGCGCCGCAAATGGTTCAATCAACGCCCGGTACGGCTGCTCACCCTGCATGTAAATATCCTTGGCATTGAAGTCAAAAGCGTCCAGCCGGACCAGCAGCTGCGGGTCCAGATGATGCAGCGGTGTTGAGGTGCGGAACGGATGGGCGCCGATTTTCCATAAGCCGCGGGTATCGGCAAGCTCCAGCAGCTGGCGGAACGGGATAAAGCTGTCTTCACCGGTGCGGCCCTCAAGGGCATAGCGCGCTTCCAGGATATGCTCCTTTAATCCGATCAGCAAAATGTGTCCGGTCTCGGCAATATCGACCTCCATGCCTGGGAAAATCCTCAGGCCGTCAGCCTCGTAATAATGCCCGTTGTACGGGTACATCCGGTCCAGCGTCTCATACATCCCGAAGAAATTCGAGGTATTAAAATGCTCTGTGAGCGCAAGCGCCTGCAGGCCGTTCGCCAGCGCCTCCTTGACCATTTCACGGAAATATTCTTCCGAGAAGGCTGATTTCTTCGACAGCTTTCCATGGGTATGCAGATCTATTTTCATATAGGGATGACACTCCTTCATTTCCGGGTTTAGTATAGCAGATTAGGAACAGCAGCTCCCAGCGGGAACAGCAGGCCGATATAGACAACAGTGAAAGCCACAAACAGCCAGTCTCTGCGCTGCATGGCGAGGTAAGATAGACGCAGCTTTTTGACCTTGGGATTATTGACCGCATAGGTATAGCCTCTTGTCTCCAGCGCTTCAACCGTGGTCCGTGAACGTTTGGCCGTGTTCAGCATCAGCGGATAGAAGACCAGTACGAGAATCCGCAGGTAATAAGCGGCTGTCCGCAGATAGAGAAAACCATGCTTCTCCGGCCGCTGCCCCCGGAGCCTGAACGAGAGCAGAATCTGGTGGAACTCCTCCAGCAGTGTCGGGAGAATGCGGTAGCCGTACGACAGGCTGAAGGCAAAGGCATCCGGCACGCCGAGAGCAGATAATCCGTCGCTCAGGCGCTCAGGGTCAAGGCTGGAGAAAACCGTAATGCTTGCCAGCGAAATGACCGACAGCTTGAGCGTCAGGGTCAGCATCGGCAGCAGCGATTCAGCGCCTCCGCCGAAGAATAGCGACAGCAGGAACATCCAGCCGATCTGGCTGACCAGACCGAGACAGAGAATGAAAACAATATAAGGACTGACTTTGGACAATATCGTTGTAACCACCATAAAGACAAACATTCCAAGCAGAATCGTGCGGTTATAGATGAACCACGGAGTAATGGCAAAAAATAAATACCAGATCAGCAGCATCCGCGGGTCAAGCCTGCCCAGAAACGTGCTGCTGCTATTATAGGCGGTACCCAGCAGCTCCAGCTTGATGTGCTCAACCGAGATTTTATTGAGTGCCCGTTTAACAGCTTCCACCATATATAAGCTCCCCCTTTCTCCATTCCGCCATAGCCGTGAATTCCTCCAGGCTGCTGCAGATCTGCGGAAGGTTCAGCAGCCGGCTCATTTCCATGAGCTGGGTCTCGGCCAAGCCGGCGCGCCGCAGCAGCTGCCCGTCGGAGAAGACAGTCTCCTTGTCTCCGTCGGCTATGATCCGGCCTTCGCTCATCACGATGATCCGGGTAGCCCACTCGGCCACCAGAGCCATGTCATGCGTAGCGATGACAACCGTCTCGACATGGCCGCGCAGCGCCTCAAGCACCCGGGTCATCTCCTGCTTCGTCGAAATATCCAGATTGGCGGTTGGTTCATCCAGCAGCATCACTGCCGGACGGACGGCAGCACCGATCGCCAGCGACACCCGGCGCTGCTGCCCGCCGCTGAGCAGCCGGGCATCGCGCTCCGCCAGCTCCAGCAGGCGGAAGGACTGCAGCAGCTCTTCCACTCTTTCGTCCATATCTGCGAGCTTTCTCGCTTTCAAGTAATAAGCGATCTCCCCGCGCACCGAATCGTCGATGAACATATCCTCGGGGTTCTGGAACACATAGGACACCATCCCGGACAGCCGCTCCGGCGGCAGTCCGTTCACTGTAATCCCCTTAACCTGTACAGTCCCGCCGGTCGGAGCAGTAATGCCGGCAATCAGCTTCATCAGCGAGGATTTGCCCGCTCCGTTATTGCCGATCAGCGCAACACGCTCCCCCGCATACAGCTCCAGATTGATGCCCCCGAGTACCGGCTGCAGCGTCTTGTGGATCGTCCGGTAAGAGAGCCGGATCTGCTCCATCCGGACGATTGGCTCTGCCGCAGCCCGGCTAACTGCAGCTTCCATTGCCGCATACGACCCGGTGCCTGGCGAAGCTGCGGCCGAAGCCGCTGCCAGAGTCCGGCCATTGGCAGCACTGTCAGAGTCGGCGGCACTTACAGCGTCAGCCCGCCGCCCAAACCATGCCCGCCCCTCCTCGCAGCTGAGCGGATACTCCCCCGCGGCCTGCCGGTCCGGCCGGAGCAGCAAGGCCGCCCGGGTGACATCGGGCGGATAGATCCCTAAGGCCAGCAGCTCCTCCACTGAGGTGAGCGCTTCACGGACCGGCTTCTGCCAGCGCAGCCGCCCGCCGTCCATCAGCACCACCGAGCGGCAGTACTCCGCAATGAACTCCGCATGATGCTCAATTACAACAATGGTCTTGCCGTGCTGCTCATTAAGCCGCCGCAGAATATCATAGATCTGACGCGCATGCTGCGGATCAAGCTGGGCGACCGGTTCGTCGATGACCAGAATGTCCGGGTCCATCGCAAGAGCTCCGGCCAGGGCGAGCAGATGCTTCTGCCCGCCGCTGAGCTGCCAGATGAATTCACGGCCCAGGCCGCTGAGGCCGGTAAGCTCCAGCGCACGCAGCCCCCGCTCGCGGTAATCGGCCAGCCCGTAATTCAGCGGCGTAAAGCACACATCATCCAGCACCGTCGGCCGGACCAGCTGGTTCTCGAAGTCCTGATACACATAACCGATATGCCGGGACAGCTCACTGACCCGCTTCCCCTCAGCAGACTCTCCCAGCAGCTTAAGCTCCCCTTCGAAATCTCCTGTATAGTAATGAGGGATGAGGCCGTTGAAGCATTTGCACAGCGTCGATTTGCCCGAGCCGTTGCTGCCGATGACAGCAACGAAATCCCCCTGCTGCAGGGTGAACGAAACCTCCAGCAGCACCGGATGCTCAGCACCCGGATAAGTAAAGGACACATTGCTTAATTCCAGCAGCGGCTTATCCATCCAGCTGCCCTGCTTCCTGCCGCCTGCGCGACGCCTTTCGCAGGATCACCGTCAGCACTACCGCCGCAACCACTGCGGCTGCCAGCATGCTGATCCAGATCAGCATCCCCTCATTCGACTCCGCCCCGGGCAGCTCGAATTCGCCGATGCTCCAGCCTGACTCCGACAGCAGCTCTGCGCCCATCGCAATCAGGGCCAGCAGAATGGCGCCGCCCAGCAGCTTCGGCGAGAGCCACGATTTACTCCCGGAAGCATACTGCATGTTCCGTTCGCGCGGCTTCATGCCGAGCAGCGGTTCGATTTTACCGTACAAGCGGGGTACCAGATACATCGTCGGCAGCAAAGCGAACAGAATGCCTGAGAACAGCACATCATTCAGAAAGCCGACTCCTTCGATAATGACAATACTTTCTGCTAAGCCCTGAACCGCCTCAAGCTCCTCCACACCGACCCACACCTTGGCAATGTCGATGACCGAGCTGCAGAACTGGTGAATCGCCACCCCGCTGATCGCCGCGATGCCGACCTGTCTGCGGTTTTTGGGATCGGACACCATGCGGCCGGCGATATACATCGCGAGCGAGAACGTAATGAATTTCTCCAGCTCACCGAGCCCGCCGAACTGCCCCAGCATCAGCTCCCCGAAGATCACCTCGCCGACCGCCGCCCCCACAGCCGCATACAGCGGATGAAACAGCATACACAGCGTCAGCGGAATGAAGGCGAAATACTCGACCGACAGCTCAATCGGCCCCAGCTGGATACTTGGAATCAGCTCCGTGAACATGTTGGACAATCCGTAGAGCGACATGGACAGCACGAAGATCATCATTTTCTGCGATTGGGTCAGCGTGTAGCGCGTTTTTAACGTACTCATTTCGTAATGGCCCCCTTCAAGAATTTAACTTAAGTATAGAAATAGCGTGTCAGCACAGCTTTTCCCGTTTGTTAAGAGGGTGTAATCTTTTTTCCATGATTTTTAACGCTGTAAAAATATTTACATCACACTGGCAGGCTATAGTGGAGAAGCATCATCATCCCAGGAGGACAACTGCCTATGTACAAGGACTGGAACCGCCGTCCCTTTTCCCCGAACCAGCGGGTGATTGCCGATTTTATTCAAAAGAATGAGCTGCGCGTCCTCTACATGACCGAGCAGGAAATGGCGGACGAGCTTGGCATCAGCATTGCCTCGGTCTCCCGCTTCTGGAAAGCGGCCGGCTACCGCCACGCCAAGGATTTCAAGAACAGCCTGCGCTTCCGCTTCGAGTCCACCCCGTCCGAAAAAATGCGCGATGCCATGCAGCGGACCGGCGGCAGCTCCCTCCCGCAAATGCTGCTGGATGTGGCCTCACATCACCTGCAGGAGACAAACCGCTATCTGAACGAAGCCCACCTTGAGCGCGCCGTAGCCGCCCTATCCGCTGCGAGGCAAATTTACATCTACAGTCCCGGACCCTGTGCCGGTCTCGCCGAGCTGATGGCCTACCGGATGGCCCGCTACGGGCTGAATCTGAAACGTATGGCCCCCAGCGGCCATGAGCTGATGGAGTCACTGATGCATGCCGGCAAAAAAGATGTCGTGCTTGTATTCGGCTTCGTCCAGCTGCTGCCCGAAACAGAGGTTATCCTCGACTATGCGCGGGAGGCGGGCTATACGGTCATCCTGATTACCGACAGGCTGGTCTTCCCCCGTTCACAGGATGCTGACATTGTGCTGTATGCCGGGCGCGGCGAGGTGTGGGAGTTCCATTCAATGGTCGGACCCACCTACATCATCGAGAATCTGATCCTCGGCGTCGGCCTGCTCAGCAAGGACAGCAGCCTGAAGAAGCTCGACAAGCTCCAGCAGTTGCGTGCGAGATATGGCAGCAGGCTGCCTCGGAGCTGATGATGTGCGCAGCAAAAAGACGCCTGGCGCGGAACGATCCGCCGCGTTTCAGACGTCTTTGTAATTGGTTAACAAAACATAAACTTCCCCATGTAACCAGCTTGTTCGGTCCACACAATCCAAGGAGGTGATACGGTGTTTTTTATCTTAATACTGATTATTGTAGCATTCTCGGTTCTTTTTATCTTTAAGGATGAGCAGGAGCAATATCTGAAAAACTTCTCCCTGCTTGGCATTATACTGCCTTTAATCTTGGCTGTTCTATTGTTAAGCTCAGTTATTTTTGATTCCGGCTTTGACAGCTTTTCATACTTGGGCGTATATGAGCTTGAAATAACCAGCGCTTCTGCACTACTCAAAAGCTTTGCAGGCGTATCCCTGGTTTCCTTACTCCTGTATTTTTACTCGCTCACTAAGCGCTAAGCGGAGGCTCACAGCACAAAGACGCCGAACGCAGGACTTGTCCGTTCTGTTTCGGCGTCTTTTTATGGATCTCGATCAATATAGTTTGATTTTCGCCAGTTAATTTCAATGTATTTCAGGATTTACGACTTTTAGTTGGAAAAACGTCATCTAAATCGGTCCATTTCCCTCTCTAGCGGCGATTCAGGTGAAATTTAGTGGCGTTTATCCAATTAACTTCCTGTTGGCGGGATTCCTCAGAGAATTAACTGGCGGATTTCCACCTAATTCTGCTCAGCTTAACAAAGTGTCCAGTCTGCTAGGCCGATCCGCTTCATTCACACCGCATCCGGCTCCGCCATAACAATACTAGGCACCGTCTCTATCGTCACATTTCCCGCAACAGCCCGCGAGATCATGCACGACTTTTCAGCCATATGCGCCAGGCGTTCTGCTTTCTTAAGCTCGGCCTCTGACACATCTGCTCTGAGCACAATCGTCGGCTTATGCGTGATTCGTTCGTAAGTGAACACATTATTCGTGACATCAACAGTGGCCTCAGACTCCAGGGTCAGACTCTCAGGTGTAATCTCAGAACGCTCAAGCATCGCCGCCAGTGTAATCAGATAACAGGTAGCCGCCGCCCCCAGCAGCATCTCGTCAGGATTCGTACCTGTTCCCGGGCCGCCCATCTCCTGCGGAATCGAAATGACGGTTTTGAGCCCGCCTGCATCAATCTGACCCTCACTGTTACGCCCGCCGTTCCATACCGCTTTTAAGTGAAAAGGATGCTTCATCCCGCTTCCTCATTCCTCTCTATATCCTTACTGAATTCCTGCTGTACCAAACGTAGACTCTATAGCGCTTTTATAGTTATTCCATTCAAAATAAAAAGGTCCGGCCTTTACAGGCTCATTATTACTCCCCAGCCGAAAATCCTTCCATATGACCACATCGCCTTCCCTGTCGATTTTAACAGAGATATAGCCGCACTCCTCATCCGCACACCAGGGACAGACCAATATTGGGTATCTGTAGAACATATACTCATGGGGCTCTGCCAGTAAAAAATAATCGATCATGCGCCGTTGATATGCCTCACTCCCCCAGCCCAGCGCCGGAACCAGATCATGCTGTTTGAGCTTCTGGTACAGGGAATGTCCGTCAATAATCAGATCAGCAAACCTGGTATTTTTGTTTCCTTCCTGCGCAGGATCGGATTCATCGAACCGGGTTCCGGGTCTGGCCACCAAGTGATTTATTGTGTTCATTGATTCTCCTTAAGGGTGAAATAATGAAGCCAATGCTAAGCCGTATTATACCATGGCACAACAGCATCTCAATGTTCAAATCTATCTTTATCTTTTCGCACTCCATATATTTACATATTTTGTTACATATGCTATATTCTCTATGAAAGCGCCATCATGAATCAGTAGACTACAAGTTATTCATCCTATTTCATTATGGAAAGGAAGATGACGATGAAAGATTTAGTCAAAAAGGCAGGCGCATTGATGCTCGTAGTTACTATGCTGCTTGGAATGGTGAGGATTGCCCCCGCTCATGCAGAAGCCCCGCTGTTCACGATTGAAAGCGAGAATGCCCAGCTCAGCTCCGATCTCCAAGTGGTTACTCAGATTTATGGCACACCCAAGCCCGGCTACTCCGGAAGCGGCTTTGTCTGGATGCAGAACTCAGGCACCTTAACCTTCTCAGTGACTGTCCCGGAAACCGGTATGTATTCAATCAGTACCCGGTATATGCAGGAGCTCAGCGCTGACGGCAGACAGCAGTCATTGAATGTTAACGGTGTTACCAAGGGCTCGTATATGCTGCCCTACACTACCACCTGGAAGGATTTCGACTTCGGCTTCCAAAAGCTGAACCAGGGCGTCAACACCATCCAGATCAAGGCAGGCTGGGGCTTCGCATATTTCGATACCTTCACTGTCGATTATGCTGATCTCGATCCTCTGAACGTGCAGCCGCTCCTCTCCGATCCCCAGGCTACTCCGGAAACACAGCTGCTGATGAACTATTTAACGGAGGTCTACGGCAATCATATCATCTCCGGCCAGCAGGAGATTTACGGCGGCGGGAATGACGGCAATGCCGAGCTTGAATTCGACTGGATTCACAATCTGACCGGCAAATATCCGGCCATCCGCGGCTTTGACTTTATGAACTATAATCCGCTGTATGGCTGGGAGGACGGGACCACGAGCCGGATGATCGACTGGGTCAATAACCGCGGGGGGATCGCAACAGCCTCCTGGCATATCAATGTGCCCCGTGACTTTACCGCCTATCAGGCCGGCGATTTCGTAGACTGGAAGAAAGCCACCTACAAGCCGACAGAAACCAATTTTAATACGGCCAATGCAGTCGTTCCCGGTACCAAAGAATATCAGTATGTGATGACGGCTATCGATGATCTGGCGGAGCAGCTGCTGATTCTGCAGGATAACAACGTTCCAGTCCTGTTCCGTCCTTACCATGAGGCAGAGGGCAACGGCGGGCTGAACGGGGAAGGCGCCTGGTTCTGGTGGGCATCGGCCGGGGCTGAGGTCTACAAGCAGCTATGGGATCAGATCTATACCAAGCTCACTGAAACGTACGGACTGCACAACCTGATCTGGACCTACAACAGCTATGTATACAGTACTTCTCCGGCATGGTACCCGGGCAATGACCAGGTTGATCTGGTCGGTTACGATAAATACAATACGATCTACAACCGCTATGACGGTTTGTCCGGCGTGCCTAATGAGGATGCGATTACTTCGATTTTTTATCAGCTGGTCGATTTAACCGGCGGTACCAAAATGGTAGCGATGACGGAAAACGACACCATCCCGAGCGTAAAGAACCTGACGGAGGAGAAATCCGGCTGGCTCTACTTCCTGCCTTGGTACGGTGAGCATCTTATGAGCAGCGCCTTTAATTATCCGGCGACCCTGACAACGCTCTACCAGAGCAATTATGTCATTACCCTGGATGAGCTGCCTGACCTGAGTGTAAATAACCCGATTCCAAATGCATCCATTACCCCGGCAAACGTCGAGTTTGACAAATATGCGCCTAATCAGAGCGACAAAGCCATAACTGTGAATCCTAACGGCAATACACTTACCGCTCTCCGGGCAGGCACAGCTGCCTTAACTGCAGCTCAGGATTATACTTTAAGCGGAAATACGCTGACTCTGAAAAAAGCGTACCTGGCCCAGCTGCCTGTCGGCGAGCATTCGATCGTGCTGGATTTCAACCAGGGACAAGACCCTGTCCTGAAGGTAAAAATTATTGATTCAACACCGGGCGCAGCAGACGCTACAATCTCGCCGGTAACCGCAGCCTTTGACAAAGCAGCAGCCCTGCAGCAGGACATCTCCGCAGCTCTTACCCTGAACGGGCATCAGCTGACCAGTGTGACCAAAGGAACCGCTACGCTTGTCTCCGGCCAGGATTATACAGCAACAAGCACTGCGGTTGTTCTGAAAAAAGCGTATCTAGCTACACTGCCGGTCGGCCAGCATGTGGTCACCTTTCATTTTAACGCAGGAAATAATGCCGTCCTTACCGTAAATGTAACAGACAGCAGCGTTACCGTACCGTCAGGAAACCTGACGATTCAGGCCTTCAATGGCAACACCACTGCCTCCAGCAACGGCATTTCGCCAAAATTCAAAGTGATCAACAACGGAACCTCGGCGATCCAGCTTAGCGACGTCAAGCTCCGGTATTACTACACCATTGACGGGGATAAAGCGCAGAGCTTCTGGAGCGACTGGGCCAGTGTCGGCAGCGCAAATGTCACCGCCAATTTTGTGAAGCTGGCAACCCCGGTTGCCGGAGCGGACTATGCGCTGGAGATCGGCTTTACGAGTGCAGCGGGAGCCCTTAATCCCGGCCAGAGCGCAGAAATCCAGACCCGCTTCTCCAAAACTGACTGGTCCAATTACAACCAGGCTGACGATTACTCCTTCAAGGCCTCCGGCACCCAGTTCGCTAACCATGATAAAGTCACCGGTTACGTGAGCGGTCAGCTGGTGTGGGGAATTGAGCCTTAAGCAGACCAAAAGAGTGGATCAGGGGTATACCTGGTCCACTCTTTTTTTTTGCTGGGAGCTTTATTTAGTAAGTCAATTTCAGTTACAGAGGTAAGTTGATGTCTGAGACATTAAATCCCCTCACAATAAAAGAGAATTTAAGTAAACTGACTTTTCAACATCAGATTATTTTCGCATCACTCTGTAGTGAAAGATTAATTCCAAATTATATTGAGTTTGATTGAATTGAAGGATAGGAGATGTTATGATCCTCGGCCAATCATTACGTTCCTAATCATTACACCATGCTTATCGAATCTACTTACTCGTAAAAGAAATATTAAATGGTTCTGTCTATTCGTTTAAAATCAGTGATTTCAAATTTATAAGTTTTTTGTAATTCTGCCAC
Source organism: Paenibacillus camerounensis (assembly GCF_000723885.1). Lineage (GTDB taxonomy): Bacteria > Bacillota > Bacilli > Paenibacillales > Paenibacillaceae > Paenibacillus_AQ > Paenibacillus_AQ camerounensis. The sequence goes on from NZ_CCDG010000049.1 coordinate 34,236, forward strand.
CTTATCCTCTTGCTTTTTTTCAAGCAGCATTAATTGATGTTTTAAATATGAATTGTTAATTTTGCGTCCATCTCGACTAGCTTGATTTGAAAGTTTTAATTGTTCAATTTCCGCTTTAAGTTTCTCTTGTTCAAGTATTTCTGTTTGTTGCTTCTTTTTTGTCAGTTCAATTGATTCTCTAATGTGTTCATCAACAAGTTTTTGACTTGAATTGTTCAGTAATTTAGTTACTAAAGGAACACCTATCAAGCTTACACCTATTGAAACAAAGTCAGGATTTATCTTTTTATATTCAATTAGCTGTACAAAATTTTCGTCCGCTTTCTTTTTGTTCACTTGCCCTTCAACCAATAAACTACATGTTCCTGCTTTTCTATCTACGATATATATAAGCGGCCTACTTACTTTATTAAAGTAATACTCAAATTTATTAAAATAATCTTTCAACTTTTTATTTTTAACTTCAGTATGGTTAGACAGAGATTTCTTAACCTCTTCTATCGCAATATAATTTTTCTCATAATCTTTTAAGTTTGCTTTTGACTTTTCAAATATATCACTTAAAATGCTATCTGCTTTATCTATATCACTTTCACGTTTTTTCTTGATTTCCATTAGTATTTCAGATTTAATTATTTCTTGATGTTTATCTATAGATTCAAAATCAATCCCATTTAACAATTCACTTAAAATCCAATCAGTATTACGTTTTGAGTATCCAAACTGATTTATTCTATTTCTAATTTTTTCGACAATACTAAAAATTTCAAATAACTGTACGTTTTCTGCTGAAGGGTATAAAAAAATGGGTTTCCCAATATAAACTAACTGCATCATTTCACTTGCTGAGTTCAACTCAATTCGTTCTAATTTATCGTTTATGTTTTCAGCCTTAAAAGATGAGTCCATTATGAAAACATCCTCAGGCCTAATTCCGTCTGAGAAGGCAGTTCTCAATTCATTTAATAGTGAATTTTTATAAAAACTTGAATTTAACTTCATCAAAAAACGACTTATTTCCCAAACTGACATTCTATATTCCTGGTTTCGTTTTAGATGCAATTCTAACTTTTCCATACTCAGCTGTTCACCGTTCCTTGTCTCTCTGAAATGGTTTCTTGCTATTTAAAAACATAAACTTGTTATCATCATAACAAATATCCCCAGTTGCGTATAGATCATAAGAACTACGCTTTGATGCCTCTCGAACTGTAATTTGCAACTTCTTAGTCGATACTTTCAAAAAATTAGTAGTATTTGAAATAGAAAAAGCAGATAGTAAGAAATAAATCTAACTATCTGCTTTTTCTATTAGAATCATACGGTAACAGACAATCCACCATAAATGTAATGAGTGTTCGTTTTTAAGCAGACTGGTGGGGTAAGCCCTTTATCGCTGATGAAGGATGAAACAGTTAGAGATAAGCTCATCTAAGGAGGCGTTAAGAAATTGTACATAGACAGAATAAACACACTCATGGCGAGTGATATTCTAAGCTGGAAGTATGATAAACCCTATGACTTTTACAACAATGAATTTAGCCCGGAAGCGGTAAGCGAAATGCTTGAGGACTCTTATTTCGGAGTATTTGATACCGGGAAGCGATTAGTCGGATTCTTTTGCTTAGGTTTAGCAGCGCAGGTTCCCAATGATGAATACGTTTATTCGAAACAATATATCGATATCGGAATAGGAATGAGACCTGAATATACCGGTCAGGGAAATGGAGTCTCATTCCTTGGATTTATTCTTAGCTATATTAGTAAAACGTACGGAAACACTCCCAAACGGCTAACCGTTGCAAAGTTTAATCTCAGGGCGATCCGTCTATATGAACAATTCAGCTTCCACCGTGAGAGCGAATTTGTTAAAGGGACAATAGCATTCGTAACGATGATACAAGAAAATGATTCTTTTAGTGAACCTGGCTAAACCTTTATTCTATCTACCTGTTATGCTTCTAACACCAGCGTTCTTCAGCAGCCCGGCTATTGTTATACATTGGCATATTGCCGATAACACGCAGCTGACCGCAGCAAGCCCCATCCAGATAAAGACTGCAGAGGACATCCACACGCTGATCATGTAGTAATTGTATTGAATCAGATAAGGCCAGATCACAATTAGCAACAGGAGCAGCAGTCTGAGACTTAGAGAGAGCCCAGCTATTACTCTTTTTCGGCTTCTTGACCGTTCGTTTCGAATATCCCCCCTGCTCCCTCCGGCCAGTCTGATCCCCTTAAGGGTTACACTAATAACCGCCAGCAGGACTAAGAACGAAAACACCACGTCAATTAGATTATATGTATCATCGTATTTATAGGCTTTCATGGCATTGCCGTTTATATTTTCATATATGTTACTTGCAATCAGCGACGGAGCCGCCGAATTAAGGTTGGCGAGTACAAACACAGCTGTCTGCTGTTCCAGATTAATGATGACCTGTGAGGAATAGTTGGGATTGCTCCCGCTATGGCGGATTACCTGCTCATCCTGTTCATTGCTCCAGCCATACGAATAATATTGACCCTCCGCCTCCAACCCTGCTGTCTCAGGGCTTGCTTCATGTGATTGCCGGATTGCTTTTCTTAAATGATCCGGAATATTCCCGGTATCCAGTTGGGCATGAACCCAGCGCTCCAAATCCTTAACATTCGTTACCAGGTACCCGGCAGCTATATTACCATAGTATCTAGGGGCGTCGTACGCTATGCTTTTGCCAAAAAACACACGATAGCCCTTACTGAGCTGCTCCGGTTCCTCTTCCTGCCCTGTTGCAAAATAACTGTCTGTCATTCCTAGAGGCATTAGAATATTGTGTGCTACATAATCCTGATAGCTCATACCTGTAACCTGTTCGATAATCAGCGCCAAAATATCATAATTAACCGTAGCATACTGATATCCGGCGCCAGGGTATGTATCTAATTCAATGTCAGAAATCTTATGTATGGTGTTCTCGAGCATCTCCGCCGTAGTGCCCTCAGGAATTAACCGGATGCTCCAGGCCGGAATTCCGCTGGTATGAGCCAGCAGTTGATTGATCGTTATACCCGTCTTTGCCCCCTTAAAAGCAGGCCCGAACCATGGCAGATAGTCTGTTACCGGATCTGAATACGACAGGCGTCCCTCCTGCTGCAGCAAAATAACAGCCAGCGCTGTAAAAGCTTTCGTAGTCGAGCCCAGCTCAAAAAGAGTATCTTCAGCGATCAGCTTTTGCTGTTCAGCATCTGCGTAGCCGTATAGCTTAAACTCTGTTTTTCCCTGATTGCTTATTAAGGCTGCTACACCCGGAGTAGCTGTTTTGAGCATGACGCTTTCTGCCATTTCATCTACCGTCCCATACTTTCCTGCCGTGAACAGGCTCCCTAGCCCCTGCCAGCAGAACACCGTAAATATCACGATTATGAGAACCAAACTACCTATGACCGTCCCTTTTCCCCGACAAAATCTCCTCATTGCTTCTCTCTCCCCCAGATCATTCGATCCCTGCTAACTCCATATTCAGGTAATTCTTTATATAGAGTTTGACGTTCTATCTATGAACTTCACTGCGTCTTGCAACCATCTTCACAGAACAAATCCACCCGAATTGAGGATCTGTATATAGAGATTACTTAAGAACCTAATTGCTGACTTCTAGCAGCTGCTTAACTTTAATTTGGTCTTACCCACTTAGCCTAATGTATACGAAAAACTGAATACAATAGGCCACTAAGAGGGCAAACTGGCCTAATGTATGCGAAAAAACGAATACAATGTGGGGGTTGCTATCAGGTCGTTTCTTCCCTGTCTCCTGATTCTTCACGTCCACCCCTCCTTTATTTTTCATCGGAGTTATCCACATTTTTTTGCATTGTATAATTTCCTATACAATAAAAAAGCCCCCGCTAAAGATCAGCAGAAGCTTTCCCCTCTTATTATTCATTTTGTAAACACCGCACAGCCTACCTGTTCAAAATCACATTCACTTCCTCAGCCAGCTTATCCAGGCTCTCCTGAATGTTCAGGTTCTCCAGCCAGATCTCGTTAATCCGGCCGCCCATCAGATCCTCGATCTCATGGTATGCGCCGGTCATTGGACGCATTTTGCTGAACTCGAGCTGATCGGAAGCTACCTGGTAGCCGGGAAATGCCGCGATCGTTTCTTTCATCAGGTCCGTGTCCAGTGAAGACAGGCGGGTCGGCAGATAACCGGTGTTGGCAGAGGCGTAAGCAGCCTGCTCGGTATCCGACAGCCATTTCATGAATTCGAACGCAGCCGCTTTTTCCTGGTCACCTCCGGTATTAGCCAGATACGTATTGGAGCCGCCAACCGGCACGCCCCGTGTTCCGTCTTCGCCTGTCGGGATCATCGATACGCCCAGCTCAAGCCCGTTCTTTTGCGCCATACCCGCGAGCGTCTTGTATCCGCCGATACTCGAGAAGATCAGGGCCGTGCTTGGCTTGGCAATCGCGGCATAGAAGGCATCCGAATCGGTAACGCCGAGCACCTTGACCAGTCCTTTGGACTCCAGATCTTCAATGAAGGTAATCAGCTTGACCGCACCTTCGCTGTTGATATTCGATTCCGTTTCTTCCTTATTAACAACCGTAGTCCCGGAGTAGGAATGCAGCAGCGCCTCCATTACCCAGAAATCGTAGTTGAACAGGTACATCGGCGGTTCGCCGGTAGCGTCATGTGCTGCCTGCAGATATGCTTCAAGCTCGGCAAAGGTAGCAGGGCCGTTCGCATCAAGTCCCGCTTTTGCCGCCAGCGTCTTATTCACATACATCACCGGCACACTTCTCATATGAGGGAAGGCATACAGGTCCTCACCGACGTACAAATTGCCCAGATCCCCGATCTGAAAGTCAGACCGGTCAAAGTCCGTAGCCTTAATATAAGGCTCCAAATTCACAATAATATCATTGTCGGCAAAACCCTTGGTCATCGCCACTTCATCCACGAATACATTCGGCAGCGTACCGGCAATAGCCGCGGCATTCACCTTCTGCTGCATTTCCCAGTAGTCGCCCTGATACTCAGCATTAACGTGGATGTTCAGCTCAGCACCCTTGGTTTCATTGAACTGGTCCACCAGCGTCTGATTCACCTCTTCAACAGCGGAGGTCCAGAACTGTAGCTCGATGGTTTGATCCCCCTTCTCATAGGGTGCAGCCGATACCTCAGCATCTGTCTGCGTACAACCAGCTAACCCCATTGTTACAGGAACTGTCATCATCAGCGGCAGAACTTTCTTTTTCCACATACTCATTGTCCACTTCTCCTCCTGGAAACTTCTCTAATGTGTGTACTGCTGAAGCTATGGATCAGCACGGGAGCCCGCGGACGCTGCCGCTACTTCACTCCCATGTAAGTAAACGCCTTGATAATCTGCTTGCGCGCCACCACAAAGACGATCAGAATCGGCACAATCAGCATCATATTACCGGCCATCACAATCTGCGGGCTTAAGCCCTCAATATCCTGCAGCCTCTGAATACCGAGCGGCAACGTCCGGACAGCATCTGTCGTCGTCCACACCAGCGGAAAAAAGTAACTGTTCCACGTCCCGATAAACGTCAGCAGCGCAAGCGTTGACAGGGTCGGGATCGCGGCGGGCATCATAATCGTGTAGATGATTTTGAATTCTCCGGCATTATCGAGCCGTGCGGCTTCGAGCTGGGAGTCAGGAACCTGCATGAACGTCTGCCGCAGCATGAAGATAGCCGTACCGCTGGCGATAAAAGGAACAATCAGCGACACATAAGTATTCAGCAGCCCGGACTTCGCGAACATCACGAAGATCGGCAGAAAGATCAGCTGTCCGGGGATCATCATTGTTGCCAGCACAGTGCCGAACAGCCCATTTTTGCCCTTAAAATCATATCTCGCAAACGCATAAGCCGCCGGAACAACCACCAGCACCTGACCGATCAGCGTTCCCAGCGTAATAATCAGGGAGTTCCGCGTATAATGCAGGAAATCAATCCTGGTAAAAGCATCTTTAAAATTCTGCCACTGCAGCGACTCGACCCAGAATTTCGGCGGCATCGCCAGGACTTCGCCCAGTGTTTTGAAGGCGGTCAGGATCATCCAGTAGAACGGCGTCAGGAAGATGACGATCAGCAGCACCGAGATGAGAATTCGCAGGATCAGCCCGGGCGCTCTTATCAATGTTTTCACAAGTCTGCTCCTTTACCGGTAATGGACCCGTCTGTTAAGGGCCTTGAAGTAGAAAATCGTAATCAGCCCCACTATCGCCATCAGCACCACCGCCATCGCCGCCGCATAACCGACCCGGTAGTACTCAAAGCTCTGCTTGTAGATACTGAAGATCAGCGTGTTCGTGGCATTCGCCGGTCCGCCCTGGGTCATGATGTTGATCGTCTCAAATACCTGGAAGGAGCCGATGATGTTCATCAGGATCAGAAAGAACAGGGTCGGGGAGATCATTTTGAGCGTAATCTGGAAAAAGACCGACTGCTTCGATGCATTATCCAGCGCCGCAGCCTCATACAGATGAGCGGGAATCGAGCCGAGTGCCGAGGTGATAATCAGCGCATTGAAGCCGACCGACTTCCAGACCGACACGAGCACCAGTGAAAATAACGCCACCTGCTTATCCGTCAGCCAGCCCACCGGCCCGGCCCCGATCAGGGAGAGCAGATAGTTGAACAGCCCGGTATCGGTATTCATCAGCCACATCCAGATCAGCGAGACCGAGATCAGGGAGATAATGTTCGGCGTGAAGCTCAGTGTCTGAATGAAGCGGTTGATGAAGGTGTTTTTCTGCAAAAAGAGGGCTAACAGCATCGCCAGCACCATCACCAGCGTCACATCCATCACCATGTAGAGCAGCGTATTACTCAGGGTACTGAGAAAATCACGGCCCTTGAACAGCTCGATGTAATTATTCAGTCCGGCGAACTTCATCGGCCCGCGCATATTCCAGGTGAAGAAGCTCAGGTATACGTTGTAGAGAATCGGATAGATGTAAAAAATCGTCAGAATCATCACCGCCGGCGCAACCAGCAGATAAGGCAGCAGCTTCATGCTCTTACTACGGTTCTTCATGCTGTGTCCCCGATGGACGATACAGTCACGCCTGCTCTGCTGCCGTCTGCCGGAGTCCGCTGCTCCTGTGCGTCGAAAAAGAATAAATGCTCCTTGTTCACATACAGCTTAACCGGCTCCAGGCTGCGCTCGGGACTGTCGAAGCATTTGACGGCTACGCTCTGCCCGCTTGCCAGCACCGCTTTGTAAATTACCTCTGAGCCAAGCAGCTCGCGGCTGCCTAGAACAGCATCCAGCTCAAGCAGCTGCTCACGCGCAAGCCCCGGCTCGGGTATAAATTTTGCTTTTTCCGGCCGGAACCCGAAGAATTTCGCCCCGTGCGGGGCTTCGCTGAGGATGCCGCCTGACCGGACAAGCTCCAGAATGTTCATCGGCGGCGTGCCGATAAAATGGCTGGTGAACATATTGCGCGGCTCATTGTAGATCCCGTGCGGCGTATCCTCCTGCATAATCCGCCCGCCGTCCATCAGCACAATCTGTGTGCCCATGCTCATCGCTTCCACCTGATCATGTGTAACATAGATGAAGGTCGCGCCCAGCTTCTTATGCAGCTCAATCAGCTCGATGCGCATCTGCTGGCGGAGCTTGGCATCGAGGTTCGACAACGGCTCATCCATGAGGAAGACCGCCGGCTTCTTGACCATCGCTCGGGCCAGCGCGACCCGCTGCCGTTCGCCGCCGGAGAGAAACTCCGGCTTTTTGTGCAGATGCTTGGTTAAGCCCACCGTCTCCGCAATTTCAGTGATCAGGCGCTTCCGCTCCGCTTTGGGTACCTTGTTATTTTTCAAGCCGTATTCGATGTTCTTCTCCACCGTCATTGTGGGGTACAGCGCATAATTCTGAAAGACCATCGCCAGATTGCGCTTGCCCGGCTCCACCTGATTCATGCTCTTGCCGCCGATGGAGATTAGGCCTCCGGTCTGCTCCTCCAGCCCGGCAATCATCCGCAGCGTCGTCGATTTTCCGCAGCCGGACGGCCCGACCAGCACAGTGAAGCTTCCGCTCTCAATCGTCAGATTCAGTCCTTCTATGATGCTTTTATCGCCGTAGGCTTTGCTTACGTTCTCCAGTACAATGCTGCTCATGGTTTCCTCCTTTGGCGGGGTTAGTAACATTTGGGCTTCGCCGTGACTCCAGAGAATGTTTGGACTTCCGGCCGCTGCCCTTCTGCAGATTTCTTGATTTATACCGTTCTTAACGGTGGAAATCCACAGACTGCTTATGCTTCCGGAGCTAGCTTTTCTACGAAAAGCTTTTAGGCGGATGCTAACGCTCCTACAGTTCCAAAATTCTCCTCCGCCACTTCCCCTTATTGTTAAATTCAGTCCAAACTATACCGTCACCTTATTCAGCGCCCCCACGCCGACATCCGGCCGGTTGGTCATAATCCGTGTCACTCCGAGCTGCTGCAGCCGCAGGATCTCCGCTTCATCATCCACGGTCCACGGATTCACCTCGTACCCGCTCTTCTTGGCTATTTCCATGAACGCCGCGTCCACGCCAAGGTAATACGGATGCAGCACATCTGCCCGGCAGCTGGCCGCATATTCATCCAGCCGATAGTAGCTTTCCATAAAAGCAATCGCCGTCTGCAGCTCCGGATACCCGCGCTTCAGCCGGGCCATCGCGTTATGGTTAATGGAAGAGATTAATGTCTGTTCCTGATAGCCGCTGGCTTTTACCAGCTCTGCCGTGCGGACATTCACCTCACCGTAAGGATTGGCATAGTCCTTAGTCTCAATGTTGATGAACAGCCCATTCTCCTTGGCGAACTGCATGACTTCCTTAAGCTCAGGAATCCGGCTGCCCTCGGTGCTATACTCTCCCTGGAAGGTGTAGGAGAAGTCGTATTCCCGCAGCTCCGCCAGCGTCAGTTCGCTGACCCGGCCTTTGCCGTTTGAAGTACGGTCAATCGTATGGTCATGGATAACGGCCAGCTTGCCGTCCCGGGTCAGCTGGACATCCAGCTTGATGCCTTGTGCCCCCATCCTGCGGGCCAGCTCAAACGAAGCCATCGTGTTCTCCGGCGCATAGGCGCTTGCCCCTCTGTGGGCTAATATGGTTGTCTTGTTCATCCTGCTACCCTCTCAGCCCGATGCAGACATCCGGCCGGTCCGTAATAATCGCATCCACTCCGGCCGCCAGCATCCAGCCGATATGCTCGGGCTCATTTACCGTCCAGGCGTTAACCTGCACTCCGGCGGCGCGGGCTTCGTCCACTGCCTCACGGTTCACACCAAAGAACACCGGATGCAATGCGTCAGCCTTGGTCAGCTTGGCGTATTCAGCTCCCTGGTACAGTCCGGCAATGTACAGCAGCCCTGTTTTCATCTCCGGGCACTCATTCTTCAGCCTCACCATCGAGTAATGATTGAAGGAGGAGAAAATCACCTGCTCCGTCAGCCCGTATTCCCGCACCAGCTCAGCTGCTGCGCCGGGAAGTCCGGCGTACAGCTCCATTTTGGACAGGATATCCTTGACCTCAATGTTCAGATACAGCCCGTGCTCCTTCACCAGCTCCAGCACCTCGCGCAGCGTAGGGATGCGTGCGGTTGTATATTTTTCTGCAAAACCCTTATTGAAATTGAAGGCTTTCAGCTCCTTCAAGGTGTAGGCGGTAATGTCTCCCTGTCCGTCTGAGGTCCGGTCAATGCTGTCATCATGAATGACGACGATCTCCCCGTCCTTGCTGAGGTTAATGTCGATTTCAAAACCGTCTGCCCCCTGCTCAACCGCCAGCCGGAAGGCTTCCATCGTATTCTCAGGGGCATAAGCGCTCGCTCCGCGGTGGGCCAAAACCTTGCAGCTATTCATAATCTGTTCAACCTCCTTGTGAATGGGTCTATATAGAACATCATTAAGAGACTAGCAAAACGGCTCCAGTTCCCGCTTTAGGTACAGCGGCGGGCAGCAGTGGATCTCCCCTGCTAAAGCGCCAACCTCAGTCAGCCGGTTCAGAGTCAAATCGGTTTAAGTGTACTTTGTACAATTAAAACAGCAGAAATTAATCATTATTAGAGAATAACTGTATTCCGTACATCTATTCTCCTTAAAAAGGCCTGTTCCGGGCGTTTTCGGAAAATATTAATGTATAGAGTGCAGTTAAAACCTGCTGCGGAGCTATTTAGCCAGGTTTAGTTGCAGAAAGTACAGTTATTTCAGCCTGGCGCATTCATTATGCCGTGCCATTACCTTCAAACAGGGCAAGTGCATCACCGAGAAGAAGAAAGGGCGGGCACTGCCGCCTTTATTTGATTTCATAGGATGTTCTCGATGTGGAAGTGATAAATCGTCTTCTCATCAGGTTATAAATATAGTTGCGTGCTATATTAGCTTGTTCTTTCATGTATGATTCCCGGCAGAACAATATCGGCCAGCGTGTCCAGCACATAATGCGGCTGAATCTGCATCCGCTCAATATCCGTGCGGGAGCTCACTCCCGTTAGTACCAGTGCGGTATGCATGCCGCTGCTATGGCCCATCAGAATGTCCGTTTCCAGCCGGTCGCCGACCATCAGGCACTGCTCCGGGGCAAATCCCAGCTTGTGCAGTGCTTCCCGGGCATAGTACAGTGACGGCTTGCCCATCACCAGCTCAGACGGCTTACCGGCTGCGATCTCCAGCGCCTTGACGATGGCCCAGGTATCGGGAATATAGCCGCCCGGCACCGGGCAGACCGGATCAGGATTCACAGCGACCAGCGCTGCCCCCGATCTCGCCGCCGTCATTCCAAGCCGCAGCTTCTCGTAGGTGAAGCTCCGGTCCATGCCGATCAGCACATGCGTTGCCGCCGCCGGATCGTCCGTAACCGTCACGCCGCACAGCTCCATCTGCCTGCGCATCACGTCTTCACCGACCAGATACAGCCTCGCCCCCGGCTCCTGCCTGGCAAAATACATCCCGCTGACATACAGCGCGGTCAAGATCTCCTCTTCCCGGCAGCTCAGGCCCATTGCGGCCAGCCGGTTCAGGCAGTCCAGCGGGGTGTGCACCGCGCTGTTGGTGAGAAAAAGAATTTTTTTGCCGCGCCTGCGCAGCTCTGCCACTGCCTGCTCCACTCCCGGTAGCAGCTGATCCCCGATGAACACAGTTCCATCCAGATCAAAGCAATATGCCTCATACGAAGCGATGTCCATCTGCGGCCACCTCATTTCTCTCATGTTGCCGGTACAACCGGAATTTTGCGCACAAAAAAACCAGCTCCAGAAAGGAAGCCCTCCTCTACGCGTATAGGTATACGTTAGATCGGAACACCAATTTCTGACCGCTGGGTTTTCTCATCGTCTCCACCCCGGGGTGCTGTATGTAGTTTCAGGTCTTTCCATAATGACGCGTCGCCGATTGATACGTAGTCTGCGCCGCTCTCCAGTGCACTGCTGATCTCTTCCTCGTGCCGGATCAATCCGCCAACAATTAGCGGCTGCCGGATACGCTGCTTCATCTCACTAATAATCCTTGGCATAAGACCGGGCATCAGCTCAACCTCATCAGGATTACTCGACTTAATCATACGCAGCGCAGTCTCTATAGCCGCCGAATCGATTGCAAATACCCGCTGGATACTGGCTAGCCCGTGCTGCCTGGCTGTAGCGATGGCATTGCTTTTGCTAGTAATAATCCCGTCTACCTTAAAAGCATCAGCCAGATACTGGATCGCCGCCGCATCCCGCCCGATTCCGCCGACCATCTCGACATGTACAAAAACCTGCTTGCCCGCTTCCTGCAACGGCCGTACAAGCTGTCCCAGATTGTTAATGTTGCCGGTCATCAGGTTTACCCTGTTCACCGTGCAGCTTATAGCCTGCCTGATCTGTGATTCTACTGTAATGGAAGCAATGATAGGATTATGCTTCATACTGAGGCACACTCCCTTTCGCTTATCGCGTGGTCACCGGCTTGTATTGCTTCCGGCCCTGAAACCAATGTTACAGCTCTTTTGTTGGCCCCGTATTCGGGGGATGTAAAAGTTAGTGTTAACAGGAACGCAGGTATTTTGCTTTCTTTTAACCGAATGACCGAGAACCTGCCTGCATTGCCGCATACAAAAAAGACACCACCGGAGTGATGCCTTTCTACGAATCTATATAGTACAGAAAGTATCAGAAAGTTATAGATCGTTATAGATTGTTACAGCTCCAGACTTCCGCCGTATTCAAGCGCTGTGCCGGGAATCCCTTCCTTAGCCAAGGCATCCACAAAGCTTGCCACATCCTGACGGATCGGCGGGAAGGTGTTGTAATGCACCGGCAATACATGCTTGGCATTCAGCCATTTGGCAGCAATCAGCGCATGCTCCGGCCCCATTGTGAAATGTCCGCCCATCGGGAGAATCGCCAGGTCGATGTTATACAGCTCGCCGAACATTTTCATGTCACTGAACAGCCCGGTGTCTCCGGCGTGCAGAATGGTTTTGCCGTTCGCTTCAATGATGTAGCCCGCAGGCATGCCGCCGTAAATAATCTGCTGCTCATCGTCAAGTGTAATGCCGCTGGTGTGGAAAGCATGAATCATTGTCGCTTTGGCAAAACCGAGGTCCACCGTCCCCCCGATGTTCATCCCGATCGTCTGTTTAACACCCTTCCATCCGATATACGTAGCCAGCTCCACAGTTGCCACCACCGGCGCGTTATTGGCAATCGCAATCGGCGCAGCATCCAGAATATGATCCGCATGCGCATGGGTCAGCAGCACCGCATCTGTCTTAATATCCTCAAGCTTCGTCACCGCAGCCGGGTTACCGCTAATAAAAGGATCGATAATCAGCGACTTACCGCCTACCTCAAGCTGTACACAGGAATGGCCGTGAAAAATAACCTTCATCTCTTATCTCTCCTCTTCTTCTATCAAAGTGATGGACTTACCGTGCAAAAGCATATCGTTTACGTTACAATGACAAATGAGTACAGACGGGCTTCGCAGCTTTTGGGGTTGCCCTGCTTCCATTGCTCAATATATCTATTTTCATAACGAACGTATACATTTATAATATATTTGAAATCACTACCTGTCAAGAGAGGCGTGATAACGTTGCTGTCTGTCGAAAAAACCATGCTCTTCCTGCTGTCCCGTGTGGACCGGATGAATGTCCAGCAATTCGTGGAAATCTATGAACTGAGAGGCTACACCTCTACCTATATCCGCAACAGCCTGTCCCGCCTGAAAAAAGAGGGCTACATCGCCTCACCGGTCCGTTCCCTGTATTGCATCACCTCTGCGGGACGCGCCTATATCAAGTCCATTAACAGCAAACCGGCCCGTTATGAGCAGCAGTGGGATCATACCTGGGATGTGGTCATGCTCGAGGTCCCGGAGCAGGAGCGCAGGAAACGGGATGCTTTTCGTACCGCTATTCTGCAGCTTGGCTATGGGCTTCTATATAACAGTGTCTACATCTCCCCCTGGAATTATCGCCAGGAAGTAACGGACTCTGTTGCGAGCCTGCAGCTCACCGGCAATGTCTCCATTCTGCGCGGCGAATTTGCGGAGGGAACGATTACCCCGGCCAAGGCCTGGGACATCTGGCAGCTGGACAAGCTCGAAGCACTGTACTTGGATAAAAGCGCCTGGATCTCCCGGGAGTTTATCCCGCTTGCAGATAAGGCTATCCGCACCGGTGAGGCACTGCCGCTGTTCCTGCTGTTCCTGCAGATCGGCGAGGAGATGAGCGGCCTGATCATGGCCGACCCTTCCCTGCCGGATGAGCTGCTGCCGGCCGGCTGGCCGGGCAAAGCCGTTATCGCTGAGCTCCAGACCCAGTGGCGCAGGCTGGCTGCAGCGATTCCGCGGGATTCCTTTTATGCTGAGTTTACCTAAGTTAGCAGACTGGGTCGGAGACCAAGGGAAAAAGGGGCAGCCCGGCATGGGCTGTCCCTTCTATATTTGTGTTACACCTGCCGGCCCGTAGCCAGCAGCTCCTTGACTGCTTCCAGACTGGTAAGCGGAGCACGGCAGGCAAAGTTCCGGCATTCGTATGCCGTAGCCTGCCCGTCCACCGCCGGTTTATCCTGTAGATGAGGCAGGAGCTTGTGCAGGTCTTCGCCGTCACTGCCTGCATAATTGACAATTAACGAGGCATCCGGCAGGTAAGTCTGCTGGACCTGGGCCAGCATGCTATGCAGGACAGGGTCCTCCAGCTTGCCGGACAGCACCCATTCGCGTCCGCCGGACAGCAGCGCCAGATGCGCCTGCAGGTACATTGAATAACCCGGCGGATATTCTCCCGCCGCAGAAGCCAGTACCGCAGCTGTCCGCTCAGCTATCGCCTTCAGCTCCACATCCTGCGTAATCACCGACAGCTTGTACAGCTGCTTGGCTGCAACCGAGTTACCGGACGGCAGCGCCCCGTCATACAGCTCCTTCGAGCGGATCGGCAGCTCTTCCCCGTCTATGCCGGTGAAGAAAAAGCCCCCGCCTTCCTCGTCGCTGAACAGCGCAAGCAGTCCATCCTTCAGCTGCAGTGCCCGGTCCAGATGGACCACTTGGCCTGTTGCTTCATATAGCTCAGTCAGGCCCCAGATCAGGAAGGCATAGTCGTCCACATAGGCTGGAATCGCCGCTTCCCCGTCACGGTAACGGGCCAAGAGGCGGCCATCCTCACGCCGGCGCAGCTGCTCCCAGATGAAATCTGCCGCCGCTGCTGCTGCCTTGGCATACTCCGGCTTTTGCAGCGCCTTCGCGCCTTTCGCCAGTGCCGCGATCATCAGACCGTTCCAGGCAGTAAGCACCTTATCATCCTTCAGCGGATGAATCCGCTCCTCGCGGTAAGCGAACAGCTTCTCGCGCCACTCTCCGGTCCGCGTCTTCATGCCAAGCGGATTCATACCCATCCGTTCAGCCATATCCTCCGGCAGACCCTGCAGTAGATTCGGAATATTTGCCCCCTCGAAGTTGCCCTCAGGTGTAATTCCGTACACGTTGCAGTAGGAGTGCATATCCTCCAGATCCAGCGCTTCTGCCAGCTCATCGCGGGTGAAAACATAGAACTTGCCTTCTACACCTTCGGAATCAGCATCCTCAGCCGAGTAGAACGCCCCTTCAGGCGAAGTCATATCACGCCGCACATACGTAAAGATCTGCACGGCAATCTCCGCATACAGCGGCTTCCCGGTAATCTGGAAAGCTTCCAAATAGGCGATAGCCAGCAGGGCGTTATCATAGAGCATTTTCTCAAAATGCGGCACCAGCCATTCCCGGTCCGTCGAGTAACGGGAGAAGCCGAAGCCGATATGGTCGTAAATCCCGCCGCGGTACATACTGTCCAGCGTCTTCTCCACCATCCGCAGCGCTTCCGGCTGCTGGTAAGTCTGGCTGTATGCCATCAGGAACGACAGATTATGCGGCGTCGGGAACTTCGGCGCATTGCCGAACCCGCCGTATTCCTCGTCGAACTGGCGCTGGTATAGCGAGAACGCCTCATGCAGCAGCTCTTCACCGGGCAGCGCTCCGCTATCCCCGCCCGCCTGCTGGGCATTCTTGCGGTCCAACTCATGCAAGCTTGCGAGCAGATCATCGCCGAGCTTGTCCAGCGCATCGCCGTCCTGCTCCCACTTTGTATGGATCTGCTCCAGAATATCCATAAGTCCAATGCGCCCCAGCATCCGCCGTTTCGGGAAATACGTCCCCGCATAGAACGGCTTCTTGTCCGGCGTCAGCAGCACCGTCAGCGGCCATCCCCCGCTCCCGGTCAGCGCCTGACACACCGACATATACAGCCCGTCAATATCCGGCCGCTCCTCGCGGTCGACTTTGATGGCTACGAAGTGGTCGTTGAGAAGCTTGGCGACGTCCTGGTCTTCGAAGGATTCTCTTTCCATTACGTGGCACCAATGACAGGTACGTGTGAATCAACAACTAGCTATACCCAATAGATAGGAAGACAGGTTTATTCTCCTGTTTAGCTTTATTAAAAGCTTCTTCTGACCAAGGGAACCAGTTCACCGGGTTATGCGCGTGTTGCAGCAAATATGGCGACTTTTCCTTGGCTAATCTATTGGGTACTTTGTGAGTTGTCATGGGGCATCACCTCTTTTCGTTGGGATTTGGGTAATGTATTGCTTAGGGTTAGTTTACCCAAAAAAGTGGGGGAAGGCGCAAGGAGTTGAAATGTATTAAGATAAAATAATAACTGGAGTATGCTACGAGTGGATAGATACCCAATATTACTTCGCAGAATTGTCCCAGTTTTATTAGTATTAGATGCTAATAAAGATATATTGATTCTTTTCCGGAATTCATCTCTGGTCATTAGGGATGTCTTAAAGGTTATTTTTTTATACAATAAAACTTCTATGTCTTGATAGGATTTCCATATGGTAACTGTAACAATAAATATATTAAGGATCTTCTATAGTTAATGATTTTCTTGATTCAGTATGAAATCTCTTGATACATCTATCCAGTAATTTGTGTACAGAGGAACAAAAAGAAAACAAATACAATAAGTATCCTCTCTCCAACCCTCAATTAGTATTTAAAGATTTATATATTTATCAGCAGCTATTTTTGCTGCTATAGATAAAACATTGAAAGAACCAGTAGATTCCTACTTTAGAAAAAGTGATGATACAAAACCTTAAAGCCACCGGTTAATTTAAAATGCATAAAAAAAGACTATCAGTGAAATGAAAGTCTCTTTTAAAGAATATTCTAATCTATTTCTCTTGAATTACCACGTTCAAAATTCTTTATGTATGGAGTATAGAACTCTTTTCCATTAGGGTCATAACCATCATGATTTTTATCTACTTTATAGCCTTTAACATCCCATTGTAATGATAATCCTCCATTTTCCACACTAATCATATATGGCAAAGCACTCTCAAACTTATAATATTTCTCATCTATATCGTCTTCATCAAATGGATTCTGCTGTTCTTTTATTTCATTCTTATCAATTAAATAATCTATGTATGCATAATAATTTGTATACTTGTCATCGTAATAAACTGCCCTAAGCCTTGCTAATACTCCATATCTTAGTGACGTTTCTTCAGCGTATTTATGTATTTTCTCTACAATATCAAGACCCGGGAAATGCATATTAAGTCTTGCAGATAAATAAATAAATGAATATTCAAAATGGGCCGCCCATAATGACGGTGAGTTTGCATTGTATATCTTCCACCCAACGTGCTTAGAACTAATAGGGAAAAATTGGTCTACCAATTGAAAATTCGTTGGCTTTAATAGTTTTTCTTCAAGTTTAACATCATCCCAATAATCAATAACTAACTTACGTGAAGATTTAATTTCTTCATATGCCTGAATTAAACCAGAAGACAAAGAAGTTGTACAAACCATTAGATAACCTTCAGCATTTATCCTTTCACAATCTGTTATCAAAGAGTTAGCTTCATCTTTACCGATACTATTTCCAGAATGTGCTTTATGTTTACACTGAATAAGCCATTTTCGTTCAAATTTACTAAGCGGTCCCTGTACCTTTTCAATAACAATTAGGTCTCGGCCTCCATCGGGACCCTTTCCTGTCCAATGTACTTCATAACCTTCACGATGAAATAATTCCCTTGTTAGTCGTTCCAAGTCTGTTCCATCTCTAGGTAGTTCTTTAAAATTTATCATTATTCAATTCTCCTTTAAGTTTAAATGGTTTCTTAAAATCGAATTTTTCTAAATATTCTAAATAATAGAACTTAATTATCACAAGAACATTTCAATTAGCTAAACCAGCGCTTTGATTGATCATATTAAAGAAAAAAATCCTCACCACTTTTTTTTATTCGATCATGTAACCAAATATTAAAATTATTATCTCTGATCATCATTTTAATGAACTTTTTCTCCTCTACAGAAAGGCGAGTTGCCAACTTTGGTCTTGTCATTAGATAAATTCGTATAGCTGAAGAGAGATACATTATTACCACTTCCAAAGTTATAAAAAGTAAGCTTTTCCAATCAAAATGACCGAAACCTATTGATTTTGTAGATGAATTACTTAGTCCTAGAGGAAAAGAATGAATACTATTAGACAATATATTGTATACACCTGATTCTATATTTCTATCCAAAGGACTCTTTTTGTTGACCATTTTTGCCCAGTGATATGGAATCTTGCCTTTTATGATTTCCTTTTGCAATCCTTCAGAAAGAGAGAGATAAATAGAGTCTTCTAATAAATCTTCAGTAGCAGGTATTCGAAAAACACAATCATACATTTGAATAATGTAACCCTGCTCTGAGAAGCCAAATCTGTTAATAATCTTAAAATAATCTGTGATGTTATGGTATTTCATCAATTTTACTCGGTAATTAAACTCTTCTTGTGAAATATTACGTTCACAAACATATTGAAGTATATTATGGGTTTCAATGATATTTCTTGCGATACTTGCAAAAGTAGCAGAATCAAGATACAGTTCACTTTTTTCATCATCTTTTTTCGGCCATAATTTAAAAAAACTAATACTATACAATACTAGTTTTTCGAATATTATCTCGGCATATTTTGTCCTTTGAGTTGAAGGTTTTAAATAAGATTCCGAATCGGATATTCTCTTACATAATTCAATAAGCTTAACTAAGTCCTCTGGTCTAAAATTCATATTTGTCATATTTCCACCTGCACTAAATGTAATTCAAGCACTATCTCTATAATAGAATCTTAACCCAAATCTAAATTTGAGATACTCTCTGAGTAGCGGATAGAATCCTCAAATCAAGAATTCCTCCCCTGGCAGTTCACCTATCTACATACCTATAATCTATTTGCTTAACATGGATAATACGAGATTGAATTATCATTTTTCAAAATACCTATTGCACTAATAAATTAGAATTTATGCAGTTTCAAATATTTATTTTATTGGTAGATATACTTGGGACATTATTTTTATATCTGGTACTTCTGAATCCTCTACCTGAGTATCTAAAATCGCTCTCATTAATGCCATACAAAATTTCATCCTAACTTCTTCAGACATTATATCCTTTAAGTAAATATTTGAATTATCGTATTTCTCGGGAAAATCAATACAAAAATATGTCATTTTTTTCTTTTTTCTTCCCATATTCTATATTTCACCGTACCTTTACCATCAATTTTTCCTTCAATACCTTTTGTTAGAAATTTATCTATTTGTCCCACTTTACTCCACGTGGCTAAGTTTTTATTTATATAAACTTCATCCCATGTATCAAAAATAGGAAAATGCAATAATAAATTTCTTATAAAACTTAACAAATCATCCGCAATTATCCCTTCAAAATGAGGTCGTCCACCTTTTTTCATCCAATTAATATATTTTTTAATCGGCTCATAACTCAATAATTCTTTATATATCGAAAATGATTCTCTTAGTTTATAAAATCTTGTTTTAGCCTCCTTATTAATAAAATCATCATTTACAACTTCTTCATATAAATCATAGAATCTATTATAAAATAATGATAATACTTCGTTCTCTTTTTCGGTTGGTTTTAATTCTTCTATTTTAATCCCCTCACAAATTCCAGTTTAGATTCATTTTACATATATTATATGGAATATTATTTCATTGTATCTTTTCAAAATAAACTTAGAGCGATTCGATCTTTACTTATTATCTTTCAAATAATGTAATATTCACGAAATTCTTAATATAGAGAATCATACTGATTCATCTTAAAAATCACTTGTATTTCTTTAATAGTGTAATTTGGTTTTTAATTGAATACACCTCTATCTGTGTACCAAATTCGTTAGTGGTCGCTTCTCCATAACAAACTATTAATGAGTTCTCTATGGATTTAATAAATTCTTTATTCTTCTCTGCGTAATCCCAACTAATAAACAAGGAAAAATCATTCGTATTCTTATATATTGGATTATTCCCTTTTGTTAGTGGAATCTTAATGTTATTTTTAATAATCTGAGCAGATCTTGTATTGCCTCTCAAAATACAGATAGCTCTTTTTTCTTGCGATTGTTCTATTCTTTCAATAATTTCATCCTGACTCCCAATTAATTCTTTCAATTTTATAGTGCTTCCATCCTCTATTAAAAGCTGCAACTCCTCAAACTCCGGCTTTATTTTGAAATAATTCTTATTATCTAATAAATTTATCAGACTATATATAAATTTCTTACTTCTTTTACCCGCAAATACCCTGGCTTTTTTTGATCTGTTAACACTCAAGTTAGTTTGATTACTATTTAATCTCTTTGCTCTAGGAAGAATTGTTGATACTAATAGTTCAACTTCACCCACATTTTCATGTTTTTCTTTCTGGCTTTCTATAATAGGTATAACACAGTTATTTTTGTGACTAGTAAGAGGCCAATTTTTAAAATGAGGATCATTATGCTCTTTACCTCTGGAAAATTGAACTTTTACACCACAAAAAATACAAGTAAATTTATCTCTGGTCTTCTCATACTTGTGAAACTCGCCATCTACATCAAGTGCGCACAAATACGTTTGCTTTCTATTAAAATAAATGGCATGACTCATTCTTGACATTACTATCCTCCAATTCACATCAATTTCTGATAATGTTCTGTTCTTCATGAAACTTGACGAATTTAGACCATTAGGCTAGGAACGAGTGTGCTTAACCGCGTAGGGGTATCCGTGGTAGACTACCTACATGGATTGTCACATACGGATCGAGGTAAGTCTATTGCAATAAGTACTCCATTCTTATGTAGACTAATATGATCTTTCTTTAGAATCACTTTCGCATATTTTTGAACATATGAACATGGCAAAAGTATGGCGAATCAAAAAGTCCCCCATCATACTGCAACTTTATATTTTTTTGATTCACACAAACATCTCATCAATGACAAGTTCTTGGGTATCAACAACTAGCTATACCTAATAGATAAGAAGACAGGCTTATTGTCGCGTTTAGCGACTTCAAAATCCTCTTCAGACCAAGGGAACCAATCCACCGGGTTGTGTGCATGTTGCAGCAGATACGGCGACTTCTCCTTAGCTAATCTATTGGGTACTTTTTGAGTTGTCATGGGGCATCACCTCGTTTCAATGGGATTTAGGTAAAGTATTGCTTAGGGTTAGTTTACCCAAAATGGTGGGGGAAAGCACAGTTTAAGGAAAAAAGGTAGCAACACCTCAATGTATTAAATGTTTTCCTCATTATCTCAATTAGTTAACCGCAGATAATGCATTTTAATATCTTGTAATGCGAAACTTAAATCAAACGATGCTTCAATAGCAATATAAAAGGCAATAATACTAGCTAATAGAAATACAACTGCTACATCTTTAAGTATTTTCCTGTTCTTCTTACAAAGGTAAAAGCAAATCACTGCTACTATTATAAAGTATGATGACGATATGATTAGTTTTGAAAATACCCGTTTAATATCACTTACAGCCATCATATAATTTTGCAATTCATCTTTATTGTCGATACTTTCCTTGATAGTGGTTATATCTCCTTTGTAACCTACCCTCCAGGAGAATGAATTTCCCTCTTTGGTTACGCTGTACTCATAGCCCATACCTGTACCATCAACTATAACTCCTGAATATTCTTGTGTATCTTCTTCACTTTGGGTACAAGCCGATAATATTAAAGTGAAACAAAGCAAGACAATCGGAATATATTTTTTTATGATAATTATCCCCTCCCTTAATTAGTAAGCACCACCGACATCCCACCAAAGACAATTAGAATAGCCGATGCTCTTTATAATAACGTCCATCATCTTAGCCCTCTAGATAATGCTGACTTTCGCAATATCCTTTCCAGCCCAAAGATTAAAGCTATATCCTGATTCGAGCAATTGCCAAGGTGCTTCGTCAACTATAAAAGCAACATCAGCATATGTATTCCACGTATCTCCAATATGTCCTGTTATCCTAACCAGCACAGTCCACGTTTCGCCATAACTTGTCTTATCCTTCATTTCACCATAGTATACAACTAGGTCACGCATCCACTCGTTCACTGGGAACTTGCTCGGGTCTTTATTCCACTTAATGAGCGCTTTACACAATCTATTCTCCACAAATATCTCTCTCCATTGTACAGATTGCACGTTCATATATTTTATTTATACGTACGTATCGCCCATTCATCTTTATTATATACAAGCCAATATTCTAAGTTAGCTTTCGCCTTATGTCTTTCCATGTTGTTATATACATCATCAAAGTCCATGTTTGTTCCAATAATGTTGAAAGGGATTTCTATGCTGTTGCTTGATTTAACAATTCTATAAAAATCGACCAGTATCCCATCTTTAGCGAATAACATTAATTGTTCTCCAATATCGGGACCTAATAACGACACATTCTTTCGATAAGACTTCAATCTATTTGAAAGCAGACGTCCTAACACATCAAGATATTGATTTTTATCTTTATAGTAGATTTTATTAAACCAGCCATCATCATGCGCTAAGTACACAAACTTATTATTGAGTTTTTCAAAGAAAGGGCCTTTAAGTGGTTGTTTATAATGCCCTAAATACAATAGCTCCGCTTTCTCATGTGATGTAAGATTATCCAGGTTAATCATCTCATCAAAATCCACCCAACAAAAATCACCATAAGAATACACATTTTCTCTATACAGGTCGTTTAGATTTTCTTTTCTTACAAATTCTAGCCTTAGCCCATTATGAAAGTCCTCACCTGTATATCCAGATGCAAGGAGCAATATATTGCGTGGTTCAATTGTAAGGCTATTGATAAAGTCAATAAATTCAATTCCCATTGATGTTACTGACTGTTCACTTTCGTTATAGATCATATAAATAACATCTTTTGTTTTCATCTGCCCCCCCCCCAATTTTCACCAGCCAATCCACAAACCTCACTCTCCCCTCTATGATACTCCCTATTTCTTCAATTGTAGAGTTTAGCAGTCACTACTCAATATAAGGTATAGTAGTAAGTGATTGATTTCCAATTGCTTCTGCTATCCTATTTCTTGCATATTGCATATTCGATTGTAATTAGATGAAAGACGAGCCACTTTGAATGAATGGGGGATTAGTGATGGGCGTGGTATGGACAAGCTCTATGAGTGGTGCACCCTGGACAAGAAGTAAAATGATGGACGCGACGAAACAGCTGCGGCAGCGGGCGCTTATTTCATTTGTCATTGGTATAGACAAGCTCGAAGATTTGGCTGAATTAGATAAGCATGTGTTTGCTATACGCCCAGATTTAGTGCTGTCCATTAGTCAGGTTGATATGAAGGGGCGTTATACCCAGCAATTGCTACAGGCGATAGCGGAATTACAACATATCACTGCCTTGCAGTTACACCTTCGCCATAGCATTGATTTAAGTATACTTGGTAAGTTAGAGCGGTTGCATTATTTTTCAATAACCAGCAGACAGCCGGTACATTTAAGCTTTATTTCGAGCTTTACAGAGCTTAAATATCTTTCGGTGCATGGGAAATTTCACGACTTATCACCGATAGGTGATGCTACCAGGCTGGATACAATACTTTTGAGCACTACTATTTATGAGCTTGATTTTGTTCGTCAATTACCGAAGCTGAAGTGTCTCTTTATTCATGATTGTACATTGGAAGGCTCACTGGACGCACTGGTCGATTCGACAGTTACAATGCTCAGTTTAGCAGGTATACGTAACTTAACAGATTTAACGGAAATAGAATTAATGCATAAGCTCGTGTACCTGCGATTATCCTTATCCAAGGTGGAATTTTTATGCGATTTTTCTAGAATGCACGATCTTCGACAGCTTGAACTGGACCAGATGAAGGCTCTACAACAGATTGATCCTTTATGGACAGCACAGCGGCTTGAACGGTTAAGTCTAAGAGAGATTTCCACAGCCGTTAAAGCGAAGGATCTAGAGCCTTTGACCGAAATGGCGCATTTACAACAGCTGGATTTTCAGTTTATTGATTTTAATAAAGGCAGGATTACGGCATTACGGGAACGGTTCGCCCAAGCAGGGAAAGCACATATTCTCTATGAGAATATTCCTGAAGACCAGCGGATAGAGCCCCTGTCGCTATTGCATCTCCAAAAACATTTAGGACTAGATAAAAGCTAGCCAATGACCCAAGCCGTAATAGCCCGCCCCCCGTTCATGAACGCGCATAATAGATAAGGAGACAGGCTTGTTAGCGCACCTCGCGTTATTCAAAGCCTCTCCTTAGCGGTTCTACCTTACACCAATGCTTCCTGAGTCACTTTTAACATATAAGGAATTCTCCCCTAAGCCAATAGTTCCATCAACCTTCTTGTTGGTATTCTCCGTTGTTATGAGATTATCCAGACGGACCGTTGTATCACCTTTGCCATTTTCCACTGCCAATTTCAAGCTGGCTGGAACGGTTAGATAATGAACCTGAATGTCCCCGGATTTCGTTTCGACTCTCGTCTCCCCTGTTTCTTCTACCCCGCTAAGAACGATTTCGCCGCTTTGGGTATACAGACTCATGACTGAACTGATCACATTGGTAAAATAAAGATCGTTCCCCCTGCCAGCTACATCAATCCGCTCAAAAGAGCTGTCCTTAACATTCAGGTCCCCTTCTGTTAGATTAAAATCGCCCGAGTCTGCTTCCACCTGATTTAAGTGCATACTGCCAGCTTTATTTTCAATGAGCACACTATGGGTGACCAGCGCCCGGATCTTGATGTCTCCTTCATTATTAATCATACTGACCTGTTCCACTGTACTTTTAGGAATAAAGACCGTGATCATCCCCTGCTTATGAAAAGAAAAGGCGGAGAACGCCCCTCCTATTTGCTTACCCTGCTGAATGACCAATCTGCCGGACTGGCTAGTCACTGTAACAGGAGCCTTGTTCTTGTCCGTCTGCTTTCCCTTAATGTCTACATGGACTTGATTGTCCTTTGACTCCTCCACCACAAGATTCCAGGAATCACCTTTGAGCTCAATGCTCTTAATATCCTGAGCCGGAATCTGTTGCGTGAGCACAAAATCCTGCGATCTGCCCTGCAAGCCGATAACTAGAATTCCCGCCAGAACCAGCACCATCACTATCCAAATCCACTTATTTGATTTCATAGCTTATACAACATCCTTTCTATCAATCATCCTGTACGACAGGTAAGCGATAGCCAATCCCAGCAGGCAAAAAACGACAGGTACACCGATAAATTGAAACATGGATACTGAACGGCTTCCATCTGAAACCATAGAATTCAGCAGAATTCCCAGGATTACGGAGCTGGTGATTGTGGTGGCAGTAGATTTTTTATGCATACCAAAAGACAACGGAATAAGACTTAAGCCTGCTGTCATTAAGGAAGCAATAAGAAGGGATGGGAGGGTAGCTGCTACATCTTCCTTTGACGCTGCTGTTTCGAAAAAATGCATATTGGGATTCAATAAGACGGTCAACACCTCAATGATGAAGGTAGAGATCACTACACCGAAGAAGCAGAAGCCGAACACAATCATTAGCTTTGCTTGCATCATTTTTTTGCGCGGTAAAGGATATGTGAACAGCAATTGAATCGTTTTCTCCTTATACTCATCAATCACCAGTCTGGAAATAAGAATGCCTGAAAAAACAACAAAGGTAATGCGGACAAAAATGTTAGCCAATGACATGAAGGCTGTAAAATCCATAAACATCGGTTCCTCCTGAACATTTGACAGTAGCGCCATTCCTGCTACCATTCCAAAAATAATAATCATACAAATCACAGCCCTTATCCCATATCCCGCCAGGTTATTTCTCTTCCATTCGATCTTCATTAATCTGAACATGTTATTTGCCTCCATTAATAATATTCAGAAAATACTCTTCAAGGTTAGCATTTTCTCTTCGGATGTCACTCATCTTGACTTCCTTGATGAAATGTCCATGATTAATAATTCCAATCGTATCCGCAATAGACTCAATCTCTGAAATAATATGGCTGGAGAGCAGAATGGTCATCCCGTAGTTATTCTTCAGCTCCAGCAATAGCATACGGATATCTCTGATCCCCACAGGGTCCAAACCATTAATCGGCTCATCCAAAATCAGAATTTCCGGTTTGGTAAGAATGGCTCTGGCAATTCCCAGGCGCTGCTTCATCCCAAGCGAGAACTGATGTACTTTTTTGTTCCCGGCTTCTTTTAAGCCTACCGTCTCCAGCACCTCAAGAATGCGGTTCTCCTCATGATACTGAGTGTACGCGCAGTGAACATTCAGGTTCTCGATGGCTGTTTTCCGGTCAAAAAAAACGGGATATTCGATGATGCTGCCGATATGCCGCAAGTATTGATAAGACGTTGGCGTAACAGTCTGATTCAGCACCACAACCTCGCCTGATGTCGGCTTCAGCAAATTCAGAATCATTTTCATTATTGTTGTTTTCCCTGCACCATTGGGTCCCAAGAACCCGTAGATCTCACCTTTTTCAATGTGCATAGTTACATCTGAGACAATTTCAGTTCCTTTGTATTCCTTTGACAAGTGATTGATCTGGATTATGGATTCCATGACTCTCGCTCCTTATGGGATGTTGTCTGTCTGCTGCCATTCCAGCATAAGGCTTTTATCCCCGGTTCAAGATAGCTACATCACCAACAGTCCCTTAACCTTCATAAACGGTACTCTGGATCCCAACACAAAAAGTGCCGGCAGCTATGTATATAACAGCTTACCGGCACTTTAAGTTATGATTGTCTTATGGCTTCCATCTTTTCAAGCGTTTCCTTCAGCAGCCGCCTTGAAACCAGACAGCTCTCGTTGTGATCAAACCAGATCCATTTGTTCTTTTTATCAACAGACCTGATATTGGCCAAATTAACTACAAACGCCCGATGGCAACGGAAGAGCCGTTTATCCTGATCTGCAATCTCATTTAATTCAGCATAAAAATCAAGAACCTTGGTCTTAGTAACCAATCTTATTTTATGAGCAATTTCCATCGTTTCGAAGAAAAGAATATCAGAAAACGGGATTTGAAAGCTGGTGTATTTATTCTCGAAAGAAAAGGTATCGGAACTCACTGGGATCGTTCTTCTTGAATTGGCAATTAACAGACACTCTTCGACTTTACGAACAAAATCAGCTTCTTGTAATTCTTTTTCAATAAAATCCAAAGCAGCTACACGATATTCAAACGTTACCGGTGCAAGCTCGGAATGTGTGGTTACAAATACAATCGTGCCGTAAGCGTCCCTGCTTCTAATCTCCTTAGCGATAGCCAGCCCTTTTTGTTCCTCATGCTTGATCTCCAAATCGAGAAAATACAATTGATGGTCGGCTGCATCCGCAATTTTCTCCAGCAAATGATCAGGTTTTGCAGTTGAAAATAAACTCCGGTAAGTAATCCGATGCTTCAGCGCCAAGGTCTTAATGATGCGTTCCAGCCGCTGCTGCTGGATCAGGTTATCCTCTAGTATGTAAATGTTCATTTTGTTCTCCAGCCTTTCTTAGAATAAGCGTTTGAGAGAACATGCGCGGCTGGGCCTCTGTTTCAAGCGATGCGAACTTCATTTCCTTTATCATTTGCTGCACGTTGTATAAACCCAGGCCGCGCCCCTTTCCTTTGGTCGAATATCCCCGCTCCCCCAAATGACGTATATTAACCTTCTCCGCGCTGTTATTCATTATTTTAATCCGTTGAACGGCAGTGTCTTCTAATAACACAATCCACATTTTCGCCTCATCCGTCTGAGCTGCTGCTTCTATTGCATTATCCAATAGTATCGAGAGAATCCGCGTAAAAGAAATCAGTTCCATCTGAATCAAATGAATGGGCTCTTCCATTTCTAATGCCACATCAATTTTCATTTGCTGGGCCATTATCATTTTGGCAGCCAGAATGCTTTTGACCTCTGATACATGCATGTTACGCAGCTTGAGTAAGCTGTACTCATTCTTACGCATCAATAGCCCGGTAGGCTTGACGGTCTGATCATATACCTGCTTGACCTGCTCCCAATCCTCCAGGTATATCCCTTCCTCCAGGGTCAACAGAATGTTGGCATAGTCATGACGAAAGCCTCTGAATTCATCATATATTTTTTCGAGCTGATCTGCATAATCCTTAAGCTGGACCAGCCGCTCATTTCTGGATTTTTCAACTTCTCTTTTCTGGATATGATTATATTGAAACTGCATATACAGCAAGGCAACAACAAAGAGCAGCCACATTCCTATAAGTAAGGTTCTATGAAAGGAACTGAAGGCCCCCGTCTCATTGCCAATGGTCAGAATCGGATACACGGAAAGAAGAATAATGACCAAAAGAAGAATGACCGGCAGCAGAATGATTGTGCTGGATGCCTGCAGAATTTCTTTATTGAGCTGCGGAACATAGTGGCGCACCAATCGAAGAGCGATTTCATTGATAATGGGCGGCGCCATCGCTGTGAACAGATACGGTAAATATTCAATATTCGCAGATGATTGTTTGAAGATAAATCCGACCAGGCCTGTAATTGGATCTGCTGCAAGATAACCGATGAACGAATTCACTACCAAGGCATAAGCTCCGTAAAATACACCTAATGCAGTAAAGGTTCTCTGATTCTTGAAATAGGAAATGACCACAAAACAGAAAAACAGCGTAATCGCGCCCCATACCCCGATAAACTGTGTAGAGACAAAGCCTATGATTACAAATACGGCCAGCCAAGCTGAACTTTCTTTGACCGTAAAAGGATAACGTGAAATGGACTGAAAAATAAAAAAGAAGCTTAGGATTTGAATGATCATGATTACATTAGTCATTTTGACAGCCACCAATCCTTATGTAAAAAAGATACACTATCGTTGCTGGCTAAAGTTACTAAGAGTAACATGTCAAACGATAGATATATCCGAAACCAAATTGTTCTGCTTGAATATGTTCACCAGCCGTTTCGTTTGTTTGTTGCATTTGAGCCGTATGTATTCTCTTCTTCTGTGTTATCTTCACTCTCAGGTATTTCTACCGTATCATATTATTGTTTCTCTGTCACACCCAAAGAGCGTTTCTCTTGCACTCCCTCGCCCGGTAATTATCCACGGCAAAACAAGCCCTTGCGATAACCACAGGAGCTTGTTTCTTTGATGCTAATGGAAGTACATGAAATATCCGCTTATAAAATAAATACAATAGCAATCATCATATAAGAGTACCGGATGTTCTTTTTTAACATTATGTATATAAGGCCATATAGAATTGACATGAAGAAAGCATAGACCCCTGTTTGGCCTCCCTGGAGCAAAATGTGTATGAGTCCCCAGGTGAGCGCAAGAAAAATCCCTCCATACGGCAGACCGCCTCTTTTTACGAGCATCTCACCGAATTTTTGTCCAAAAGCAATCGTTAGCAGGATCAAGGCAGCTTCAAACAAGTAATAAACATTTTGAAAAATGAATTCAACGATCCCATTGTATTCTTGAACCGGCTTAAAGCCGCCCCATACTATAGTCGTAGCTGTAATGGCTAAGACAGAGATTACAACCGCAAGCAGCCATCCCTTGGAGTCCGGCGTTTCATTTAGCTTCATAAGGTCAAAGGAGTACTTCTTCCTCGAAAGCTTTATTAGCAACAGTGTCATACTCCCCCACAAAATGCATGTAAGCACCCAGTGTATACAATGATGAATAAGAGAATATTCTGAACCGCTAACGCCGAATAGCGCAGGCAAAACCATCGCCAGAACAACTTCAAGACCAAAGCCTGCAAAAGCATACAAGCCTAACGCCAGATAATCGCTTGCTCCAATTTTCTTTTCTGCCATAAGCTGAACCCTCCATCTAACATAAATTCCCTGCTTTTTATATCATACACCGAGTTAGGCTCTAAAAGTATTTTTCTTCCAAACGGAAATGGTTCGCCATATCCTTTTTGATTCTTTTTCGGTTTGCCATTCCAAAACAAAAAAGCTCCCACCAATTTGGCAGCAGCATCTTTATTGATTGATTTTCTTGAATCTCATACTTAATAACTATAATTCAACTTACCACTACCACATCATTCTTCTTACTTTTTACAAACAAAACCGTAGCAATCATTTGTATTATAAAGACAAACATTGCTAACCTTACTTCAATCAAACATAATACTGGAGAAGTTATCATTACAACAGTTAAGCTTATTCTATAGGCTCCTTTAATTCTTAAGGTATTATTCATAAATAAGGAAATCAGCACCATTAACAAACCTAAGCTCAATAATGTTGAGGAAAAGGCAATTAGCCAACAGATTCTATCAATATACTTATCTTCTTGAAGGGCATTAATTGAGAACCCAAGAGCTATTAAAATAGCGATAAACAAAGCAGAAATCGGCTTCAGCGGTCTAAACAAGCGGGACACGGTATCAAAAACATCAGCAGATCCATCTAGCGCAAGAAGCTTATTCTTTTCCTTATCCAGCTTTGCAGTCTCAACATTGATAAAAGTCATTAATGTCCGCAAAATAGAAATATCTGCGCGTTCATAATAATCTCTGATCATTTTGCGGATGTCCGGTGTGAAATAACCGCTGGATTCACCCAGCTTTGTATACAAATATTGAATTGCAGCCGGATCACTTTGCCTGCTAATAACCTGAGCTGCAGCTGCTTCTACGACGCAGTACAGATCTATTTTTTTCTGAAGTAGCGTTAACTTGCTTCTTTGGTCCGTCTCTAACATGATTTTAAATTCTTTGTATAACCACACTAAGGCAGTACATACAACGGTAATCACAAGTGACCATCCTGGCTGAGTCTTAAAGTATCCAAAGATTTGTTCCAGCATTGAATCCTACACCTCTAGCTTCTCATTAGTTATGTATAGTAGACCTACTACCACCATTCTCAATATTTCTACAATAATCTACTTTTCCCCTGCCATAAAATGCCTAGACAACAAAAAAACCAGGGTGATTTGATCACATCCGGCTCAGCAACATTTATAGTTATCCTTTAAGTCTTAAGTTTTTACTATTTCAATCGGCATCTCTCCCGTATTACCTTCCGCTCCTCCCTTCGCAAAGAATTCAATGCATTCTCAAAACTATGCTTGCTCTGGAGGTGCTTCAGATGTATCGACGTATCCGTAATCTGCGTGAAGACAAAGACATGACGCAAACTCAAATGGCCGAAATCTTACAATGCAGCCAGCGTATCTACAGTAATTATGAACGCGGGGATGTGGATATTCCCACGGGCATTCTGATTAAGCTGGCTGATTTTCATCAGACAAGTACCGACTATTTATTAAATAGGACTAATCAGAAGACAGCTTACCCCAATAATTAAACAAACTGGGTGATAACTATGTACACAAGAAACCGCAATCTGCACGAAGACAAAGACCTGACATAACAGCAAATCGCTAATAGGGCAGACAGACAACCCCAAACGTTACCCTCCAACCAAATAACCCACAACAAAAAAGCTCCAGTGACAGCCACAGGAGCTTTTCCCTTTACATCTTCACTTCGCCAACAGATCCGCCAGTTCTGCCAAATTTTTGGCTCTTAAATCCAGCATTCTGTCGCTGTCGCGGTTTTTAATCAAGAAGCCGTTTTGGGTTTCAAAATCCATGTATACGCTGTATTGCACAGCCTCAGAATCATCATAGGTAACGGTCCCCCTCCCCGGCATAATTTAATTTCTTATGTATGTGTATTGGATATAAATACTTATTTTTATAGATATCTTCTTGATTATCGGATTTTATCCCCATTATTATTAGATAGTTCCATCTAAATATAAATAACCATAACGTTCAAAAGCTCTAAGTTTCCGAGTGTCCCGGCTTACCCTGACGCTAACATCAAAAACGGCGCAGCCCCATTTCAGGTCTACGCCGTTTTAATATCATTTTAAGGTTTATTGCATGCCTTGCATTATTGCATTGATAATTCCTTGCTGCGTTACCGTGTTATTCGTACGGTTGAACAGACCAAAGCCATGCTGGCCGTTGTACCCATTGTCCCAGTAGACCGGTACTGCGCCGTATTTTTTCGCTGCTGCTGTTACGGCTTTGGCAAATGCTGCACGGTACACATTATTGCTGGAGTCATAGGCCGTTTTATCAATAGAACCGAACTCGCCGAGCACAACCGGATATCCTTGGGTCACAAATTTATTGTACATAGCTTGGAGCTGGGAATTCAGATAATCCTCCTGACCCCAAGTTGATTTCTTGGACGGATTGGTGGCCGTAGCCCCCCACTGCGTGATCGTTCCTGATTCTTCACCTGCAAAATCCCACGGGGAGTAGTAATGTGCGGAAATCATGATTCTTTTCTCCGAGCTTGGGATGGTTGAGGAGCGGTACGTATCCGTCGGCAGAACAAAGCCATAATTGCCTGCCGTGTAATCAATATTCGTATTCCAGCCCGGAATCAGCAGCCATCTGGCGCTGTTGTTGCCGCTGGTTTGTCTGACCGTATCTACAAAAATTTGATTGTAAGCGTTCAGGTTGGCGTAGTAAGCCGCATTCGGATTGCCATAATTGCCGTCAAACACCTCGTTCATCGACTCAAAAATAAGCCGTTCGTCATAGCCAACAAACTTATTGGCAATCTGCTGCCACACAAGCTTGTATTTCTCTTTGATGGCCGTCTGATTGCCGCTGTTCACCAGCAGCCAGCCGCCCTGAACGGAATTATATCCGTCCCCGTGAATATTAATGACCACGTACAGCCCTTCGTTATAGGCATAATCGACAACCGTCTTTACCCGGTTCAGCCAAGTCGTATTTATCGTATAGTTAGGTGCGCTTCCAATGTGACTCAGGTATGAGACGGGGATGCGAATTGTTTTGAAGCCCGCTGCCTTCACCTTCTTGATCAGTTCCTGGGTAACAACGGGATTGCCCCACGCCGTTTCACTTGGAGTCCCGTTGATAGAGGCCTCCAGCTGATTGCCCAGGTTCCAACCGGCGCCCATTTCGCTGATGATTTGTGAAGACGACAGAGATCTGAAATCTGAGGTAATAGGGGTAGCTGCAGTTGCCTTTGCACTCCATCCGGTCACAGCAGCCGAAGCCAGCAAGAGAAGAGCCAAACCGTACAACCCGCATTTTTTCATTTTGGCCAGCATGTCAAAACCTCCATATCATTTGTGGTTATGCAGCATGCAAACGCTATCAAAAAACCAAACGATTAGACCGAAAAAAAATCCGAGTCCCCCCCTTCCATAGAACTGTTTTCTATAGCGAAATAAACCGGATGTCACTATCATAATACCATATATTTGGTAAATATAGTATATTTTTTAAAAAAATAATAGACTAGAGCAATGGAATAATCCGCAGCAAAAAGCCCTTGTGAACCCACAAGAGCTTTATCCCATTCGAATAAGAAAAACTAGAATTCCTCACTGCTTGTTCTGCTCAGGCCAGTAACATACCTTCCACCTGGTCTACGATATAATTGATTCCCGTCGGTCCGTAGCACCCGATCCAGGTAGCCGCATCCACCGCATAAATCTGCGGCTGCTCGTCTGCACGGAGCATAACCCGGGCACTCTGCTCTGTCGCAGATACCTCAGCCTGTAACGGCTCGCTGCTGAGCAGAAAATAATGATCGGCATGCACCGCTGGCAGTCTATCCACCGGGATATGGTATGCTGTATCGGAAGTATCCGCCACAAAAAGCGGAGCAGGCAGCCCCAGATCCCGGTACAATACAGCACCAGTGCGGTGCGATGCGGTGTGAACCCGTACCAGCGACTCACGCGGGCGGATCAGGGCCACACTCTGCCCGGCCAGCACCTCTGCCAGCTCTCCTGACAGTACAGCCGTCCGGCGGTGGTAATCCGCAATAATGGCCTCTGCCCTCGCCTGTTTATCCGTTATAATGCCGAACAGGCGTAATATCGTCTGCCAGCTCTCATTCCGTCTGAACATCAGAGTTGGAGCGATACGGCTTAGCCGTTCATAATGTGGGGCGTGCACCTCTGTACAGACTATAAGTTCAGGCTGCAGCTGTCCAACCGCTTCCAGATCCGGGTGTTCATAGCTTCCGGTCATTTGTGTGGCTGTAAGCCTGTCCCTTATATACTGGGGGAATTGAAGTGAAGCACTGCTGCCTGTGCCGACACTTCCTGCCGGAGTCACATTCAGAGCCAGAAGATGGTCGGCATACTGCACGTCGAGCACGGCGACGCGCCTTGGAGCAACGGTGAACCCATATTCTCCCCGCATATGGCGGATTACCGGGCCTTGCAGTGACTCATAGGAGGAAGCACAACGTTCACTCAGCCCGCTGTATACCGGAAGCGCCCCGGCTCCATAAGCGGCAGTGCGCCGGTACAGCTGCGGAGGCACACCGAAATATTTCTTAAAGGCCCTGCTGAAATAATACATATCACGATAGCCTGTTCTTTCAGCGATTTCACTGATCGGAGCATCGGTGTGGCGCAGCATCCGCTGTGCGCTCTCCATCCGCAGCCGGATCACATATTCCATCGGTCCGATCAGCTTCTCCTGCTTGAACCGCCGCTGCAGCTGCCTTGCACTGCAGCCGGCCAGCGCGGCCAGCTCCTTAAGCTCCAGCTCCCGGCGATAATGTCCCGCAATATAGGCAGTTACTACATCCACCATATCCGGACCGGCACCGCCACGGCCGCGCTCAACCTCCATCATCAGCTCGTACAGCATGCCTTGCAGCAGAGCATTAACATGAAATCGCTCCACTCCTTCGCCTCTGCTCCACTTCGCTTCGATTTCTTCTGCCGTCTGGTGCAGTCCTGCCGGAACCTCCAGAGGGTGAACAAATGAAGAGTACAGCGGGTGATTACGCGGCGGGAGCAATACCGGTTCGGCTCCAGACATTTGCATAGCCTTATAGGTAATAACGGTATAATGAATGCTTTCTGCTCCGGCAGTCAGAGTAAAGGCTGAGCCTTTATCAGCATGGCAGGCAAAAAAGGCCTGGATACGGCAATCCTCACCGTTCATCACAAGCCTTCCCTGCCCCCCTCCTGCCAGCAGAAGCAGATTGGCAGTCAGGTCCTTATTGCTCAGAACGCCGCCCGGCGGTACAGTACCGCTGCTCACGTCAAGCGTTTTGATTGCCAAATCACTCCATATACTTGCCTGGTCCTGCAGCGGCATCTCTCTCATCTCCTGACAATAGCATCCTGTTGCTCTTTGTCATTTTAATTGAGATTTATTCTCATTGTCAATCTTCGGACACTTTACACAATATTCCCCGGACATCCGGTAATAAAAGCAGCAGGTGCTGCGTTTGCGCCTCGCAACCTGAATTCTGCCGTTATTCTCTGTAAACCGGGTAAACGGATTACGTCTCATGTTAAATGCGTGTCCCGGCGCAGTCCGGGTCAGATAAGTAAAATCCTCACGCATCCGCTGCTGTTCTTGCCCGGATTCTTCTGAACCGGGAGCATACAGCGGGGCAATGCGCACCATAATATTCTCCCAGAGTATCGCCATGGAGACAGGGCCTATAGCGGAAAGGGTCTGCATCAGCGGGGCAAGGTGTACCGCAAAAATCTCCTTAACCGCCTCTTCCCGCCATACTGGCCTGTTGTCCAGCGTTGCAGCCGTTGTGCGCAGCCCGTCTAAAGCCAGAAACGGGAAGCGGGTATCTCCTTGGCCGGCAGATAAATCCGGATGATAGAGAAAGCTTTTATCCATAGAAAATGAGACTTTACGGTTATGAAAGGTCATCGCCGACAGCAGCGGAGCAATCCACAGATAGCCGATACGTTTGGCAAGCATAGAAGCGGCAACCTGCATATCCGGCGCACCGATATAGTCTTTGAGCCAGCTAATATATTCACGGCATGCAGCTTCGTCATGCAGTTGGCTCAACGCAATCGTACGGGCACTGTCTGCAGGCGGTTTGCCGGGCAGTATACGGTAATCTTCCGTCATTTGCTTCCAGGAGGCAGACGACAGATAGCTATCCATATTAATTCGCTCCCAGCAGTGCTTCCGCAGCCTGATCCACAATAATGTTAATGGCAATCGGACCATAGTAAGCGATCCAGAGTGTTGCATTCACATCGTAGGCCCGGTTGTTTTTGACGGCATCCATTGACTTCCAGACCGGACTGTTCGCCAGCTCCGCTGCGTCCTTGGCAAACAGATCATCCGACAGCAGGAAATAGCGGTCCGCTCCGATATCAGCAACAGTCTCCATGGAAATCTCAACGGAGGTATCCTCCGTAATGGCTTTAACAAATTCAGGGGCATTCAGTCCCAGATCCTCATAAAGAATGCTGCCAGTCCGGTGCTCCGGCCCGTGCACACGAATCCCTTCCGGTCTTGGACGAATCAGCGCTACCGTATCATTACCAAGCTTCGCTGCCAGCTGCTCCCGCAGACCGACAATTTTGTCCTCGTAAGCCTGCTGCACAGCCACTGCCTCAGTCTGCTTACCTGTTATTTTACCGATCGTCGCCAGCGTATCCCGCCAGTCCTCGTAGAAGTCGAGCACGATTGTTGGCGCTATTTTGCTGACACTCTCATATGCCTCTTCCTGGAAGTCGGTCATCAGAATCAGATCCGGCTTCAGCGCTACGATTGCTTCCAGATTAGGCTCATCCCGTGTGCCAAGGACCTGTACATCGTTCAGCTGATCCATCAGATATTCCGGGAACGTTGCTCCCTTTGCTCCGGCAACCACACTGCCTGCAGGCTGCTCGCCAAGCGCTACCAATTGATCGACGAATTTTACATCCAGCGCAGCAATAACTTTGGGCTTCTCATTCAGCGTATATTCGCCCTTCATATGCTTGATGGTAACGGGAAAAGCCGCTGCAGTCTGTGTCTCCGGTGTTGCCGGTGCCTGTGTTTCAGATGCCGGAGACGGCTCAGCCGACGCAGCAGGTGACTGTGCAGCATTGCCCGAATTTGCGTTCCCTCCATTAGTACCGCAAGCCGTAAGTACTAGTACCAGCGCCAGCATCCATACCATTAATAGTGATGATGACTGCCTCTTTGTTGCTCTGTTCATGCTGACTCCCCCTATTTATGTGATAATGATTTTCATTATCAGATTTATAAGGTTGAGTATACTCTACCTTTACACACCGGTTCCATGTACTTTTGCGACATTGCAGCCGGATTATTGCGACATGTTCCCCTTCCGGAACGGATGAAGCTATTTTTTCAGCCGGATTACATTGTATTTGAATAATAAGGTTATACCTGCGTTCATCACAAAATGCGCCACAAAGGGAACCAATAAATTACCCGTCAATGCATAGACCCAGCC
Organism: Paenibacillus camerounensis; assembly: GCF_000723885.1. Classification (GTDB taxonomy): domain Bacteria; phylum Bacillota; class Bacilli; order Paenibacillales; family Paenibacillaceae; genus Paenibacillus_AQ; species Paenibacillus_AQ camerounensis. Next base: position 71,400 of record NZ_CCDG010000049.1, read on the forward strand.
AAAAACGAGGCCCGGAACAGCGATATTGATCAGCATCAGCGGTTTCTTATAATATTGAACATGAATCGCTACAAACAGCAAAGCCGTAATGAGAATGGAAGCCCATTGGTTCCCCGTATAAACGTACAGCAGATTCTGAACAATGCCCCGGAACAACAGCTCCTCAAACAAAGCTCCGGCCAGCATAAAGGCAAGAATAACGGGTACCGAGTGATTTTGATAGCTTTTATTCGTATCGTCTATGTTATTGGCAGGAGTAATAAGGGTCAGAATGACTCCGAACAACAGCAGGCCGAGTGAAGATGTGAGGGTGCTCCATACGATTGTTGACAGATCAGCAAAAGACAGCAAATCTTGAAGCGTGACTACGTCATAGACAGTAAGGGCAAACAGAACGGCTACGCAAATAAACGAAAATGAACTGAATACGATCGCAGCCTCTTTTGGCTTAACTTCCTTCATAAAAAATCATATGCTCCTTCTCCGCACGGTAATAGTCCAGCCTGTCCTGCAAGGTACCTGTATGAAACTCGAACAGATGTCCATCCGGATCATAAAAGTAGATAGAGTCCTTGTCTCTGGCATCCCTTTCCCGCCCCGGCAGTACCTCAACATGCAGCTCCTTCAGCTTATTCAGCAGAGTCTCATAGTCAGCATTATCAATGGTAAAAGCGATATGCGTGTATGTCCGATTATCCCGCTCCCGCCCCACCTCTTCCTGATTGAGTGCGATCCACAGCCCGTTCAGATCGAAATAAGCCAGCTTCCTTCCTTTAACCAAAATCCGGGCCCCGAACACCTCCGAATAGAAGGTTATAGACCGGTCCAAATCTGCGACGGAAAAGCAAAAGTGATTGATCCCCTGGATATTCATGTTTGGTGCTCCTTTCGTTCGCCCAATAATTTTTACGTCCTCAGAAACTCCTCAATCTTTATTCTTATCTCTTCAATGTTTCTCGATTTATATTCTATTAGTTTATTCCAATAAAACGATCCTTCCCCGTTCTCCTCACTAACATCAACCAGCATTAGCGTATACTGGCCATTTGTATCGAATTCAGGATACCACCCGAGATCTAGTACTCTTTTCTTATGGTCGCTTTCAAGCTGTAATATATCCTCTTTGAATTCCCAGCGGTGTTCATAGTTATCATCGGTAAACCTTTCAGGGAAAGACTCTGTGAAATCATTCAGATTAACCTTCCATCCTGAAGGTATTCTCAGCGGTACCAGATTAAGACTCATCTTAGAATTCCCTCTGCCCATAATATCGCACCTTCAAACCGCACCGTATCACAGCCCAGAAAATAATCTTTCAGTGCTGCTGCGGGCGTTGGCCGGGAAGCGATTTTTTCATCTACATAGACCCGGTTGATATGACCGTCTGAGCCATATATCACTACAGTACCCGGCGATGGAGCCGGGAGCCCATATCCGAGATCAACGACCGGCAGATGCTTCACGGACTCCGCTACGGCCTTAAAGAACGCATCTTCCGCAGCCCTTCCGTCAATGTCCGGCACTTCCGGTTGCGCTGAACGGGATTGGCTTTTATCCCCGGCGTGGTCAGCGGCGCTCGTGTCATAGGTTACAGTGGGATTCAGCTCAGCATCATAGGTCAAGTATGTTCCAGGCTCAAAAATAACCGGAATCTGCTGCTTCACAATTTGCCGATTGAATTCGGGTGCTCCAGAGAAACTTTTGCCTCCCGCAGCCTTTGCAGTTACCGTGCTTAAAGCCAAAATTAAAGCCGCAGACAAGCCTGCCGTTATCCACTTACTAGTTTTAGATTTCATAATTTCTAATTACCTCCTATAAAAAGCTTGATCACTAATCCTCTGTCCCTGCAGCAACATGCTCTTCCCTGGTCAATCGACTTAACTGCACTCTATACAACTAAAACGCCCATATTTCTGCCAATCCAGCATTTAGATGCACTCCATACACTTATTCTTCTGGAAAAGGGTACATTTACGCGAAATCCCCTATTTTAGTTGCACCAAATACACTTAAAGCTGCCCACGCCCGATTGTCACCGGATATAGATGTACAAACTACACTTAAACTACTTCCAGCACGCTTGCGGTGTTAACATGATACCTGCGACAACCATCCATCTATGCCATTATATAGAACAAATTACGGTATTTCGTTTCATTTCGATTACATTTTCCTTCTAACACTCTCTGTCTGCGCAAAAAAGCCCCCGGAACATAGTCCAGAGGCCCTCCCTTATTGCTATCAGCTGTGATCAGGTGAATACATATTCACCTTCGCCCACCTGAATGGTCTTGCCTTTCAATGCTGCTGACTCTGCTGCAAAAATAACCTGTTTGAACTCATTCTCATCCCCCTGCACAAAATCAAACGACTGCGCTCCAGCCTTCAGGCTGAATTTGCCGTCCTCTGACTCTGTAACCGGCAGTCCGAATAAGGTGCTCCAATGGCTGGCGGCCGCTGCCGGATCGGAGACGCGGAATACCGCGCTCACGATCTCGACTGCTCCTGCGGGGTGAGGCTGAATGATGCCGGAGGCCGTCATATTAGCAAGCCGCTCCTCATCGGTTCCATTCCACTGGATGATAAACGGATAGGCGAGTCCGGCAAAATCACCGTCAATTGTCATCATCCGCCACTCAATCAGTCTACCGGCGTTATCCAGACGTTTGCCATCGATGATCGGCGACAAAGACAAGCCTGCCGCGTGCAGGGAAGCTGCTACAGCATCTATATCATCCGTCCGGAGTACAACTCTGCTTAAAGCTTCATGCTCAGGCAGAAGCCGAACCGCATCCCGTACTACGACATTGTGCTCTGTGGCCTTCGCCAGCTCCAGATTCTCAATAGCCAGGAACTCGATGTAGGTGAGCCCGAAGTAGCTTAAGGAATTATACGTTCCCCACGCTTTATGGGCGCCTCCTCTGAAGGCAACCAGCCCGTGCTCCCGGAAGCTTTCGACCGGCTGATCCAGGTCGTTCACATAATGTACCAGATGGTCCCAGGTGATGGTAGCCATTATTTCTTCACTCCCAGCTCCGTGGTCCGCTTAACGGCTGCAAGTACGCTGCGCTGCAGTCCGGCTGCGAAGTCACTGTTATTCAGCTCATACAAGCCGTGCATGCCGACTCCGCCGGGTGAATTGTTAATATCGAGCAGCTGCCGCGGATGCATGCCGGTCTGCCGCAGCATCGTGACTGCACCCAGCATATTCTCCAGCGCTACATTCCACGCCTGCTCCCGCGGAAGTCCGGCCAGCACACCGGCATCTACAAGGGATTCGATGAAATAATAGATATAGTTCGGTCCGGCCACACCGTAGCCGGTGAAGATATCAATATAGCCCTCGTCCAGATATTGAACCTTGCCGAAGCCGAGCAGGAATTCTTCCACCTGATCCCGCGCAGCATGAGTATTCAAGGCAACACCGCTATAGCCGTAGCCTGTATCCGTCAAGGTGTTCGGAATGACCCGGACAATCGGACGTTCTGCCCCAAAATAACCGCCAAGCTGCGCAATCGTCACCCCTGCCACAATCGAAACGATTGTAGCAGCAGGTGCAGCGTGCTGCTGTACAAGCTGGCCAAGCACAGCCAGATCATCCTGCGGACGAACGGCAATCACAATAATGGAAGCTGCAGACAGGCCATGCTCCTGTGAACTGCCCGTATTTACCTTATATTTATCACTCAGCAGCTGAAGGCGCGCTTCATTCACATCTGTTACACTGATCTCATCTGCCGACAGGGTGTTATTAGCGATACAAGCTCGGATCATGGCTTCCGCCATCTGTCCGCCGCCGATAAAATGAATCTGCTTCTGTGCCACTTACATCCACTTCCCTTTCTTAGTTGTTGTCCCATGCTTCCGGCAGAATGAAGCCGTCATATTTCTCAAGTCCCTTGATGTATTCCTCGAACACCGGCGACTCATAAGCCGCCTTCAGATCCTTAGCCCACTGGGTGTTCTCATCCTTTTTGTTAACCGACACAATAATTCTGTGCTGCATAGGCGTGTTCTCGATTTTCAGCGCATCCGTAATCTTTCTGTCCGGCGAGTTGGCAATGTAGTTACCGTTAACTACACCGTAGTCCACATCCTGCAGGGAAACCAGAATCTGTGCCGGGTCGAGGATTTTGATATCAATATTGAATTTGTCCGGCTCCATGCTGTTGATGTTGAAGTCCGCTACACCGGCGCCTTCCTTGATTTTGATCCAGCCCAGCTCCTCCAGAATCCGCAGCGCGCGCTCCTGGTTAACCGGGTCATTCGGAACAGCAACCGTTGTACCGTCTTTTACATCATCGAGCGTCGTATGATTCACGGAATACAGGCCCTGCGGAGCTCCCGGAACATAAGCAATTCCCGTCATGTCTGCACCGATTTCTTCATTAATAGCTTCCATGTAAGCTGTACTCTGGAAAATACTTGCATCAATCGAGCCTTCCTTCATTGCCGGGTTAACCTGCATGTTCTGCGAGAAGGTTTTGATATCCACCTTGTAGCCCTGCTCCTCCAGAATCGGCAGAATCGACTGGCGGAATTGCTCTTCATAGGTTCCCACACCAAATCCGACGGTGATTTCCTTCTTGTCTTCTCCTGCGCTCTCCGCATCCTTATTGCCGCAGGCTGTCAGCACCGCCATAACACCAATCAGCATAACCAATAATAATTTCTTCATTACCCTCATCTCCTATTCCAATACTATGTTTTTAAATTGTACTAACGCCTCATCTGTTACGTTCAGGGGGATCGCACAGTTTGGCGAGAGAATAAACGGCTGGTCCTTCATCAAAGTTAAAGCATCTTTAGCCTGCTGCCTGATCTGCGTTATATCGTTCACGGCGAACAGGCCATGATCGACTCCGCCTACTTTAGTAGCTTTCAGGTTGGCTCCGAGACCCGGATTGCCTTCGGCAACGGTATCCCAGCTGATGCCGTCGATCCGGTAATCGTTGAATTTCTCCGGCTGCGAATAGGCTCCGCAGGTATGCAGGATGTTTTTGCCATAGCTTGCGGCTTCCAAGACGATGGAATCATAAGGTCTGGACAGCTCATCGAACATCGCTTCATCGAACAAACCCGGATGCGCTGTACCAGTCACTGCGTAGAACAAGCCGTCGGAGCCCGCGTGCTGCAGCTCTTTTACATAGTCGGCCAGCGTTAACGAGATCACATGCAGTGCATGATGCGCCGCCGCCCGGTGCTCTTTGAACAATGATTCCAGTGTCACCGGCTGCTCGATGCCAAACACCGTCTTGGTTACATATGCGGAGCGGCCTACGATAAACAGCAGCACCGTCAGCGGTGAGAATACAGTCTGAATCAGCGGCGTATCCGGTAATCCCAGGCGTATCTGCTTAACGGCCTCCAAGTGCTCCTGGAACACAGCCGTGTCCGCCGCTTTCTTCACTTCAAGCTCCCACAGATTCTCCGCCGCCGGGATTACGGTTGTCTTTTGCCGGGGGAATACGGTCTGATAATCTGCAAAATCATACTGGTTACCCCACGCTTCAGCCAGATAGGTTGCTCTCGGATTGATTTTGACCCAGTCCCAATCATATTGCTTCGTGAAGGAAATGGTCGTTGCCGCCAAATCCTCTGCAGTCTGTTCCTTATCGATAAAATGGCGCCATCCGCTGACAATCGGACGATCTGTCCGCTCTCCGGATAATAAGGCTCTGAAACGGTCCTGCTTACTCCAATTACTCATCTGCCGGCTACCTCCAAGTATATGTAGTGTTTAGTGACGGCGAATTTTGCGCGCCAGTGTGTTGCCTAACGATTGAATGCCCTGTACCAGAATAATAAGGATAATGACTGTGGCTACCACAACAACGGTGTCGAACCGCTGGTAACCGTATACGATAGCCAAATCGCCGACCCCGCCGCCGCCGACCGTCCCGGCCATTGCCGTTGCCCCGATCAGACCGATCGTCGCTGTCGTTAACGACAGAATCAAGGATGCGAACGCCTCAGGCAGCAGGAAATGCCAGATCACCTGAAACGGGGTAGAGCCCATGGACTCGGCGGCTTCGAGAATTCCCGGGTTCACTTCAAGCAGGGAGTTCTCAACCAGCCGTCCGATGTAAGGAGCAATGTAGATGATCAGCGGTACAATTGCAGCTGCTGTCCCAATCGAAGTAGACACAATTGCCCTTGTTAGCGGAATAATGGCCACCAGCAGGATGATAAAAGGCAGCGAGCGAACGATATTAATGACCGGATTAAGCAGGGTATAGGCTGCCTTGTTCTCCAATATGCCGCCCGGACGGGTAATTACAAGCAGAATCCCGATGGGAACCCCGAGCAGGGAACCGAAAAACAGGGATATACCCACCATTTGAATGGTTTCAATAAAAGCCGTTAAAAACTGCTCACCGGTTACTGTAGTCGAGAACATGCGGGTCCACCTCCTCTACGTCTACTCCATTGCTTTTCAGGAACGAGACTGCCTTATTCATCTCTGCTCCCTCACCATCCAGCTGAATAATCACAGTTCCGAGTGTCTTCTCCTGAATCTCAGTTGTATTCGCGAATAAAATGTTGACCTTGACCTCGTTCGCACGGATCATCTCATAGAGCAGCGGTTCAGTGGTGGTGGCTCCGACAAAATTCAGCTTGCAGATCCGGCTGCCGGTTCCGGTTTTTATGGTTTTTTGCACACTAGGTGTTATGGTATTTTGAATGACGGTTTTTACAAAATTCTGTGTGGTGAGATGCTGCGGATGCCCGAATACATCCAGTACGCTGCCTTGCTCGATGATCCGTCCTTCCTCCATCACCGCCACCTTGTTGCAAATCTCCTGGATGACCGACATTTCATGTGTAATGATCATCACGGTAATGTTGTATTCCGCATTGACCCGCTTCAGCAGCTGCAGAATCGAACGGGTGGTCTGCGGGTCCAGGGCAGAGGTTGCTTCATCACAGAGGAGAATGGACGGATTGGAGGCAAGCGCTCTGGCAATTCCCACACGCTGCTTCTGTCCGCCGGACAATTCATTCGGGTAGCTTCCAGCCTTGTCGCTTAATCCAACGAATTCCAGCAGCTCTGTTACCCGCTTGCGGATCTCCTCTTTGCTCTTTTTCAGCAGGACAAGCGGGATCGCAACGTTATCGAACACCTTCTTGGATTCCAGCAGGTTGAAATGCTGAAAGATCATGCCGATATTTTTCTTGGCTGCACGCAGCTCTTTAACGCTGTAAGCCCCAAGATCATGTCCATCGACCAGCACCTGGCCTTCAGTTGGCCGCTCCAGGTAATTGACCAGGCGGATTAGCGTGCTTTTGCCGGCTCCGCTGTAGCCGATAACGCCGAAGATGTCGCCCTTTTCAACCTTCAGGCTGATTCCCTTCAGGGCTTCAATCGCGATCCCTTTCCGGGTGAATGTTTTGTGCACATTTCTTATTTCAATCATGTTCATTCCCCCTTATGCTTGCAGCTTCTCCAGTGCCTGTTCTGCCAACGCTGCAAAATACTTAGCCGCAGGCAGGATTGCCGCCTCATCTACATCAAACTGCGGGTGATGCAGCGCATAGCCCGGACCTGCCCCGATATTAACAAATGCGCCGGGAATCTGCTGCAGATACAGTGCGAAATCCTCTCCGCCCATCTGCAGCGGAATATCCTCAACCTTATATCCTGTATCCGAAGCGACCTGCTTCGTAAAATCAGCCCATTCTGCATGGTTCACTGTTGCCGGCGGCCCCGGATACCAGAGCAGTTTCGCCTCAGCACCGGCTGCTGCCGCAATGCCTTCGATGATACGCGTCATCTGAAGCGGAATATCACGGCGGATCCCCTCATTGTAAGTCCGCACTGTCCCTTCCAGTTCAACCAGCTCAGGAATTACGTTCCAGGTGAAGCCGCCGTTAATTCTGGTAACACTTAACACAACCGGCTCGATTGCGCTGCTCTGGCGGCTTACCACTGTCTGTAGCATGGTAATAATCTGCGCCGCAGTTACAATAGTGTCTACCCCTTTTTCCGGTGTAGCGGCATGGGCGCCAACGCCTTTTACCTTGATCTCGAACCGGTCTACGCCTGCCGTCAATGGTCCTGATCTTGTACCAAACGTACCTGTAGGCAGCTCCGGTGAATTATGCAGTCCAAATATGGCAGCTACATCCTTCAAACCTCCGGATTCCAGTACACTTTCCGCCCCGTGACCTGTCTCTTCCGCCGGCTGGAACAGGATTCTGACCCGTCCCGGCAATTCATCCTCACGGGCTTTCAGCAGCAAGGCAGCTCCCAATATAACTGCGGTGTGGAAGTCATGGCCGCAGGCATGCATTTTTCCCGGTAACTCAGAGGCATAAGACAAGCCTGTCTGCTCCTCAATCGGCAGTGCATCAATATCACAGCGTATAGCAACTATTGGCCCGTCGCCTTGTCCGATTTCGGCAATCAGTCCGGTTGCTAATGGCAGGTCTAGAATATGTATGTGAGCAGCTGTCAGCCAGGCCCGCAGCTTCTCTGTTGTTCTGAACTCCTCATAGGCCAGCTCAGGCTCCCGGTGCAGATTTCTCCGCACCCCGATTAATTCGCCCTCCAGCTCCTGATCATTCTTATAGGTAAGATTCATAGGTTCATAACTCCCCTTTCAGTTAGCAGAGGCTTATGCATTGACCTCAGCTTCAATCCCGCTCATCCGCTCAAGTGCCGTAGCCAGACTGTTCAAAATATGCTCCCGCATCGCTTGCTCAGCGCCGTCTTCATTTCTGTCCGCAATCATCTGCAGAATGTCGTTATGCTCTTCATCCGCCTGCGTATTCCAGTCCCCGTGCAGGGAGACATAACGGCAATACCGGAGCGAGCGGTCCCTAAGCTGGTTCAGCACCTTTTCAAAGGTTATAAGCCCGCTTATTTCCGACAGATAATCATGGAATTCAAAGCCGTAGGAGACAAAATCCTGTTTCTCGCCGAGCTGAAAGGAATGCTTGATCTGTGTCATCATCACGGTCAGCTTCTGAATATCTTTACCGGTGGCATTCTTCGCTGCGCTTCTGGCGATGTGGCCTTCAAGCATGCTGCGGATCTGAAAAATCTCCTCAACCTCTTTAAGCGATAACGGAGCTACCTTTAGCCTTCCATTTGGCTGGCGGACGAGAAAATCCTCATTCTCCAGTCTCTGGATCGCTTCTCGCAAGGGAGTCCGGCTGACTCCCAGCATTGCTGCCAGGCTTTCTTCGTTGACTGCCTGACCCGGCTCCAGCTCGTTATTAATGATGTTTTGCTTCAAAGCATAGTAGGTATTATCCTTCGACAGCCTTCGTGATCGTATCTCCATACCGCTGATGCTCCCTATGTGAAAATGTACTTGATATCAGTTCATATAATTGTATAATTGTATACAATTATTATTTAAGTGCTTTTAACAGAGTAACGGCCTGCTGGTTTGGAAAGTTTTCTCTTTTTTCAAGCTTTTTTCATACTATAAACCTATTATTCACACTAGTCAAGTATGATTTATAGGTGATAGAGTTGGGAGCATTTTAAAATGATACTTAAGCCCGCAATTCCTCATGCTGACAAATACGTGATTAGTGTAGAGGCCGTTAGCAAAGCTCTTCAAGGTAACGAAATTATCAAAAACGTTTCCTTTCATATCCCGTTTAATAGCATCTACGCCATTATCGGCCCTAACGGTGCCGGCAAAACCACCCTCCTGCGCCTGATCACCAGGCTGTTGCCGTTAGATCAGGGTTACATCCGTTACGGTGTTGATGAGCAGGCGGTATCGGTTCTTTTGGAAAATGACTATTTATTTGAAGCAAAGACCGGCATAGACAACCTGCGGGATTTCGGGATCTACCTTGGAGTTGACTCCGCGCAGGTAGAATCCGCCGTTACCCGGTATGCCGGGCTGCTGCAGCTGAATTCCGCACTGGGCCGCAAGGTCGCCAACTACTCCAAGGGTATGAAGCGTAAGCTCTCCCTGCTGATAACATTACTGCGGGGTACAGATATTCTGATACTGGATGAATTAACGTCCGGCGTGGATTCGGAGTCCAGAATGGTCATGCGGGCTATGCTTCAGCAGCTAAAAGCCGAAGGCAAAACGATCGTTATCACATCGCATGATCTGGCAGAGGTCCAGAAGGTCAGTGACTGGATTACTATTCTGGTAGATGGGTGTAACGCTGAGGTTATCAATAACGCGACTTTTGACGGAGATTTGGAAAAGCGATTTTTTGACACACTGGAGGAACTTAGATCATGAACCTTCATCCGGTTAACCGGCTTAACTTAAAAGATGTAATGCGCAGTCCCTCTTATCTGAGTATGGCTGTTGTTGTACTGCTCGTTCCACTCCAGTCGGTGATACAGATATCCTACGGCAGATCTGATTCAGCAGGATTTACGGTGGCCTATACGCTGCTCATCTTGAATATATCGGTCTATTTTCTGGTGAATATGTTAACGGTTAGCCTGATTGTCATCTCGGAAAAGAGTACCGGACGCTGCGAATATTACCTCGCCAACAAGCTGGAGGTTCAGCGCCTTACCTCGATCTACAGCCTGTCCTCCCATTTGCTGTGCATAGGGCCTATTGTCATTCTTAATATTCTCATTATGGGATACGCTTTAATGATGGAGCAGAAGATCCTGCAAGAGCTTTATTTCAGTACATCCTTCGTCTATTTTGCAATCACATTTCTGCTGTTCACCCGCTGTGTAACGAGTGTAATGACGCTGGTGTCCATGTTGTCCACAACGCCTGAGCGGATTCGTACAATTTTGTCCGTTGGTTCTGTCCTGTTCATGTTTGCAGCTACGCTGACCGGAACACTCATTAATACACTAGGATTCATTCCCGGCCGCAGCACCGTTATCTGGACTTTCGGTTCAAGCCTGCTTTTGCTTACCCTACTGTGTGCCTTAGTTCAGCATGTATTGAAGAAGAGATTAACCAATGAAGCTGTGATTCTTTCCTGTAGACAATAGCTGCTCAGTACAAAAGATACAAAAAAGCCCCCGCCATAAGGCAGGAGCTTATTCATACACATACTCTAAACCTTGAACAGCACAATAATCTCTGTCAGCAGCACCAGACCGGCGGCAGATACACCGAACGAGTTGATCAGCGTAAGCGCCTCCGGATAAGATTCTTTGCGGAACTGAGAGCACAGGGAAACGGTCCACAGCACAGTGAAAAAAAGGGCGACCGATCCGCAGCCCTGCTCCGCCAGAGCGCGTCTTCTGCGCGAGAAAAAGGTGCCCAGCCCCGCAAAAGTAAGCAGCATATAAATGACCAGCTCCGCAGTTGAAATCGCGATAATCTCCCCGGCCGAAAAAAGATGCATTAAAGCGTACTGAATGCACAGCCCCATAAACACAAGCAGGTTAAAGGAAACTTTATGTAATCTCAAGTCCTGTTCCTCCATTTGCGTAATAATGTATAGCAGCATTTAGATAACGCTTACATTATAGTTGCAAACAGTTTCCTTTTCTGTGATTTATGATTCCCTGTACCTAATATTAATTTCATTCCTGCATCACTCTTAATATTCATTTATATCCCACTGTCATTCCAAAGACTCTATAAGACTGCTAGTAGCATTACTATCGAAACCGGCGCCCAGATTCTACGCTCCCGGACGCTTTTGGTAATAAGCCTAACTTTTCTGAAGGATAATCGGTCAATCTGTTTTCACCAAAATATCATTGTATATTTGTGTTACCTCGGCATATCCGACTATTCTGCTGCCCTCCTGAATTGTTAATACTCTGCCTATCCATAAAGTTCGAGGATAATATTCCGGAGTTATGAAAGTAATAGTCCCCATGACACAATCCCCTGGCCGCACCATAATATCACCATAATATTTATGTATACCAGTCGTTAAATAATCATCTTTCACCAAATGTGCCGGACGGTAGCCTGAGTACACTGGCCTATTCCGGCCACTGCCCTTCCCGTCACTTTTTAACAAGGTTATTTTTGCAGCAATATGTGGTAAGTAGAGAACCACCTCATTATTTCCTCCTCACATTATTTTATTTTTTATCCCTTATCTCACGAAGAATCTCTTCAATTCCCTCCATCTTTCTTAACATCTTATTCTGATTCCCAAGCAATCCAGATAAACCAATGACAACAATAATTATAAGAATAATTTCCACTTTTACTCTCCTCTCTATCAGTTGAAACCTCTTTGCTTTTAAGAAAATATAGTATATTAATACACAGCAAGCAATTTCTTTTATAACGAGGGATGATGTCATGAGATTCTGGAGAAATACGTGAATGTGAACTACAGGACCATAGTATTCAAAAAAGGGAATGGAGCGTATTTCACTTATAGATACAACTACTAGTGGGCAGCATGACACTATTGCTTTTTCTGATCTAACATCTCTTTAATTCTCCAGTCCGGTGTGCTCACGTATTTCTTGGTACTTTTGTTCCATAGTATGCTCCCAATTTGTTTGGTACTTCTCTTTCGCCTCTACCACTGCGTATTCCTGCCTACAAATATACTTATTCGGTTAATGAACTTTATTTTTCTATTACTGTCTACCATACAAAAAGCACCGGGAATCTGCGGCTCCTTCCGCATTTCCGGTGCTAATTACATATACATTACAGCTGGCCGGCATGGTGGATTTCGCGGGCAATCAGGTGCCGCATAACCTCTCACACGGATGGAGCAAGCTCTGCCTGGCAGCTATTGCATGTTTGCAGCCTCCTGAAGCGTGTATGCTTAATAATCCGCAGACCGCATTTCCTCTACACGGTCAATCAACTGATGAAGCCCTGCTTCATCTGTAGCATACTGACGGATATCTCCTTCAAGCTGCTTGCCGATCTGCTCCCTTTCAAAGGTAACGCTATACGTTACACTGCCATTTTGATTGGTATCCTCTATGAGCGGGTAGGTGACGGTCCCCATCCGGTCAGTAAGGATATAGGTTATACTGTCCACGTTGTCAATCAGGCTAAAAAGCACAATGGAATTTCGGTAGAACGCATCGCCGCTGATCGCACCGTTTTTGGTCACACCGGCTGAATCCTGCATGTCATATTTAATAGTCAAGCCATACGGCGGAGCCACCGTCTGAAGCTCCATCCCCTCAGCCTCCAAGCCTTCCGGCACCGGCAAGCCGCCGATAATTCCGCCAACCTTACTGGCAGCACCCACGTAGGGTGTACGGTTTTTTAACAGCTGCTCCACGTTGTAGCCTTTATATGACTGCTGTACCGGAGACACCTCAGGCTTCGGGTTAACTATACAGACAGCAAGGATAACGGTGATTACGACAAATGTACATGCGGTGATCCAAGGGGACGGCTGGCGGTAGGTGAGAATATTTTTGATTCTGGATTTCACATTCCCCTCGCCAAAAGCAAGCGGACTCCCTGCCGGAACTCCCCTTTTACCTGTTGCAAGTGTGAGTAAAGAAGTTGAATAGCTCCCTTTAATCCCGCTGCCCAGCTTCCGGACGACCGTTTCATCACACGACATCTCCATATCTTTGCCCATAAGCGCGTACGCCAGCCACATGAAGGGATTGAACCAGTGAAGGATGAGCAGCAGGAAGGCAAAGGGCTTAATCAGATAATCCCGCCTGCGGATATGTGTCTGTTCATGCAGTATGATATAGGGCAGCTCCTGACTGCTCATTCCGGCAGGAACGTAAATCTTCGGCTTAATAAAACCGCACACAAAGGGCGCCGCAATCTGATCCGACTCATAAATATTCGCTTTAACAAGTGTTGCGGTCCGTACTCGTGCCGTAATGCGCACATACGATACAATGCTGTACAGTAAAAGAGCTGCTACGCCTGTCAGCCAGATCATACTTCCCGTCCACAGGATAAGCTGCAGCGGGTTTACGCTGGCGGTCTGGACAGCACCTGGAAGTGAGGTATTAATCAGCCTGCTTACTCTGTTAATACCGGTATCTATTGCCGGCTGGAGCTGCAAACCAATACCTGGCGTTACAAAATTCATAAGCCCTGTTCCCGTCCCTATCTGTGAATGAGGCTGGAACAGCCGCAGCAGACTGAAATCCGAAGGAATACTGACGGGCAGAACCAGTCTGATTCCTACAGCGGACCATAACAGATAAGAGAATATTTTGGGGGCTCTCCTTAAAAACACCCGTACCAGCAGCACTGCAGCTGCCACATAACCCGCTGTAATGCTCATATTTAGGACATTGATGAACCACTCCGTAATCATCGGGTCGCCTCCTCAATGATCCGCTTCAGCTCCTCCGCCTCCTTTTCGGACAGCTTCTTTTTGCCCAGAAAAGCAGTTAAAAATTGCGGCAGCGATCCGCCAAAGGCTTTTTCCACTACCGTCTCGCTTTCGTATTGCTGTGCCTCTGCTTTTTTGATAATCGCTGTAACGGTTGCATCTTCATTCTTCAGAATTCCCCGCTCACACAGCTTTCTGAGTACGGTATAGGTCGTGGATTTCTTCCAGCCCAGCCTGGTCTGGCTCAGCTTCACCAGCTCTGTTGAATTAATCGGCTCATTATCCCAGATCAGGCAGGCGAACTTATACTCGGCATCGAACAATTTGTAGGTTTCCATGCAGCTCCTCCTCATTCCAAGTTTACTCCAGTAAACCTCTTGTGATGAGTTTATTGCAGTAGACCTCGAAAGTCAAGCCGGTCGGCTGAATCACCGGGTGACATCTCCATTCAATCTAACCTTACTTTACCGGAAATTTTCACCAGCCTGGCACCAAGCACAATAAACCACGCTGCAAAAGCGAGCTGACAAATAAACGTTACCGTAGTGCCGATTAGCCAGGGGAAAGATCCGACCAGATCAAGTATTCCGGCAGCAAAACCCAAATAGGCACAGGCCTTGCCCAACGGGCTTTTCATGATAACAAAGCTCAGTATAATCGTTGCTGTCCCCATGATGAGCGCCGCGGTATGCAGACCCCCGTAATACATGCTGAACATTAGCTTAAGGCTCTCAGCGGATATATCAATATTGAATACAGGGTAAACCACTCTCCCCAGGATGATAACGAGCAGTATGTAGACGGGAATGCTAAGCGCCAGAAGTGCGCAGCCCAGCAGGGTTTTGAACAAATCTGTCTTAGCCAGGACATGATATAGCGCAGCAATAGCCGGAATCAGACACAGCGGGGCAAAGAACAGCAGTTCGTCCGCCATGGACATATTCAATTTCCACTCGGTCAGCCATCCCATCAGCTCAGCATCAGCAGCCGTTGGAGGGATGGGCACCGGCAGCATAAACAGATATTGTATAAAAAAGAGAACTCCCGCCAGGATCAGCGCAATACCGCCGAACTGTACGGCACTCGGCTTCAATTGCATGTGCTTCAGCTCCATCTCAGGTAAATTTGGGTGTAAGGCTTAATTGAACAGCTCCAGCAGATCACTGAAACGGTTAATCGTATAATCCGCACCGCTAGCCTCTCCAAATCCATAGCTTGCAAAAACAAACGGAATTCCGGCAAACGCTGCGGCCTTCTGGTCCCCTTCCGTATCTCCCACATAGACCGGATTCTCCAGATTGTTTCTCTGCATGATCAGCTTGATGTTCTCACCCTTGGACAGCCCGGTCCGGCCCGGATTCTCAAAGTCGTTGAAGAACCTGCCCAGCTGATGATACTCATAAAAAGCCTCGATATATCCCTTCTGACAGTTGCTAACGATGAACAGCTTGTATTGTGCCGATAAAGCCGTAAGCACTGCTTCAAGCTCTTCATATAACACGCCGCCCTGCTTAACCAGGTAATGACATTCGGCTTCGCAGCACTCGTCCAGAAGTTTTTGCTGCACTGCCTCTTCCATACCGGGAAGCAGAATTTTACCTACCTCCGCAGGCTGCAGGCCCATAATCCCCTGTAAATTTTCCTTGGTGATAACATGCGGAATGTCTGCATACCTGCGAAGCACATCATTCCACGCCACCGTCACCACCTCCGAAGAATCCCACATTGTTCCATCCAGATCAAAAATAATGCTGTCCATGTTAGCCTCCGATACTAAATTTATTTGAATGCCTGCTTACTATTTTATGTTATCACTTTAACGTCTTAACGGATTGCAGCCGGGCTTTAACTCCGATTCGCTTAGTAAAAGTAATGATATAATCTTGATTTATTTCAACTACTCCAGATATATCAATGGATGTCTTTAGTGTTCTTGTCTGCCCGTTCAAATTCACAACCTGTAGCTCTTCATCATCTACCGCTGTAGCTTTAGCAAGTTCAATACCCGATGAGGTAAATGAATTCCAAAATACGTACAATAACAGCATTATAATTAAAATTCCAAAGGCTTTAGATTTTGAAATCATTGTCCAGCTCCTTGATTATTTTTTGGCACCGGAAAGCTTGCAACGCAGTCTCTTAGTCTCTAATCACAAAGCTTTATCAAACTCCGCTCCTTTTCCACTGTACAAATAGGTGTATTCTCCATATTTGTACATATCAGAATCAGAATAGTACTTATCTATTAAGTACAGAACCTGATTGCGATACAAGACCGCCTCCTCCATCAAAGAAGCCCCGATTGTTCCGGTTCCGTATGGGCGATCTTTGCCTGGCGCTACAGAGGTATCCGTCCAGTCTGTCCACTCCAGCATCGAACCCGCTTCAACAAAAGCCTCATATCTCTTCTTATATTCCTTCAATATATTTTTATCTTCTTCAAACTGATACTGCTTCGATAACTCTTCGAATAGATGGTTCCATTCCGCTTCCCAGGCAGCCACATATGCATGAGCTACATACCTTATCTCAGCTGTAGCTGACGCATTTTCAATATCTTCACTGAAGGCACGGTCGATCGGGTTATCTGATGCTGTATCTTTGTCAATCTTTCCGCTGCAGCCAGCGCTAACACATACCAGTAAAATAATTGCCAGCAGGCCTATCACTTTGCCTTTTCTATGTTTACTCATTAATGCTATCCTTCTTTGCTTGATGCTCAGCCAGAAATGAGACAAGAAATGTCTCTAGCTTATCATCCTCCAGATAGAATAAGTCTACAATATTATATGTGAAGAAACTCCCCCTGCTTTCCTCTTTTTCAAACAGCTCACGTCTTCCGAATGCATTATTGTCCTTCGAGTATCTGCTCTCCAGGACAGCCATCAACTGAAAAAAACGCATATCAGGCTCTTGCTTCCATAACTGCTGAACCATACTCATTATCCGCTCTATTCTCTCCGGATCGCGCATCCTCTTTCCCCCAATTTTGTAATATACCAATATCATACCAACTGCAGCCCCGCTTACATATAAAGGATTATACACTCCGCCGCTTCCACGCCAAAACGGGCCGCCTCACCGAGGCAGCCCGTTACACAGCTTAGCATATTAGAATACTTTTGTAGTCCACGACTCACAGTTCCACGTATCGGTTACGATGTCGCGGTAGAACTCCGGTTCGTGGGAGATCAGCAGGATGCTGCCTTTGTACGCTTTGAGCGCACGCTGCAGCTCTTCCTTGGCATCTACGTCAAGGTGGTTCGTCGGCTCATCGAGTACGAGCAGGTTGGATTCGCGGTTAATCAGCTTGCAGAGCCGGACTTTGGCTTTTTCGCCGCCGCTCAGAACCGCGATCTTGCTCTCGATGTGCTTGGTGGTCAGGCCGCACTTGGCAAGCGCCGCGCGGATTTCGAACTGGGTGAAGGAAGGGAACTCTGTCCATATCTCTTCAATACAGGTGTTGTAGTTGGCATCCTTCATCTCCTGCTCGAAGTAGCCGATTTCCAGCAGATCGCCAAGTCTGGCGGAACCGGAAAGGGTCGGGATCTGGCCCAGAATGCTGCGCAGCAGCGTTGTTTTACCGATACCGTTGGCGCCGACGAGTGCAATCTTTTGTCCGCGTTCCATACTGAGATCAAGCGGTCTTGAGAGCGGAGAATCATAGCCAATTACCAGATCCTTTGTCTCAAATACAACCTTGCCGGAAGTACGGCCCTGCTTGAAATTGAACTGCGGCTTCGGCTTCTCCTTGGCCAGCTCGATCACTTCCATCTTGTCCAGCTTCTTCTGGCGTGACATCGCCATATTACGGGTAGCCACACTCGCTTTATTCCGGGCTACGAAATCCTTGAGGTCAGAGATTTCCTGCTGCTGACGCTTGAACGCAGATTCAAGCTGCGATTTCTTCGCCTCATACACCTGCTGGAAATACTCATAATCCCCAACGTAACGGGAAAGCGACTGATTCTCCATATGGTAGATCAGGTTGATTACGCTGTTCAGGAACGGAATATCATGGGAGATCAGAATGAAGGCATTCTCGTATTCCTGCAGGTAACGCTTCAGCCAGATGATATGCTGCTCATCCAGATAGTTCGTCGGCTCATCGAGGAGCAGAATGTCCGGCTTCTCCAGCAGCAGCTTCGCAAGCAGTACCTTGGTGCGCTGTCCGCCGCTCAGATCGTGAACATCCTTGTCCAGACCGATGTCGGTCAGGCCCAGGCCGCGTGCGGTTTCGTCGATTTTGGCGTCGATCATATAGAAGTCCTGGTTAGTCAGCGTATCCTGAATGGTACCGACATCCTCCAGCAGCTGCTCCAGCTCCTCCGGAGTGACGTCGCCCATCTTGCCGTACATATCATTCATTTCCTGCTCCATATCGAACAGGTACTGGAAGGCGCTGCGCAGCACATCACGGATCGACTGTCCCTTAGTCAGCGCGGCATGCTGATCCAGATAGCCTGCACGCATACGCTTAGCCCATTCTACCTTGCCTTCGTCCGGCTGAAGCTTGCCGGTAATAATGTTCATGAAGGTAGACTTTCCTTCACCATTGGCTCCAATCAGACCGATATGCTCACCCTTCAGCAGGCGGAAGGATACATCCGTGAAAATCGCCCGGTCACCAAACCCGTGACTCAGCTTCTCTACATTTAATATGCTCATGAAGTTAACACCTTTTCCTTTACAAAGTATACTCGTCATATTATAAAGGTTTTGGGGCCGCAACTCCAGAAGGGTTTTCAAAAAAATACACCTCGAGCTAAACCTCCCTTTTAACGTCCGGTGTATATATGATCCGCCGGTAATCCCTATCTCTGTTATCCATATCCCCCAGATACATCCGCTCATGCTCGGGTACAAGCTCATATTTCTCTTTCAGCTTCCCGCGGGTATATTCACCTGGGTACTCCAAGTAGGTATAGTAGGCTGCCCTGCATTCTTCAGCAGCTGTTTTTTGCCCATTCAGCTTTTTGTGCAGCTCTACAAGCTCCTTGTACTTCTCGGGAATCTCTGATGAATAAAGCGGCTTAGCTAACGTAACCTCACCGAGATTCTGAATTCGGATCACTGAATCCGCCGAAAATTCCGTGAACAGCGTCCCGTCCGCAAACAGCGTGCCTATCTCTTCAATCCGGTACTCCGCCTCCTCAGGCAGATTGTACACAGCAACCCGCCCGTCTTTGTAGACAATAAGATTCACCAGATAAATTGCTCCTGCATATTTCATAAATAGAAAGAATCCTCTACCCTCAACCGTCTGATAAAATAATTCCTGCATCACATAAAAGTCCGTCGCAGCCGGTGAGCTTGTGATTTTTCTCGCTTCCTGCTGCTGCTTCTCCCGTTCCGTTACCTTATAAAGATTGGTCAGCTCCGGGTTAAGGCTGCTTATTACGTCTACAAAATGTTTAAGATACGTCTGCTTCGAATAATCCCACTCCGCCTTTACCACTTTATACGCACCAAGGCCATGAATGGACAGCTGTTCCCCTGAAGGAACAGCCGGAGCTAGCCAGCCGGAATTTATTTTATCTGCCAGGCCATCCTGATCTACCAGCTCCCAGCAATTGCTCATGCCGTCTTCGTATACATCCACATGAATATAGAAATAATGGCCGCCGTTATTGATGATCCCCGGAACCGAAGTTCCTTCAATTTTCTTTGTTCTGCGTATCGCTCTCATCCGTAAGCTCCTTTTATAAACTTTTGTAAAGGGAAAGTAAAATAAATATGATTTTTACATAGGAATTTTCAGCATTTTCAGGTAATCTATTAGAGTTGAATTTGGAAGCTGCGATGTAATAGAATGAATTAATTAACGTGTAAAGGATGCGCATAAGCAATGCGGTTGAAAGAACCACGCACACTCAGTAAACGATCTATACTATTCTTCTCTATCATTATGCTGGCGAAAAGCTACTTTGCCTGGTACTACCTGTTCGAAGACGGGCCGACCTGGAGTACCCTGTTCAAAGAAATCCCCTTTGTCCTGATTATCTTCTGTCTGATTGAGTGGTTCGCCACAAAGCGGAAGATCGCTATCTACATGCTTGTCAACCTGCTGATTACCGTACTATTTTTTTCACTGATTATCTACCACAATCACTTCGGAATTATTGCCACCTCTCAGGTATTCGGCCAGGCGAAACAGGTGGGTGCCGTTAAAAAGAGTATTTTCGCGGTGCTCCATCCGCAGTATATGCTGATCTTCCTGGATATTATCGTCATCAGCCTGATCATGCTCAGCCGCAAGAAGGCCGTGGCCTGGAAAAAGGCGATGTCACGCCGCAGCAACCGCAAGGTTGTCGCTGTTCTGTTCTGTATTTCGCTCGTGATCTGTATGATGAATATCTTCCCGAACAAAGCCAGTATGAACGAGACGGTTCAGGCCGAGCAGATGGGTATTCTCAACTACGAAGCCTATGCCCTGCTTGCAGATGATAAGGAAGAGCTGATCGACAGCTCGGTGATTACGCAGTCTGTCATTGATCAGACTAAAGGCATTACCGTCCGTTCTGAACCGATCCTGAATGGGGCCGCCAAGGGGAAGAATCTAATTATTATCCAGATGGAGTCATTTCAAAATTTCTTAGTCCATCTGTCGATTGACGGGCAGGAAATCACCCCTAACATGAATGAGCTGGCGGACAGCAGCATCTATTTCCCGCGCTTCTTCCAGCAGGTCGGCCAGGGCAACACCTCAGATGCGGAGTTTATCGTCAACACTTCGTTCTACGTACCGCCGGATGGTCCGGCGACCGAGATTTATGCGCCAAAAGAGCTGCCAAGCTTACCTAAGCTGCTGCAGGAGCAAGGCTACGATACCGCCACCTTCCATACGAATGAAGTGGATTTCTGGAACCGCGGTGAGCTTTACCGCGCGCTTGGTTTTGACCGTTATTATGATAAAGCTTTCTTTGGCGAGGAAGATACCGTTTTCTACGGCGCCTCTGATGAAGTGCTCTATACGAAAACTTCTGCAGAGCTGGCCCGGATGAATGAGAGCAGCCAGCCGTTCTATTCCCATGTCATTTCAATGTCCTCACATAATCCGTTCACCATTCCGGAGAACAAGTACCAGATGGCGCTGCCGGAGCGGTATGAGGGAACCTTTGTCGGCAACTACATTCGTGCCCAGAACTACGCAGACTATGCGCTGGGACAGTTTATCGCTGAGCTCAAGGAGAACGGCGTATGGGACGACAGCCTGGTTGTATTGTACGGCGACCACCGCGGACTGCCGATATTCTCATTGAAGGATGAGGATAAGGTGCTGCTGCAGGAGATTCTGGGAAAAGAATACACCGAACGCGACCTGATCAACATTCCGCTGATCATTTCGTCTGCCGGAGTCCCTATGGCCAGTGTCCAGAACCAGTTAGGCGGCCAGGTCGATATTCTGCCGACCGTAGCCAATCTGCTTGGTGTACCGCTCGATAATCATATTCACTTTGGGCAGGATATTCTGAACGAAAGAGAATACAACCTGCTGCCGCAGCGTTATTATCTGCCGACCGGTTCCTTTGTGAACAATGAGGAGCTGTTCCTGTCCGGCAGCGGCTTCGAGGACGGCCAGCATTACACGCTGTCCGGCGACGGCGACAAGCCGCTGCAGTCCACCGAAGACGAATTCGACTCAGCGCTGAAGCTGCTTCAGCTGTCGGACAGCTATGTGTCACAGCTTCCGGACCGTGAGATTGCTGAGGAAGAATAGACCATTAGCATTACACAGCCGCTCCTGGTGGGGCGGCTGTTTGTTGTATCAATCCTTAACGAGAAATAAGTGTATTTGCTGCAGCTAAATTGGTTAGTAAAGCTACTTTTTCAGGAATAAGTGTATTCCGTGCAACTATCTTGGACTAAAACTGCGATTTAGCTCAAAAAGACAGATAATAGTTGCACCGAGTACACTTAAACCGATAAAAACTCAAAAAGTCATTGAAATAGTTGCACAAAGTACAGTTATCCTGTGGGATTGTGGATATTAGAGATCTAAAGACGAATTACTCCCCCTGGTAGGCCGAATCTATAAATATCACCTGCGGCTATTAGCGCTCAATAAACTTTAAGTCTACTCCTATCTTCTAACTTCGAAATGTACGCTGCCTACAGCCACAGTTTCTTACCCCAGACTTCTCTGCGTGCCAGCAGTAACTGTTTCCCGGAGTATGTATAATCAAACAGCTGTTCATCAGGAGCGGCGTATAAATCTATCAGAACCTTGGGTATAATTGCAGCATCAAATGACCACAACTCTCCGTTGTTTCCGGTCACGGCCGCATCCCATGGCTTGCCGCCAGTCGCCTCGTCCGTAAAGTAAATTCCCACCTGATCATAGTAATCCGCAAACTGCTCCATAAGACTCCAAATATACGGCTGCACCTCACATATCAGCTCACCCGTTCTGTAATCCGCTGTGATCTCCTCCGTCAAGAACAGCAAGCTCACCTCAAGCCACGATTCTGCCAGCTCAGGAAACACTTCAGGAGTAAGACCGGCCACATAGGGCCTTACATGCAGCGAAAGCCCCTCTACAGGGACCTCCTCTGCATCTGCATTCCCGCCTTGATACATAAAACCGTTGTCCGCCACTTCCCATTTAAGTCCGCTATCGAAATAGCTATTGTCCAAGCCTGCCTTGGAGAGGAATGCAGCAAACTGCTGTATCACCTCTTTGTAGTTACTCTCATCACATTTCACATAAGTCTGAATATGCGAGTATTCCGGCATCGTACGATCTCCCTCCACCTACTCCTCCGGCACCCAATCCCTTACACGGACCCACGCCCCGTCCCTGCTCTCCCGTTCAAAAGCACTGCCGACTTCTCCCTTAAACGGCTCCAGCAGGCTCGGGTCCTGATCCATTATGGCATATACGTGCATCAACCGCACATTGTTGGAATTGCCCAGATACGCTTCATCCTCATCCCCTGCAAACAGCCGCCAGCCGCTGTCCTGCTCCCGTTCCGGGGCCTGCCGGTACATCCAGTGCACCGCGCTGCCGGGCTCCAGGCATTTCTTTGAGACGAGCGCCATTTTCTCGCCGACCTCCAGCCACAACGGGTCACCTTCGCGAAGAATGGTGCGGGCAATATGCTTCGGTTCAAATTGTATCGTGTCTCCAAGCTTCAGTGACTTCAGGTATTCCGGTGCATTGGTCAAAATACCGGTATAACGGCAGCTGACAGGGTCTTGTCCGGTAATCTCCACCCACATCCGTTCTGCACGCGGCCCGCCTTCTGCCGGATTCGTTAATACGAAATGCAGTCTGACCAGTCTTCCGGTCTGCTGGGAGCTTCTTTCATGCTCAGAGGGAATAAAGAACGATTCCGGGTGCAGTAAGCTGGTTTCTTCAACATTTTCTAATATCCATTCCACTCAGCATTCCTCCTTAGTCGGTTATTACCCGATTTCCGCATATTCACTTGATTATCGAGCTGATGCTGCACAAAGAAAAAACAAGCTGATTTTACACATCTTATGCCCCCTATGCCCCGGAATATTCAGAAATTCTGTTTATATTCATGTTCAAGCACAGAATAAAGAAAAGAATCATGCCATCCGCCTTTATGCCACATATGCTCCCGCAGATGACCTTCGTAGCGCATGCCGATTTTTTGCATGACTTTGGCTGAACCGGTGTTGTCCGGCCGGCAGGTGGCGTAAATCCGGTGCAGCGCAAATTCACCGAATCCGAGATGGAGCAGCGCCGCAGCCGCTTCACTCGTATATCCCTTTTTCCAGAAAAGAGGATTGAAGCAATAGCCGATCTCCCCCTGGCGGGGCTCCCTGAAATAAATCCCGCAGCCGCCAATCAGCTGACCGGTAGCCTTCAGCACAACTGCAAACTCGTAATCACGGCGCGGCGACTGCTGCTGCATCTCCATTGTCATGTTAATATAATCTTTTGTCTCGGCTTCCGTATTCGGGCCCCAGATCATATATCTGGCGACCAGCGAGTCTGATGCATAGGCATGGACCTCTTCATAATCCTCAGATTCAATCTCCCTGATCAATAACCGTTCCGTCTCGAGCTGCATGTTATGCCACATCCTTTTCTTCAGGGGTAACAGACTTTGTTATATTCTCTCAGAAATACAAAAAAGCCACAATGAAAAGCATTGCGGCCGGCTTCCTTTTGTATTATGCTACGTGCTTTATTTCCGCCAGAAGGTGGCACAGTCTGCTTTATCCAGAATGTTGAATTCGATCATTTCTTCAAGCAGGGAGTAGTCAACCGGACTTTCCCACTTCATCCGCAGCAGCTGCTTCGTATGGTCATAGCCGGCTTGTACGATCCTCTCGGAGAACCGGTTAATTCCCGCTACCTCCGGGGCTACCGCCATATGCTGCTTGGATACACTAAACCCGATAATATAGGTGCCATGATCGGTGAACATCGGCTGATTCCAGGCTATTTTGGGCTCCAGCCCAGGATAACGCCCGGCTACCCAGCTAAGCACCTCTTCCGTCCGTGTGCGGTGTGCAGGATTCTTGATCCCGTCCAGGTATTCTGCAAAAACCTCCATGCTGTTCCTCCTGTCTCTCAACTGCCTTTATCTTGATTTCAACTATATCGAATACAAGCAGGTTAGTCAAAAAAACGCCACATTTCCAGCTATGCAGCAATACCGGGAGTTTAGCCTAATTCCTTACTTTTAACAGTGAAGCCGCGCACCTTCATCCATTTGCCGCCAACGGCTTCATCGACGGAGCCGTTTTTGGTCCGGACACAGAATTTATGTGACGTTCCCCGGTCAAAGCCCGTCGCCTCAAACAGCAGATCATCGCCAGCCGTTCCCTTGTAATATACCTGCTTCAGCCCGAGCCTGTTCAGAAGCTCCTGCTTCACACTTTCCAAATATACTCTTGAATATTCTTTTGCCATGATGATTCCTCCCGCGATGTTCATTCGTTCATTCTTTCGTTCATTCGTCACTGAACAGCTCCCGCAGAACCGCATTCCGGTTCTCCAGAAACTGTCTCGTAAGGATATAGTGCATTGTATCTTCGTACCGGATCTCTCCCGCAGGGTGGCTGTCAAAGTTCAGAATCTGCGCACCCGGATAACCGAGCAGAATCGGCGAATGGGTTGCGATGATAAACTGGGCTTCCTTCTCCAGATCTTTGATGATGCGCAGCAATGACAGCTGTCTTGCGGGGGATAACGCGGCTTCGGGCTCGTCCAGCAGATAGATCGCTTTTTTACCGAAACGGTTAGTAAAAAGGGACAAAAAAGCCTCCCCGTGCGACTGCTTATGCAGCGACTGCCCCCCGTAATACCGCAGGCTCTCAGGCATCGTATCCAGATGGGAGGCAAAATGGTAAAAGGTCTCCGCCCGCAGAAAAAATCCGTTCGTAATCTTCGGCAGCCAGGATAAGCGGATGTGTTCGCCCAGTGCCGAATGCGAAGCATCGACATCATAGGTATTGTTCCGGCCGCCGCCGGCCGTATTGAAGCCGCACTGGTAAGCAACCGCCTCCAGCAGAGTGGATTTGCCTGACCCGTTCTCTCCGACCAGAAACGTTACATTGTTCTTAAACTCAAGCCGCTCAAGATTCTTCAAAGCCGGGATCGAGAACGGATAACGCCGGGGCTCCGGTATATTGTTCAGCATCATTTCCAGACCGCGCAGGAACAAGCAGCATCCTCTCCCAACCTGTTGTTAGTATATACCTGTTCGCTCAATCTCCGCCGGTTGCTTCATAATAGAGTCCGTCGTTCTTCCGCACAAGTGTCCCGTCCTGGGTTAGCTTCATGGACTGGACATCCTTTTGTGCCGGATAGCTCAGCAGCGCCTTGGTTGTTGTTTCCCTGTCCTGCCCGTTACCAATCTGATAGACCCCGATGGAATCCTCTTCCTGCTGTAAAATAAGATCATAAGTCCGGAAGCCGCCGTCTTCCCCGGCACTCTGCACCGGATATTCGGCCATGCTCTCGAGGTCCATCCAGGATATCACCGAACGGTGGATACCTGACCCGTAGGAATAAGCATACACAAGATCCTTCGTCCCGTCACCACTCACATCATAAGGCACAACGCTCGTAACCCCATAGCCGCCAAAGCCGGTTCCCAGCACCGCAGCTTTGCCGTCTGCTACAACATAAGTGTCCAGACTGCTGCCATCCTTAAAAAGCTGGTATCCCGTCTCCTCCCACACGTCCTCCGGCGTAATTTCAGTCAGCTCAACCGAAAGGGCAACGGTACCTGCCTTTTCTCCCAGTGACTCCCGGATAACCGCTTCAGCATCCTGAACCGACAGCTTAGCTGGCTTGGCCTCAGTATTACATGCTGTAAGCAGCAGACCTGCCGCTATCATACACACACCTAATCCGGCAAAGGCTTTAGTCTTCATCACATTTTCACCTTCCTGATATCTTTATTGAACCAGTGAACATACCCGCAGCGGTCACAGGTCAGAATATTAGCCGAACGGTTCGCAAAATCCAGATTAAAAAAGCTCAGCAAAGCCGTATTCAGCTGGGCGAAGCTATGGTCAAACCGGTCATGCCGGCAATGAACGCAGATGACACGCAGGTTGTTTACCTCATAAGGGGCCGGGGCCCGGATCTCTTTAACATTTTTATAAAACAGCTTTAAAAACCTCTTAGCACTGTTACCCATGCTACTCCTCCTATCCGCACGTTTTCCCTTATATACGTCTCCTATATTTGGAAGTTGCGTTAAGAATAGATTGTTTCAGGTGTAGGACCGCTCCAGCTTCTTGCAATCTGTACGGCTACCCATTATTCTTAACGGTATTCTTAACGACCCGGGGAGGCCATGAGTTGCGTACGATTCCTTTTTATATTGTAGATGTTTTTGGCGAGAACAAATATGCCGGCAATCAGCTGGCCGTATTCCGCCATACCGCTGATCTTCCGCAGACGCTGCTGCAGCAAATCGCCAATGAAACCAATTTTGCTGAAACCACGTTTATCGCATCAGATGAGCAGGTAAACGGCGGTTATAATGTGCGGATATTCACCCCGGATACAGAGGTGCCTTTTGCCGGTCATCCGAGTCTGGGGACAGCCTATATTATCCGGCAGGAGATTGAGCAGCGTATTGAACAGGAGGAATCTGGAGATTCCGGCAGTACCGTTGTGCTGAATCTTGGGGTAGGACAAATTCCTGTTGCGCCGGACAGCAGCGGCAAGCTGTGGATGAAGCAGAACCCTCCGCAATTCGGGAGAACGGCAGATGCTGCGGTGATTGCCGAGATTCTGGGTATCAGCCCGGATGAGCTGGAGCCGGATTATCCTGTCCAGGAGGTATCCACCGGCCTTGCTTCCATTATTGTGCCGCTGCGCTCGCTGGAGGCTGTGCATTCATGCCGGATTAATCCTATTGCCTATGAGCGTTTTCTGGCGGATCATTTTCGGGCGAACCTGCTTGTCTTTTGCAGGGAGACGGTTCATGAGAACAATGCTCTTCATGTGCGGGTATTCTGCGAGGATTCCGGATTCCCGGAGGATGCGGCTACGGGGAGTGCGAACGGCAATTTGGCGGGCTATCTGCTGAAGTATGAGGTGCTCGGCAGCAGCCGGCTGCAGTACCGTGTGGAACAAGGGTATAAGATTGGCAGACCTTCGTTAATTCATGTTAATGCAGAGAAATCAGATGGTCATTTTGAAATTAACGTCGGGGGGCTGGTACATCAGGTAGCCCGCGGAGAATGGATTATCGAATAGGAATACAGCCGCATGAGTCACGCTTGAGCTCATGCGGCTGCTTTAATTTACCGGAGCAACGGTTTATTATACCCTTTACCCTCATACGGCTGCAGCTTGTCGAGCCATTGCTTCAGCATCTGCTTGCACTCCCATTTAATATCATCCATTTCATCGGCTTCCTTCTGCTCCAGCACCTCATAGGTAAAGTTCTCAACGCCGCCGAGCTCTGTCCAATCCTTCTGCAGGGCCGCATTAGCGAACCGTCCCATGTCCAACTGCATCTGAAGGGTAAACCATTTGTTCTTCAGGTTGGAGAACGAGTCGATGTAGATTTTGCCGCTAATCTTGTTGGTAATCCGGATAGCTCCCATATAGGTCTTGATCTGTTTGTATTCTTCCTGCAGCTCTTTACGTTTGCTTTTGTCCATGTGATTCTCTCCTCTCGTTGATCTGCGCTCTGTTGCTTAATGTGCGGGTATATAGGTGAACGCATATGGTGACTTGCTGATCTTGCGGATGCTGTGTTCCTTGGGGCCATTTGCTGATTTTACGGATGCTGTGTTCTTCGGGGGCAATTTGCTAGGCGTCATACTTTATTTCAGCCGTTGCCGGAGCTGGATTGCGCTTTAATAGCCCATCTCCTTGAGCACCCGTGACAGGACGCTCAGGCGTTCACCAATCATTTCGCCGTCCTCGCCCAGCGCCTGGGCAAACAGCTTAATATCGTTGCCGATCATCGGATTATCGGTACACACCGCCACATTCATCGCGTCGCCCTGCAGTCCGATCCGGTCAATCTGCGGGTTCTCCGCATCATACATATCAGGCAGCCGGTAGGCATCCTGAAAATACTGGCTGCTTCTGCAGATCAGAATCGCCAGATCAAGCACCCGGTGCATCGGCAGCTCCTCCGACTGTCTCGACCACTTCTCGCCGGTATGTCTCCACACCTTGGCTGAAATATCCACCTTCCCCCGGTCATTCCACTGGGCTAAGCCCAGTGACAGGCCCTGTGCATCCGTATTACCGGCATAACGGCCGTCCACCTGTTCATAATTCTCGGATACAATCACAGGCTTATGCTTCAACGTTGTAGGAATTTTCATGTTCACACGCTCCAGTTAACAGTAGTTTGGGTTGCTGCTTTGGGT
>NZ_CCDG010000050.1 GCF_000723885.1 Paenibacillus camerounensis
CAAGTGCGGACCATGGAGAAGTAACTCAGTGGCGGGACGCGAGTATTAGATTGGGGGTGGCGGGACTCCGCTGGCGGGATCCGAAATATATTGCTCAGGTAGTCGGAACATGGATCACATATTAAATGTGAAGCTTTAACAGCTTAATTATCTATTAAGCCTCTCCCCCGGACACCCAGCACATCCTTCATACTGGTGCAGGGAGCCAGGTGTGATGAAGGCCTGCGGCCCCTTGTATATTTTGTGTAAAATATAGCAAGGGACTATCCGGCCGGGCTTGTAAGCTGCTTAACTGACAAGCTGACTATACGCTACAAAACATCCGGCGGAGCCACCTGTTCATCCAGTTGCAGCTCCGTCAGAATACCGGCATGCGCCAGTCCGGCGCCGAAGCCGTAGAGCAGAACACGCTGGCCGCTATGCACCTTTCCTTCACGGATACCGAGATCAAGTGCAAGCGGAATACTTGCGGCAGAAGTATTGCCGAAATACTCCAGGCTATACAACGCCTGCTCCAGCGGATAGTTCAACCGTTCACAGACCGGTTCAATGATCCGCAGATTGGCGCTGTGCGGAACGAACCAGTCTACCTGTTCGAGGGTTGCACCGGCATGCTCCAGCACCTGCTGAACACCATGCGGAACCGTCCGGACTGCCCATTTGAACACCTCACGGCCATTTTGCACCAGCTTGCCTGAATCGCCCAGATCTACACCATTCACTGAATGCGACAGTCCGGTCCGGTAGACATGATGCGCACCGCCGCCGTCACTGCCGAGATGATAGCCGAGGAAGCGGTCCTGCTGCTCATCTGCTTCTACAAGCACTGCCCCGGCCCCGTCACCGAACAGGATGCAGGTGCTGCGGTCACTGTAATCGGTAATTTTGGAGAGTGTATCCGCTCCGACAACCAGCACTTTACGGTGCAGTCCCGAAGCTACGTAGGCATGGGCAGTATGCAGTCCATACACAAAACCTGCACAGGCCGCGCTCAAGTCAACTGCCCCTGCTGTAAGCGGGATACCGAGACGGTGCTGAATAATAGAGGCTACTGAGGGGAAAGAAAAATCCGCCGTGCTGGTTGCTACAATCACCATATCTATGTCCGCTGCAGATTTTCCGTAACGGGTCAGCAGATTCCGGACAGCGGCAATACACAAATCGCTGGTATACTCATCCTCCCGGCTGATTCTGCGCTCACGGATACCCGTCCGCTGGACAATCCACTCATCATTGGTTTCTACCATCTGCTCCAAATCATGATTGGTCAACTTACGCGCCGGGACATAGGAACCGATGGCTGTAATTTTTGCACCCTTCATTTTCGATCACCTCATAATAGTTTATTGAAATAGTATCTGGTATTAGTACTTGGTACTAATTATATGTGAAAGAACTCAATAATGCAAAGGGATCGTCTTCCTCCTTTTTACTGAATATCAACGGGCTATATCCTTACTTAGCAGCTATAGCTTATATTACCCATTTTCTCCCCATCCTCTGCGTATCCTCCAAAACTGTTAGCCCATCAGCCTGTCTTAGCGGTTCGCTCCAGCAAAAAAAAGACCGTGGCCGCACCCGGCCACAGTCCATATAAAATACCGCTTCAGCTTCTTAATTCATTCAGATCTCCGCCGGTACTACCTCCACCTGCTCAACCAGCTTTTCCGGTTTGGCTGTGTTGCGGGAGCGGCAGTTCAGCACCTCTACATCCTCACCATTCTCGATATAAAATGCAGGCCCTTCGTGGTTCGCGACCGTCACTTGCTGAAAGCGTACATCCCGTACGTTGCCGAGGAAAAAACCGCGCTTGTTCATATCCGCAAGGCCAGCCATCATATCGGGCTGCCCTGGAACAGCATCCTCAGCCATGGAAATATCGACGTCAGTGAAGCTGATTTCCGAGACATATTGCTCGGCCAGCCCATACAGAAAGCCTGCAGCAGCATGAACATTACGGGCGGTAATATTGGCAAAATGTATCCTCCGGAAGCACGGCGTCTCCGCCGTCACCGGATAAGGCTGTTTGTCCCAGACATACTTCTCTTTCCCTCTGGGCCCGCAGAAATAGTACAGGTTCATCGTGAACGGACAGATTACGCCCTCCATCACGATATTACTGACCCGGATATCCTCAATGATTCCGCCGCGCCCGCGCCGTGACTTCATGCGGATGCCGCGGTCTGTCTCCTTGAATACACAGTTGCTGATCGTTACATTGCGGATATCCCCGCTCATTTCACTGCCCAGCACAACGGCCCCGTGCCCGTGCACCATAGTGCAGTTCGTTATTGAAATGTTCTCACAGGGGCTGCGCTCCGCTGTATCCTCCGTCCCGGCCTTAATGGCGATGCAGTCATCACCTACATCAATATGACAGTTGCTGATCCGCACTCCTGAGCAGGACTCGGGATTAATGCCGTCTGTATTCGGCGAATCCGCCGGATTCAGAATGTAGATATTGTCGATCGTCACATTGCTGCAGACAATCGGATTGACCGTCCAGCTCGGTGAATTGAGCAGGGTCACATCCTTCACCGTTACCCGGCTGCAACGGTTCAGGCCGATCAGCGTCGGCCGTGGATATTCCAGCTCCTCGGGATGCTCCCGGAACCTGCTCCACCAGGGAGCTCCATTTCCCTGCAGCGTTCCGCTCCCGGTAATGGATATATTCACCGCATCCTCTGCGTAGATGCAGGGGGAATGCACCTGGCGTCCGACACCTTCCCAGCGGGCTTCCACCGCCGGGTAGTCCGCCGGATCGGTGCTGAAGCTCAGCGCTGATCCGGGACTCAGATGCAGCTCAATGTTGCTGCTAAGCCGTACAGCTCCGGTATGGAAGGTTCCTGCGGGAACATAGACCGTCCCTCCTCCAGCCCGGCTGGCGGCTGCAACCGCAGCGGCGATAGCTTCAGTCGCCGCCGTACCGCTGTCCCGCCGCGCCCCAAAATCCTCAATATTATACAACTTCTCTCTCCCCTTTCCTTCATTCGCACAGTTTGTGATATCACTATTAAAGATCTGGCCGGAAATCCAAAAAAAGTTTGGACTTCCGGCCGCTGATGGCTTTGTTTCTTTTCAATTCAAGATTTTCACTTCATACCGCCAGCCGCCGCATCCGTCACCCCGTACAAGGATTCCATCTCCACACAAGCCATCACCAGCGCCCCAACGCCGTGAAGGTCATTGCTTACTTTCGGACGGGTTACATAATTCTCGTAATCCCCTGCCGAGGTGCCGATGCAGATGTCCGGCAGAATCAGTCTTCCCTGCTCATCCTCCTGCAGCACTCCAATAAGGCCTTCATAGCCTTTACGGGCGGCAGCGGCAGCCTCTGCCGCATCCGGCGTCAGGCCCAGCTTCACGGCCTTGGCGATAGTATACACGAACAGGCATGAACCGGAGGTCTCCAGCCAGTTATCCGGCTCATCCCCTTTATCGACTACCTGATACCAGAGCCCGCTCTCCTTGTCCTGGTAGCGGATCAGCGCCTGCACGAATTCTCCCAGTGCAGCGGCAAGCTCTGCCCGCCCCGGCTCCCCTTCCGGCAGCAGCGTAAAAAACTGCGACAATGCTAGCCCGTACCAGCCGAGCGAACGGCTCCAGAACTCGGGAGAGCAGCCGGTCTCCGGATTGGCCCAAGGCATGCGTCTGCTCTCATCCCAGGCATGATACAGGAGCCCTGTTGCTTCATCCTTCATATACTTGCGCATCAGCCGCTCCTGGTGCAGCACTGCCTGGCGCAGCTCCGGCTCGCCGTAGGCATCCGCATATTTCAGCGAGAACACCCCGGCCATGTACAGGCCGTCAAGCCACATCTGATAAGGATATTTGTCTTTGTGCCAGTAACCGCCCTCGGCTGTCCGGTTGACCGTCCGCAGCAGACTCCGCAGCTTATCCGCGGCAGTCTTGTACTTCGCAAGACCGGTCCGCTCATGCAGCGTGAACAGCAGCAGCCCTGCCTGAACCGCATCCAGCTCGTCGCGGGCAAAATACAGATTACCGTGCTCATCCACCAGATCGTCCACATACTCCTGAATGTAAGTCAGATAATGTTCTTCACCCGAAGCAGACCACAGCAGCTCCATTCCGCACAGAAATACGCCCTGATGGTAGTGCCAGCGGTGAGCGGGAGGAAGCTCTCCCGCCCGGTAAGTATCCATTAATGAATCACAGGCCTTGCGCGCCCATTCTATTGGTGTTGCCGGCAGACTGCCTATCATTCCTTAACCTCCTTTCCCTAACCCTTCATTGAACCGAGCATAGCCCCTTTGGCAAAATGCTTCTGCAGGAACGGATATACCATCAGAATCGGCAGGGTCGCTACCACGATAACAGCCATTTTAATCGACTGGTCCGGCGGCGGAACAGCCGCATCAAGTGTAGCGCTGTGATCCATTCCGCTGGCCAGGACAACGATCTGCCGCAGCAGAACCTGAATCGGCCATTTGGCGCTGTCATCCAGATACAGAATTGCACTCATATAAGTGTTCCAGTAGGTCACCGCGTAGAACAGGGAAATCGTAGCAATTGCCGGCATCGACAGCGGCAGCACGATCCGGAACAGGATGCCGAAGTCGTTACAGCCGTCGATTTTGGCAGATTCCTCTAAGCCTTCCGGGATGTTCTGGAAAAAGTTTTTGAGAATGATCATATTGAACGCACTGATCGCCGACGGCAGGATAAGCGCCGCATAGGAATCGATCAGCCCCAGCTCTTTTACCACCAGGAACGTTGGAATCATCCCGCCGTGGAACAGCATCGTGAACACGACCAGAAAGTTAACCACATTGCGTCCGTCGAGATCTCTTCTGGAGAGCCCGTAAGCCATCAGTGCCGTGATAAACATACTGAACAATGTACCAATCAGCGTAACGCCAATCGAGACTCCCATTGCTTTGAAGATTGTATCCGTTGAAAAAATAAATTTATAAGCCTCCAGACTCCACACCTTCGGAATCAGTACAAATTTGCTCGCCGCAATCTCCGCACTTGTCGTAAAAGAGCCCGCCACCACATGCACAAACGGCAGCACGGTAATGAGCGCAATCAGCGCCAGCAGCGTAAAGTTAACAGCGGCAAAAATCCTGCCGCCCAGCGATCTGTCCTCTACCATCTTCTATTCCTCCCGCAGTCTCTCATTTCACTTAATAAACGCCTTCTTCGCCCATTTTTTTGGACAGCTTATTGACGGACATGACCATAATGAGGCCAATAATGGATTTAAAGAATCCGATGGCCGTACTGTAACTGAACTGTCCTTGTCTTAGTCCTGCGGTATAGACATACGTATCGATAATTTCCGCAACATTCCGGTTCATGGAGTTCAGCATCAGATAGACATGCT
Organism: Paenibacillus camerounensis; assembly: GCF_000723885.1. Classification (GTDB taxonomy): domain Bacteria; phylum Bacillota; class Bacilli; order Paenibacillales; family Paenibacillaceae; genus Paenibacillus_AQ; species Paenibacillus_AQ camerounensis. The sequence goes on from NZ_CCDG010000050.1 coordinate 5,348, forward strand.
CGAAGCCAAGATCCAGTACGGAACCAATTTTCAGAATAAGCAGGGTAATGATGACACTCCGGATAGCCGGAAGCGTGATATGCCAGATCTGCCGTATCCGTCCCGCTCCATCCATGCGTGCAGCTTCATACAGCCCGGGGTCAATCGCAGCGATCGAAGCCAGATAAATAATCGTACCCCAGCCTGCTTCTCTCCAGATAATCTGAAGGATATACATCGGCCGGAACCAGCCCGGATTCAGCAGGAAGTTCACCTGCTCGAAGCCAAAATAACTCAGCAGCTCGTTAATAATCCCGCCGTCCATCGTAACCATAACGTAGGTGATCGAGACGATGATAACCCAGGACATAAAGTGGGGCAGATAAACCAGTGTCTGGAAGAATCTTTTGAAAAATGTGCCTCTAAGCTCATTCAGCATCAGGGCCAATATGATCGGCACCGGAAAATAAAGCAGAATATTCATGCCGAACAAAATGAGCGTATTGCCGAGAATCTTCATAAAATCCGGCTCGGTGAACAGGCGTTTAAAATGTTCCAACCCGACCCATTCACTGCCCGTAATTCCCTGGTATGGCTTATAATCCTGAAAGGAAATGATCAGGCCGTACATCGGCAAATATTTAAATAGAACAAAAAACAATATACCCGGTATCAGCATGACGTACAGATATTTGTTTCTCCACAGCCGCTTTTTGAGCTCACTGCTGCTTGTATAGATTTTGGGCTCCAGCGGTGAAGCTGCACCGGGCTGAGCGGTAACATCCTGCATAGTTCTCTCCCTTTCTGTTTCAATATCTTATCTTTAAAAAGAAGGCTGGCGAAGCGGCTCGGCCTCGCCAGTCTTCCATACTCCGGATTACCGTAAAGCGGTGCCAGGGAGCTGCATCTTATTTTTTATAGACAGCGTTATATTCATCAATGATGGCCGAGCCTCCGCGGCTCTTCCACGATTCCACTTCTTTCTCAAAGCCTGCTTTGTCCAGCTGGCCATAAATATAGTTGTAGGTGGCATCCGTAATGATCTGCTGCAGCTCTACGCCCTTCGACGTATAAGTGGCAGAATCCAGGGCAGCCGTAGGGTCAGCAACACCTACCTTCACATTCTCAAGAATCAGCTCTTCCGCATGGATACGGCCAGGCAGCACGTTATAGCTCAGGTACATGCCGTTGGTTTCAGCCTCACCGATTACACTGTCCTTGTAGCCCTTAACCTCACGCTCGATCAGTTCCTTGTTATCTGTAGGCTTAGCCTTGCCGTCTTCAACCGTATAGTGAGTACCCTCGATACCCCAGTACATCAGATTGGCTACTTCAGGGGTCATCATCTTGTCAAAGAAACCAAGGATTAATTTCAGTTCAGCTTCATCCTTAACCGCAGATTTCGGGAACAGCACTACGTTGTTATAGCCCGGAATCATCCACTGTGCGAACTTTCCGTCTGGTCCGGCAACCATACTATGTGTATCGAGCACGGCATCCGGGAAGTTTTTGATCAGATCCTTGTTCAGGGTGTCGATATCCTGCATCGAACCGCCGATGTACAGGCCGGCTTTGCCGCTGACAAACATATTTACCGCATCTGTCTTACTTGTAGCTGCAAAGTCTTTGTTCATATAACCGCCGTCACGCAGCTTTTTGAAGAAATCCATAGTATCGATGTATTGCGGGAAGGTGAAATCCGGTGCCAGCTGGCCGTCCTTCTCACCCCAGGTGTTCGGTGTGCCGAACCAGGCAGAGACCGTTTTATAGGCGCCGTATACCAGCTCGTTGCGGTCCACGAGTCCGATGGTGTCCTTTTTACCATTGCCGTCCGGGTCCTTCTCAGTAAAAGCCTGGGCCATTGCGAACAGCTCATCCAGGTTAGCCGGAGCCTGCAGGCCGAGCTTATCCGCCCAGTCCTTGCGGTAGATGATACCCTGACGGGCCAGCGGGCGTCCGATGTACAGCGAGTAGAGCTTGCCGTCCACCTTGGTGTTGTTCAGGATTTCCGGCTTCAGCTTGTTGAGGTTCGGGAATTCGCTTAGGTAGGGCCCGATCTCCCAGAACTGCCCGTCCTTGATCGCTTCTCTCATCTGCACGAACGTGGTCTGGTTCTTCAGGTACGTTACCTGCGGCAGTGAGCCTGTAGCGAAAGAGGAGTTCAGCTTTTCTTCATAAGTATCGGCCGGGAAGAACTGGTAGGTCAGCTTCGTATTGGTCAGCTTCTCCAGCTCTGTTTTGATCGTATCCGGCGGGGTTTCCGCTGTGTTTAATGGAAGCATGATTTTGATTTCTGTCGGCTTCTCCGGCTCAGGTGCCGGTTCTTTAGTTGCGGTCGTAGTTGTGTTTCCGCCGCTTGTGCCTGGATCTTTAGTAGCCGCCGCTTCATTACCGTTGTTACTGTTGCCGCACGCTGCCGTCAGCATACTGAATGTCAGCAGTGAGCTGAGAAGCAGGGTGAAGGATTTTTTCGTCATACCTGTTTGACCTCCGTTTGGCTTGTAATTGGTTACATGCCTCACACTACAGCCCTGTACAGGTTACGAAAACAATCATTTACTCATTATGGGGGCTTTCGGAGGGGAGTCTGGGGAAATGATTATCGGGTGATGGGGATGGATAAGGTGAGAGGAAGGATGCGTTGGTTAAAAGCGTGGGGGTGGGCGATGAGGCAAAGACTAATTCGGGTGGCGCTATTCGCTGCTGCGGGGAATATTTGGACTTCCGGCCGCTGTTAGGTTTAGATTTCCTCATTTCAAACCGCTTTTCGCGGTAGAAATCCAAACCTAAAGGCGGACGCTATCGCTCCTACAGTTCCAAACTTCCCCTCCGCTGCTCCCGCCTGCCCGGGAGTTTCCTCTCACCTTATCCGGGTGAAGGGAGGGACAGAGTTAGCCGCCGCTTGGATTTGCGGCGGGGAAATGTGCGGGGAAGCCGATGATGCTAAAACAAAAGCAGATGAAGCAAAGGCTAATCCGGTGGCGCTATTCGCTGCTGCGGGGAATGTTTGGACTTCCGGCCGCTGTTAGGTTTGGATTTCTCCATTTCAAACCGCTCGCCGCGGTAGAAATCTGCAGACAGCATATGCTTCCGATGCCAGCTTTCCTACGGAAAGCTTTTAGGCGGACGCTATCGCTCCTGCAGTTCCAAACTTCCCCTCCGCTGCTCCCGCCTGCCTGGCGGGACTTCCTCTCCCCTTATCCGGGTGAAAGTAAGGGCAAGGTATCTTCTCAACAATAGCGCACAACACCTCCATAATAGCTTCCTTAGTTCATCAGCACTTACCCTGTCCTGAATACAAAAAAAACAGAGCAAGAATACTCCCGTAGGAGAGCATTCTTGCTCTGCTGATCTTTAATGTTACTTCCAAGCTTGGCCCAACCCTCACCCCAACTGCATCGTAGTCACACACGTATCATTCTGCTCAAAGGTAGAAATTTCGGACACTGCTTGTTTGCCGTCCTGTTCGATCGTTACATTATAAGTCTTATCCCGCGGCAGCCATAAATCAATGAAGCCGTTAGGCTGGGATTGTACGGTCTGCTTATCCATAACCTGATTGCCCGCGGCATCCTGGACCGATACGCTGAAATCCTGGGCCGGCATTTCTCCCTGGCAGCCGGTCAGGCTATGTGTGGCGCACGGATGCGTCTTAGTCACATAGGGGGCGATGGAGACAAAGAACTCGTCCTCCGGCAAGCTATAGGTGGCGGATTTACCATCTGTTTCTTGCACAACAAGCTGTGTGGAGGAAATGGATGCCGATTCTGCCGTCAGCGTGCGGCTGCTGTAATCCTGCACCAGCTGTTTTAGTGCGGTTGCATCTAAGGCTGTGCCAGAGTTGGCATCGTCCCGGCTGCCGTTTCCTGCGTAAAAAAATGCTCCTGCCGCAATGATTACCGCTAACCCGGCAGTCAGTAAGACTGATTTTTTCATGGAATATTCATCCTCCTGTCTCTACTATTATAGTCCAGCCGGAGCACCTGCAAACTAGGGCCTTCTGGAAGCTCATTACTACGAAACTAACAGGATTGTATTATCGCAGCTTTGGTTATTGGATCATCTGGAAAAAATAGCTATAATAATAACCACAAGGCTGAAGATTTTATCCTGGCCGAAGAGACACTTTTGGGAGGGGGGAGAAGGGATGAAGCGTCTTATTTTGTTATTAGTACTCTTATTTACTCTAAGCGCATGTAATAATTTTACCACGAATGTCTATGAACCTGAAATCCCTGTTTCAGTTATCGGCAAAGAAGCCCAAAAAACAGAGCATTCAGCCATTACTAAAGTCAAACCTTCAACGACATCCGATTTTTTGGCAAAAGATAAGGACGGCCTATCTCTATGGGACTTTGAAACCGCTTATGCCATGTGCGTGACTGCTCTATCCGATTACTACAAGGCAATATGGAACGGCTCTGATATTCATTTGGATTCTTACTTCGATAACAAGAACCTGAAGCAAAATATGCAACAAAAAATCACTTCCCAGCATCATTTATTCCTCAAGAACAAACTCACAGATAATGCAGTCACAGGTCTCGATATTGGTGTTGAGCAGGTGGAGTTTAATAATGAAGGTGACTTCTTCTATTTAAAATTAGTTGCAAGTGTAAACAAGGAGATAGGAAGCTTTGCTGAACCTACCGAATTTCTAATACAAAGTTTAAATGGAAACTTAGTTATTGTGGATTGGTATTCCAGTGGAAAAGATAGCTATGATTCATTTGCAAGAGGAGAACGGCAGATTATCAATAGACCCAATATTTGGAACGAAAGTGAATGGCTCGAAAAAAATAATTTGATCACGAATTGAAAATTGTGTGTAGAGCGTGTCTGAAGATTACGAGTGCAGCGGGTTTTCAGACACGCACTAGAGCCTATTCGATTACTGCCCTTTACCCGCCACTCCCCGCCTTGGCCAGCGCCTCCGCATATTCCTGCATGATCAGGCTGCCGCCGCTTGATTTCCATTTCTCCACTTCCGCATTGAACTCTGCCGCATTCATATTACCGAGGATATAATTATAGGTGGCATCGGTAATAATCGTCGACAGCTCGACGTTCTTCTCATCATAGGTCGGGGAGCTGAGCGTCAGCGTCGGATCGTCCACAACAAACTGCTCATTATCGCGGCTGAGCTGCTCGGCCATGGCGGTCAGCTGCTCTTTCTGCACGACTTCCAGAATGTTCTTGTTGCTGATATCAGCAATCATCAGGGAGTAGAGCGGATTAACCTCATTGACCCGCAGCTGCGAGGTTTCCTCCGGCAGGATGACCTTGCCGTTCTCCAGCTTATAGTGGCGGCCTTCGATGCCGTACTTCATCAGATTGGCTACATCCTTATCCATGCTCCGGTCAAAAAAGCGCAGGACCTCCTTCAGCTCATCCTCATTCGCAATCGCTTTTTTGGAGAACAGGTACAATCCGTTGTAATTGGGGATCGACCATACCCTGTATCCGTCAGGGCCTTCGATCCGGTTAATGAGCGTAAGCTCCGCCTGCGGATTAATGGCCTGGGCTTCAATCGACAGCCGCTGTACATCCGTCATGCTGCCGATAAAAATCCCGGCTGTGCCGCGGATAAACTTATCACGCTGTACCTCCTTGCTGGTCAGGGCAAAGTCCCGGTTAATTAATTTTTCTTCATATAATTTGTGCATGAAATTCATTGTGTCCATATACTCGGGCGTATCGAACTCCGGAATGAACTGCCCGTTCTCCAGCTTCCAGTTGTTCGGTGTGCCAAAGTAAGAGCTTAATGTTTTGAACACGCCGTAGACAAGGTCGTTGCGGTCCACCAGCCCGATTGTATCCTGCTTCCCGTCGCCGTCGGGATCATTATAGGTGAACTGCTTCATCACTTCGTACAGCTCTTCCAGATTCTGCGGTTTGTCCAGCTGCAGCTGATCCAGCCAATCCTGGCGGATAATAATCCCCTGCCTGGAGGAGGGACGCTCTGTATACAGGCCATAAATCTTGCCGTCCACCGCAGTCTGGCCGAGAATCGCCGGGTCCAGCTGCTTCAGATTCGGGAATTCCTTAAGATAAGGACCGATCTCCCAGAAGGCGTTGGAGCGGACCGCATTTTTAACCAGATTATAATCCGTAAATTTGACAAAAGTGACCTTAACGAGCGAATTCGTTGTCAGCGCCGTGTTCATTTTATCACTATAGATCCCTTCAGGTACCCAGGTTATATCCAGCTTCACTCCCGTCCGCTGCTCAATCTCACTCACAATCTCTTTAGACGGCTGCTGCGGAAAATGCAGCGGAGCGAGAATAGAGATCGGCGGCAGGGCCTGATTGGGCTGATCGGAATCCGTATCACTGCATGCGCTTAATACTGTTAACGGGAGCAAAGCAAGCAGACAGCAATACCGGACTACTGAACTCCGTACGAGTCTTCCGAACATTCCTGCATCCTCCTCATAAGCTATATATGTATTAATAACTGCCAATTATTGAATATTATTCTAACGTAAGTCATTATTAGAGAAAATGATTATTGCGGCACCAGATGATTATTGTTATTATCCTCCATGATGCATACACTTAAAGCAGACTGTTTCTAATAAAGAAAAGGTGTTGAATGCTGTGAAACACTTAAGCTTTCTGAGCAAGCTAACGCTGTTTACCTTTGTGATCAGCACGATTCCGGTATTGTTTATCGGATCATTCTCTTATCTCACATCCTCCAATGAAATTCAAAAAAATGTTAACAAAAGCAAAATGGAACTCATTTTACAAATTAACTCAAATGTAGAGCATAAGCTGACTACTGTCAATCAGACTTTGAATCAGGTGGTTAACTCCTCAGTGCTCAAAAAAGCATTGAATAACCCTTTAAATGTAACCGATTTCATTTTATATAACGAGCTGAGAACCGAGATCCGCAATATGCAGTCCTTTGACACGAAGCTGGAGGATGTCATTCTGCTGAACCAGCGCGAGAACTGGATGATCAAAAATTCCGGCCTGTACCGCCTGAACGAATACCAGAATTATGAGCAGCTGGCCAACCTGATGAATGTGCGTGATTCGACCTCATGGGTGCTGAACCCTTCCTCCCTGTTCTACAGCGAGGAGAGCGTCAATGTCACCGGCTGCGATTACAGCATCAGTCTGATCAAGAAGCTGCCAACCAACAAGCTGCAAAAATACGGGCTGGCGCTCGCCAATATTCCGGCCTGCAGCCTGCAGGACTTCATTAACTCGGAGATTGATCCGCTGGACAGCATCATTGTACTGGATGAATTCGGCCGCATTCTGCTGCATCCCGATAAAGAGCTGATTGGCAGGCCGGCTACTGCGGGGGGCTTCAATGATTTTTCGCTCGTAACGGGCATGAGCGAGTCTGCAGGCCAATTCAAGACGGTGATCGGCAAGCAGGATTATTCTGCAACCTACCTGCGCTCGCAGCTGAACGGCTGGACTTATCTGTCAGTCACCTCCATTAAGGGCCTGACCAAGGAGTCCTCCAAAATCGGAACGTACACCCTGCTGATCTGCGCCTGCATGCTGCTGCTGTCCGTCCTGACTGCCTGGCTCGGCTCGCGGCGGATGTATTCTCCGATACAGCGGCTGCTTAATCAGATGGGGCTGCGCAGACCGGGAATCAAGACCCGTTTTGCCGATGAATTCCAGTCGATAGGCGAGCAGATGCATCATCTGTTCCAGTCCAAGTCGCAGCTGGAGAAGGAGCTGAGCCAGCATATCCGGCAGGTCCGCACTTTCTTCCTGACCAAAGCCTTTCAGGGCAGCATCAAGAACCGCGAGCTGCTCGAAGAGCTGGAGCAATACGGGTACAGGCCTATCATTGAGGAATGGAGAACCATGGCCGTCATTACCCTCAGTATCGACTACTCCTCCGAAAGCAGCTATGACAAAAAGGATCTCCATCTGCTGCTGTTCGCCGCCCATAATATGGTTGAAGAGCTGGTGCCGCCGGGAGAAAGGCTCGCTCCTGTTATAATCGACCATGCCGTGGTAACGCTGATCGGGAGCACAGAAGGCAGTGCCGAGGCCTTTCACCGTACGCTCTATGCGCTGACGGAGAATCTGCAGCAGGAGATTAACAGCTACCTGAAGCTGCAGGTGAGCATCGGCCTCAGTCTGCCCTTCCATAATACCGACAAGCTGCCAACCGCCTACAAGGAGAGCCTTGAAGCGCTGAAATACCGGATCACGCTTGGTAAAGGCATTATCATCCAGTACGAGCATATCAACTCAGGCAATCATTATCTCAACCTTAACTATCCGGTGCATACTGAAAATGACCTGATGGATGCCATTAAGCTGGCCGATACGGATAAAGCCAAGGAGCTGCTGCATAAGCTGTTCGGCTGCATTTTCAAGCTCGGACTCTCGCCGCAGGAATATCAGATTCCGCTGCACCGCCTGCTGGGCAACATCCTGATTATGATGCAGGAATCAGGGATCAGCCTCAATCAGATCTACCATGTGAACGGCTCGCTGTTCGAGGAGCTGACCGATCTGCATATCGTTGCTGAAATTGAGGACTGGTTCTGGAGTATTGTCATTCTGCCGATGATCCGGGTTTTCCATAGCCGGCAGAATGCGCAGTATCATAATATTTCGGAGAAAATCATTGATATCGTGCAGCATGATTACGATAAGGACCTGACGCTGGAGGAATGCGCTTCGCGCCTGCATTATAACGCCAATTATATCAGCAGCGTCTTCCGTAAGGAGACGCAGTATTATTTCAGTGAATATCTGGCGATGTACCGCTTCAAGATGGCCAAAAAATGGCTGGAGGAAACCGATATGCCGATTAAGGATATCGCCGCCCGATTGAGATATAACAATTCACAGAACTTCATCCGCTCCTTCCGCAAACAGGAGGGCATGACTCCCGGCCAATACCGCGATAATGCTTCCTCCCGTCCCCGGGCTGTGCCGGATGATTATTAACCCGGGCAGAGCAAAGCCGCCGGAAGTTCAGCAGAGGATGCTGATGCCGGCGGCTATTAATTAATAATGTTATATATCTACTGCTTCATCTGCCTGCTTCTCCTCGAACGAACAAGCCAGACCGCCGCTGCGCCGGCCACCAGCACCAGTCCCCCGCCGGCGACGGCAATATTCTGTACCTGCGGCACGTAGACCACCAGCTGAACCGGCTCGGTATCGGCCATGGTGATACGCCAGGTCAGGGAGTTCCCTTCCCGGGCATCTGCATTGTTAGGACCGTATAAGTTGTACGGCAGCGTTAATTTGAAATTCACCGCCAGATTCTGCAGCAGCAGACGGACCAGCGATTCCGGCACATTAAGGCTGCCGATGCCGTCAATGATCTCATCGGTATAAGCATTCAGCTTCGGCTGGGCCGTAACCTCGTATCGGGTATACAGCCAATTATCCTTTTGAGTAACCTCAGTATCTATAATATCCAGGCTGCCGGCATTCTTCTGCAGCTCCTCAAACGACTTGTAGGTCTTCAGGAACTTATATTCGGTTGATTTACCGCTTTGGCTCTTGTCCAATTCTATACCTGCGTCCGCCAGCCTGTCCCTCAGCACCTCCTCCAGCTTGCCGCCGGCCAGAGACTCCGCTCTGGAACTCAGCAGCATGCTGAAGGCCAGCTCCAGGCTTCCGTTCCTCTTCACTGTCATATGCGCCGTTCCGCTGGCGCAGCCGGTTATAAGAAGCAGCATAGACAGGATCAGTGCGGCCAGGCTTACTCTTCTCCCCTTCAATCCTATCCCTCCCGTACTCCGTTTTCTCCATTATACACACTAAAGGGGCAGAACCGGGAATTGTCCCGCTCTGCCCCTAGCCCGGTTATTTTTTCAAATGGTAGGGCACTGTAGTTATAATTACATTTCTGCGGTACAGGAGATGCGTGCGGATCAGCAGACTGGACTGGTTATGAAGAATGTTGTGCCAGCCCTTCTTGGGAATGAACTGCGGCACGATCACCGTCACCTGGTAATGCGATTCGTTCGCCTTGCGCTGGACGGTATCAATAAACTTGATTAACGGATGAATAATGCTGCGGTATGGCGAGTATAGCGACACCAGCCTGATTTCGGGATGGAACTTTTTCCACTTTTCTTCAAAGGCGTGCTCCTCTTCCCGTTCAAAAGGCACATGGACCGCAATAATCTGGCTGGCCGACAGCGATTGTGCATACCGCAGCGAGTTCTCCACAACATGCGTAATCCCGGCCACCGGCAGGATGATTACATTACCTTCAATTGCCAGCGGCTCCTCTTCACAGGTGGTAAGACGCAGCTGGTCTGCTACAGCCTCATAATGCTTGCGGATCCGGTAAAAGAGCAGAATAATCAGCGGCAGGAAAATCAGCACAGGCCACACCTGCGGGAACTTGGTCAGGAAGAACATGATCGTAACCACGAAGCTAATCAGCGCCCCGGTTGTATTAATAGCCAGCTTACCGGCCCAGCCTTGCGGCTTCTCCCGAATCCACTTGACCATCATCCCGGTCTGGGACAGGGTAAAAGGAATAAATACCCCGACCGCATACAGCGGAATCAGATGCTCTGTACGCCCCTCGAAGGCAATGATCAGAATGATTGAGAGTACTCCAAGGCTTAGAATACCGTTCGAGTACCCGAGCCGGTCGCCGCGGACGGTGAACATTCTCGGGATAAATTTATCCTTGGCCAGATTGACCGCCAGCAGCGGAAAAGCGGAATAGCCTGTATTGGCAGCCAGAATCAGAATCAGCGCAGTCGTACCCTGTATGAAGAAATACATAAAGTTCCGGCCGAAGACCCGTTCAGCAATCTCGGATATTACGGTTACCTGCTCATTCGGGATTACACCATAATAATAAGCCAGAACCACGATGCCGGAAAATAATACTGCCAGCAAGATCCCCATGGCTGCAAGCGTCTTGGCCGCATTGGCCGGGGCAGGCGTCTTAAAGTTCGGAATGGCGTTGGATATGGCCTCGACGCCGGTCAGTGCAGAGCTGCCTGAGGCGAAGGCCCGCAGCAGCAGAAACAGGCTGACGCCCGCAACCGGCGTACCGAGCGGGGTATGGAGCTCTGCTGGTACATCACCTGCAATCATACGGAACAGGCCCACGCCGATTGTAATAAAGATGGCCAGCACGAACAGGTACACCGGATAAGCCAGAAACGATGCCGATTCAGTAACCCCTCGTAAATTAAGCGTTGTAATCATCAATACAAACAGGATAGCGATGGGCACATTATAGGGGTGCAGGCCGGGAAAAGCCGAAGTGATTGCATCCGTACCCGCCGATACACTCACCGCCACCGTCAGAATATAATCAACCAGCAGCGAACCTCCGGCAATCAGTCCGGGATATTTGCCCAGATTTTCTTTGGAGACTACATATGCTCCGCCGCCCTGGGGATACGCATAAATAATCTGTCTGTAGGATAAGATCAGTGCAGTCAGCAGCACAAGCACCCCGGCGGCAATAGGAATGGAATACCAGAATGCCGCAGCGCCGATGGTTATCAGCACCAGCAGAATCTGCTCCGGCCCATATGCAACCGAGGATAAGGCATCTGATGAGAGAATGGCCAGCGCCTTCGTCTTGCTCAGTTTCTGGTCGCCCAATTGCTCCGATTTCAGCGGCCGTCCGATCAGTAATCTTTTTACCGAAATCATCGTCTGCCTCACCTGACTTTTTTAAGTTATATTACCCCTGCAACCCGTGATTAAATTCAATCCATAATATACATCTCACCAACTGCCCGCGCAACAGATTTAATTCAGCGTATACGTAAACCGGCTTCACAGCATGTCCTGCTTACAGCCAGTCCTCCGCCAGCAGCTGCTTCAGCAGCTTCACCTGCTCTTCACCGATTTTTGCTGAAATCTCCTGTTCAATCTTTTGCTTAATCTCCGTCATTCTGCGGCACACATCCAGTCCTTCTGCGGTCAGCGCAATATATTTATCGCGGCTGTTGCCTTCTACCTGTACAGTTTCCACATACCCGCGCTCCAGCAAGGCATTTATAACCTTCTGCGCCCCCTGACGGGATATGCTGATCCTCCGGCTGATGTCCGAAATGGACAGCCTGCCGTGCAGCTCAAGCTTGGCCAGAATATGCGTCTCTGTATGATTCAGCGGATCACCGCTGTCACTGCTTACTTTCTCACGCAATACCTTATGCTTTTCACTGACCAGGTCAATCAGATTTAAGCCGCGGATATATCCCTTCATCAACAAGGCCTCCAGTTATCAGGTTACATTTTCAATTTGAACGTTTTCTGGCTTTATTGTCAACTTGGTTGACAATAATTTGACCCCCTGCTAATATGAGTGAAGCAAAAACTTAAAGCTGAGGGAGTTTGAACAATGGGCAAAAATAAAAAAGAAGCACTGATTTTCACCAGCATGACGTGCTTTTTAATGGTCGTCGGAATGAGCTTTTATAATGTAATCATCTCGGTTGGCGCAACAAGCGAAGTGTTTATTCAAGTTGCAGCAGGCTTGCTGCCGGCGCTTGCAGTAGCACTCGTACTGGATATCTTCGTAGTCAGCAAAATCGCCAAGGGGCTGGCCTTTAAGCTGCTTAAACCGTCAGATGCTGTTATCAAAAAAGTATTGACCATCTCATCCTTTATGGTCTGCGGTATGGTCATCTGCATGTCCTTATATGGCACACTAGCACACTACGGTTTCGGAGACAACTTTCTCAGTCATTATCTGGCCATTCTTGGCCTTAACTTCATCTGTGCCCTGCCGCTGCAGCTGCTGGTCGTCGGTCCGCTGGCCCGCTTCCTCTTCACCAGAATGTTCCCGGCTGCCCCTTCAACACAAAGCGCATAGCTGCTGCACAAAGAGATCAAGGGTGAGGACGGACTGTAAAAAAACAAAAAAATCCCGGCGCTTTTGTGAAAGCACCGGGATTTTTCATGTCTATATGAGATTTGGCTTGGATGATGAAGTTTGATTATGAATTGCTGATAATCCCAAAGCAAGAGCACCATATAATCCTGCCTGCTGACCGAGGCCCGGAGGCACTATGTATTCCTCCATTTGCGTAAGAATAGCAGCTGCACTGACATAGCCATTCAGGTTCCTGCGCACAGCCTCACGGATCAGCGGGAACAGCTGGGACTGCTGCATTACGCCGCCGCCAAGGATGATTTTCTCCGGGGAGAGCAGCAGGACAGTCTGGGTTACGGACTCGGCAATATAGAAGGCCTCGATCTCCCATGCCTTGTGTTCTGGCGGAAGCTCATGGCCCTTCCTTCCCCAGCGGGCTTCAATGGCTGGGCCTGCCGCCATTCCTTCGAGGCAGTCCCCGTGATACGGACATTTCCCGGAATAATGGTCCTCCGGATGCCGTCTCGTCGGCACATGCCCGCCCTCAGGGTGGACAAGACCGTGCACCAGCCGGCCTTCCGCATACACGCCGACACCGACACCCGTGCCTACGGTAATGTACAGGCAGCTGGACAGTCCCTGTGCTGCCCCCCATTTCACCTCACCATAGGCTGCAGCATTAACATCGGTATCCCAGCCCAGCGGAACGGGAAAGGCTTGCTTCAAGGCCCCGAGCAGATCATAATTGGCCCATCCCGGCTTCGGTGTGGTGGTAATGTAACCATAGGCCGGACTATCCGGGCGGAGATCAATCGGACCAAAGGAACCTATCCCGATGGCTTCAACCTCTTTGCCCTGAAAATATTCAATCACCCGGGGTATCGTCTGATCCGGATGACCCGTCGGGAAGCTGATCTGTTCCATAATCCGCCCGTGCTCATCCCCGACGCCGCATATAAATTTCGTCCCGCCTGCTTCAATAGCTCCTATACGCATGTATGCCGCACCTCCCGTTTACTTCCCGCTGCCGGCTGCGGCAGGTGAGGACAGCTCATAGATATCCAGTGACAGGAACACATCCTCTTCGTGTGCTGCAAAGGCAGCAAGACCTTTGGAGGCGGGCCCCGGGTATATAAGATCCGTAACGACTGCCTGACCGCCGCCCGCGAATACCTCAACCGACGAGCGGTCTACATAAATACTCAGATCATAGACTTCAGCCGGTGCTGCAAGCTTCGCAGAGTGAACCCCCGGGAACAGGCTGTGGAAGTCACTCTTCCCGGAAGCGCTGCGGTCTACATACAGCTCTTCCTTTTGCGCATCAATCCCGGCAACGGTTTGCTCCTGCGCACCTGACTTTAGACGGAAGCCGGCGGAGGTACCGCGCGGAAGCTTCGCTTCTATAAGGTAAGCATCCAGCTCTAATCCGGCACAGGCCGCATTAATCTCTTGTACCGAAGCATTCTTAAGGGACAAGACCGGTATCCGCGCCGCTTCCAGCTCTTGTGCAGGCTTCTGGATGAGTGTTGCTTCCCCGTTCCTCGTCTCCAGCGTAAGCTCCCGGGGAATTGTCATCGCCCCGCGGAAGCCTTCCGTCGGTGTCTGCTGGGCATACATCCAGTTGCTCATCCAGCCGATAAACAGGCGTCTTCCATCTTCCTCAGGGAGATCAGACCAGCTCACTCCGGCATAATTATCCCTTCCATAATCGACCCAGCGGATGACCTGCGATTCTTCATCAGGCGTGAACAGGCTTCCGTCAAAATCTCCCGTAAAATACTGTGTTCTTGAGCCTTCCTCAAACGCCGGCTCAGCACCGATGCTTACAAGCATCACCCACTTGATATTCTCCTCATCTCCATCCACTGCCAGCGGGAAAAGATCCGGACATTCCCATACTCCATCATGGGAGCCGATCCCTGCGCCGAATTCGCTGGCAAAGCTCCAGCGGATCAGATCCGGCGAGTGATACAGGCATACCGTCTGGCCGCAGGCCACGATCATAACCCAGCGCTCCCGCTCTGTATCCCAGAACACCTTAGGATCACGGAAATCAATGAAGGAATCATGTGTAAGCACCGGATTCCCGGCATATTTGGTCCAGGTTCTGCCGTTGTCCTTGCTGTAGGCCAGACTTTGATACTGCAAGGCAGGCTGTCCTTCCGGCATATTCAGGTGATGGGTGAAGATAGCAACCAGTCCCGGCTTTTCCCCGAACAAGCCCGTCGTATTCTTCCAGTCAACAACAGCGCTGCCCGAGAAAATCATCCCCAGCTCATCCGGCACCAGCGCAACCGGCAGCTCTTCCCAGGTAATCAGATCCTTGCTGACGGCATGGCCCCAGTGCATCTCCCCCATACTCATTCCGTCCGGATGATGCTGGAAGAACAAATGGTATTCCCCTTCGAAATAGACAAGCCCGTTCGGATCATTCATCCAGTTATGCTGAGGTGAGAAGTGATAGACACCCCTGTAGTTTTGTTCTGTGATTGCTGACATTATGATTTCTCCTTTTCTCCCGGATAGATTGAACCGGGAATTTAGAGAAAAGGTCTGTACCCGCTCCCTTTTCTCAAGATTCCCGTTCAATCTTTATTTTTATTTGTATATTACTTCCCCGTAGCTCTGTCGTAGCCGCCCTGCTTGATCTTCAGCCATTCCTGCAGGCCAAGCCGGTCAAGCTCCTTCAAATAATCATTCCACTGGGCATCCATTTTACCGTTCTGGTACCATTCAGTACGCATTCTGAGCACATAAGCGAACAGGTCGGTTTCAATGGTCGTCAGGCGGTCCAGCTCGTCAATGGAATGGAATACGCTCGGCATGACGTTCTCAGCCTTCATTTTGGGAGCCATGATGTTCTTCACGATGTCCATTCTGCCCTTGGCATCATCCGGCATCGTTGTGTATTTATTATAGTAGGAATCCAGAATCGCCAGCGGCCCGCCGATGCTTGTTTTCTCACGGAGCTCAACAGGAGCGGTGCCTTCCAGCGGCAGATGCTTCAGCATCCCTGCGGCCTCATCCAGTTCAAAGATGTTCTGCTGCGTGTCATCCCCGTAGGTTCCCCAGTTGTTCTGTACGGACTGGAGCGGATCATACAGCTGATCCACCCATTTCGCCGTGGTCTCCAGATTTTTGTTCGCACTGGTCACGACCATTTTGCCGCGGCCCAGACCCAGTGCGTTCGTCCGGGTTACGTTGACTTCACCGTCCGGCCCGGCCAGCGGCGGCATCACCTCGTAAGCATCGTTCGCTCCGGAGATATTCGCCTTGTCCCAGGAGAAATACAGCCCGTACTTCTGATCCTTCCCTTTTGCCAGATAAGTGCTCCAGTCCTGGGTATAGGCCTCGATATCAATCAGCTTTTCTTTGTACAGCTCATTAATAAACTTAACGGCATTTTTGTAGCCTTCCTCTGCAGCCGTAAAGATCACTTTGCCGTCATCGCTTACCACCGCATGGTCAGGATTCTCGCCCAGTCCGAAGGAGGCAAACAGGAAGACCAGATCCTCCGCTCCGGGCTTATTAATGAAGGACAGCGGAATCTCATCAGCCTGGCCGTTACCGTTCGGGTCCTGTGTCTTAAAGGCAATCAATACCTGCTTCAGCTCTTCCGTCGTTGTTGGCATCTTGAGGTTCAGCTTCTTCAGCCAGTCCACATTGATCCAGGGCATACTGTCCACCGCCTGAATTCTCTCCTTGCCGTTCCCCAGCTCTTCAATCCAAGGGAAGGCGTAGATGTTGCCGTCAGGTGCCGTTATCATGCTCTTATACTCAGGAGCTTCCTCAAGCACTTTTTTAAAATGAGGCATATTCTGCTCGATTAGCTCATTCAGCGGGATGATTGCCCCGTCCTTAGCCAGCTTCAGCAGCTCATAGTCACTGTAGTCAGCATTAAAGATAGCATCCGGAAGATCACCGCTGGCGACGGCCAGATTTCTTTTTTCTGCAAACACGTCACTCGTGAAGTTCTTCCAGTTGATATGCACATTTGTTTTTTCCTCGAGCCGCTTATTGATCAGCTTGTCATTCGGATCGGCCGGGGCCAGTGCGGAGCTTTGCGTAATGAAGTTCAGGGTGACTTTGCCGTCAGGGTCCTGCTGCTCACTGGCAGCACTTCCTCCCCCGCTGCCGCAGGCAGCAACAAACATGAAGGAAGCAAGGACTGAGGCAGAAGCAGCTTTTGACAAACCTTTTGACCTTTTTAATCTTTTCACGGATATGACCTCCAAATGAATAGGAATGAAAGAATTTTATCTATGTGCGGGCCGCTGCCTATTTAATGGAGCCGACCATAACACCTTTTTCAAAATATTTCTGGAAGAACGGATACATAATAATCAGCGGCAGACTGGATACAACAATTGCAGCATACTTGATGATTTCGGACAGACGTTTCATTTCTGCTGCAGCCAGCTGGTCACTGATCATGCCGGGGTCCACCTGATTCTGGATCAGGATCGAGCGCAGCACGAGCTGCAGCGGGTGAAGATTGGGATTATCGAGATAGATCATCGCGTCAAAATAGGAATTCCACTGGCCGACAAAGGCATACAGCGCCAGCACGAAAATAATCGGTTTGGAGAGCGGCAATACGATGCTGAAGAAAATTCTCATCTCCGAGGCCCCGTCCACATTGGACGCTTCCTTCAGCTCATTCGGTACGCCCTTGAAGAAGGTTCTGGATAAAATAATATTCCATACATTGACCGCTCCAGGGATGATCACAGCCCAGACCGTATCGAGCAGCCCCAGATTCTTAACCAGCAGATAAGTCGGGATCAGCCCGCCGCCAAAGAACATCGTGAACAGGAATAGGGTCATAAATAACCCCTTCCCCTTCATCCGGTCATCCGACAAGGCATAGCCGGCACAGATAGAGACCATGACGGTTAGAATGGCGAAGGCCGATGCATAAAAAACAGCATTAGCAAAGCCCCTGAGCATCGCAGAATTAGTAAGGATCATCTTATAGCCTTCAACTGACCAGTCCGAGATGTTAAAGGAGATCCCCCGGCTGAGCAGGACCGACGGGTCCATGAAGGAGGCGATCACCACATACACGAGCGGAAGAATCACCACCAGCACAGCCAGTGTCAGAAAAGCGGCGTTCAGCACAAGCATCAAACGGTCCAGCCGCGAATGTTTTACGAACATGATTGGTTGCTCCTTTCTTAGTAAAGACCATCGCCCTCATTCAGCTTCTTCACTGTAAAGTTCACTGTAATCAGCAGGATGACGTTAATGATTGAGTTGAACAGCCCCACCGCCGCGGAATACGCGTAGTCGCCGGACTGCAGGCCGATTTTGTAGACATAGGTCGGAATAATCTCCGAGGTTGGCAGGTTCGTCGCCGTCTGCATCAGATACGCCTTTTCAAAGCCGATCGACATGATCCCGCCCGCCGCAAGAATGAACACAATCGCCATAATCGGCCGGATCGTCGGCAGATCAATATGACGGATTCTTTGCAGAAGGTTCGCACCGTCCAGGTTGGCTGCGTTATGTAACTCAGGGTCCACGTTGGCAAGCGCTGCTACATAGATGATGGAAGCCCAGCCCGCCCCCGTCCATATGTCGGAAAGAATATAGATCCAGCGGAAATACTCCGGCCGCGACATGAACATCACCGGTTCCCCGTTAATCCAGCTGAACAGCTGGTTAACCGGCCCTGTCGGAGACAGGAAGATGAACAGCATCCCTACAACAACCACAACGGATATAAAGTTAGGCGCATAGAGGAAGAGCTGGATGTTCTTTTTCACACCGGCACGGCGGACCTGATTGAGCATCAGAGCCAGCAGAATCGGCACAGGAAAACTCAGAATCAGGCCGAAAAAACTCAATTTAAGCGTATTCATAAAAATTACCTCAAAGTTAGGGGAAGACAGGAATTTCTCGAAGTTGTACAGCCCCACCCATTCACTGCCCAGAATACCCTTAATCGGACTGAAATCCTTAAAGGCAATAACCGCACCATACATCGGGCCATATTTAAATATCAGGGTCAGAATCAGCGCCGGTGCCAGCATGAGATACAGAAAATAGTGCTTCTTTAAATACTCCATCAGAGAGCTCTTCCGTTCCGCCGGCAGTTTCCGCTGACCCGCTTCTATTGAGTTATGCAATGCCTTTACCTCCATTCTTGTACATGATTTATAGTTCACTGCAGCAGGGATGCCACTAAAAGGCTTACAATTTGCCGTTCATGCCCCCTTGTTCTTTTACAATTTATCAAATGCCATCTCCTCCGTCAATACATTTGTAAAAATATATTTGTTCATTTGACTAATAATACATTTGTGAAAAACCGTTTAATATTATCAAAAAGGTGGTTATGCTGAATGATTGCAATAATAATCTGTATTCTTAATCTAAAATGCACATTTCAAGTTATAAAATCCAAAGAACTAGAGAAGATACAAGAATGGAAATGTAAACTTAATTGTGCATTTGTAAATTTGTCATTGCTATTTTGGCAAAACTATTATACATTTAAGGGAGTAAAAGAAGAGAGATCATAATATAGAGGTGAACTTACATATATGGCACGGGGTAAAGTAACGATACAGGACATCGCTGATGCACTGGGAATCTCCAGAAATACGGCCTCCAAAGCCTTGAACGGAAACGAAGGGCTGCCTGAAGAAACGCGGAATAAAGTCATCAAAAAAGCGATTGAATTGAAATACAAACAATTTTCGCTGATGGAACCGGATAATGTCCAGCCGAAGAGCTCCCGGAATATTGCCTTATTAACGGAAAATCTTCCGAATACCTCCCACTTTGGCTCGACTTTAATCAGCGGCCTTGAGAAGCGGATCAGCGCCGAGGGATACAACCTGTCCATCCACATTATACGGGAAATTGAACAGAACGCGCTGACACTCCCTAACAATTTCGATGCCGGCAATGTGGACGGTATCATTTGTATTGAGCTGTTTGATCTGGCCTACAGCAGTCTGATTACAAGCCTTGGGATTCCGACTATCTTTATCGACTGCTCTGCACATGTCTGCTACCCTGAATTCCGGGCGGATGTCCTGTTAATGGAGAACGAGAACAGTACCTATCTGCTTACCAGGAAGCTTATTGAGGGCGGTTACACAACCTTAGGCTTTATCGGGGATTATAATCATTGCCGGAGCTTTAATGAGCGGTGGGTAGGGTTTAACCGTGCGTTAACTGAGGCAGGAATCCGGCTGGACCTCACCCAGTGTGTACTGGATAAGGATCATCTTTTTTTCTCCAGCCCCGGCTGGACTGATGAGAAATTGAATGGCATATCAGAGCTCCCGTCTGCTTTTGTATGCGCGAATGATTTCATCGCTGTTGGCTTTATGAAATCCCTGAAGAATTTCGACCACTCTATTCCCGGTGATATAGTAATCTGCGGGTTTGATAACGGCCCCGAATCCAGAATTATTGAGCCTCATCTGACTACTGTTCATATCTACAGCAATGAAATGGGTATCAAAGCTGCCGAAATGCTGCTGTCGCGGATCAATTCTCCCGAGCAGCCCTATCAGGTCTCTCATATCTATACAACACCGGTTTTCCGGGAATCTACGCCAAATATCGGATAATGCATGCTAACAGCGGAAGGCAGTCATCTTTTGGGGATGCCGCCTTCCTTTTATTTCAATGACAGTGTTAATACCGCCCGATCCGCCGTTCCTCCAGCTTCTTTCCCGCCTGCTTATACACGAGATAGGTCATTTCCGTCAGATTTACAAGCCCGAGCGACCGTTCATCCAGCACCGAGTATGTATTCGAGCCCAGATCGCAATTCATTCTGACTCCGTCCCAGTAAATCCGTTCTACGGGCGTGTGTCCGTGAATGACCGGCTTGCCGCCCGTCAGCTCCAGCAGCTCCGCCCCCGGCTGATGATAGAAATCGTATTCATTCATCCACAGGATGTCCCGTTCCTGCTTATCCAGCGGCTGCGCAGGATTCAGTCCGGCATGAGTGAAGATATATCTGTCATTCTCATAGTACAAAGGCAGAGAGCAAGCCCACACCATCTGCTCCTGCCGGACTGCTTCATCCGGAAATGCCGCAGCGAAGCTCTTCAGTGTCTCACGTCCCCCGTGGCTCAGCCATAGCTTGTCTCCGCGCACCAGATAATCAGCCATCATCTCCTCATGATTGCCCATTACAGCATGAACATTATGCGGGTACTGCTCTGTGAGCTGTTTGATCCTTTGGACCACCCCGGCCGAATCCTTCCCCCGGTTAATCATATCTCCACCGAATACAAGCTGATCACGGTCCGGTGCAACCTCTGCTTTATCCAGCAGCAGGTTCAGCCCCTCTACATCCCCATGGATATCGGTTATAAAAAATGTTCTCATCCTTCTCCCCCTCCGCCCTGCTTAGCCGGGCTGCATCCGCGTTATTACTTAATCATAGCAAATTATTATAGCAGTGCGCTCCTTGCTTACAGCGTAACCTTTACCATTTTGCAACTACTTTGCCATCCGGTTGGGATATACTAGGCACAGATAATGCAAAGGAGATTATATCTTATGAACAAATCCGGCTTAAGCCTTAGCGCCATACTATTATTAACCCTGATAACCGCAGGCTGCGGCGCACCCAAGGCGCCCAGTGATCTGCTGCGCGCCCCGTCACAGGGAAGTGCGGACGGAACCATTACCAGCATTGTAAAATCATTTCTTCCGGCAAATGCCCATCTGACTGTCCCTGTCCATTCCGATTCGGGCAGCGCCATTCAGCTGCAGGACCTGGACCAGGACGGCAAGGATGAAATTCTGGCCTTCTATAAAACGGACAAAACGGATTACGAAGTGAATACGCTTGTCCTCTCCCAGTCAAGCGGCGACTGGAATAAGCTGGCCACGATTACCGGTGTCGGCAGCGAGCTGGACTATGTACAGTTCACGGATGTTACTTCGGACGGGCAAACGGATATGCTGCTCGGCTTCAGCGGCGGCCAGGGACTCAGCAAGGAGCTGGCCGTTTATACGCTTGACGGCGGCACCGTATCCGAACTGCTCAAGCAGCCCTATGACCAGCTGGCTGTCGGTGATCTGACCGGCAGCGGAGATACAGATATCGCCTTGTTCCAGACCACCTTCACAACAGACATGCAGCCAAGCGCCCGGCTGCAGCTGTTCCGCCTTACAGGCGGTACGCAGCAGAGTCTGGCCGATCAGGCTTTTGACGGCGCCATTATTCAGGCCAATTTCACGAAGGCGGCTCCCGGGGCCAGTGCCTTGTTCGTTGACGTAGCGATTGGCGCCCATGCCTCCTATACTTCCCTGCTGGTTTGGGAAAATGATACATTTACTGATATACTGGCAGCAGAAGACTATCATCATGAAGAGCTTGCAGCAAGCCGGGATATTGCACTTACTCCTCATTCTCCGGCACCAGGCAGCAAGCTGGGCGAGAACAATATGGCGATTAAGGACTATCCGCTCTACAGCTCGGATGTCAACGGTGACGGCATTACCGAAATCGGCTTCCTTGTCCCTCCGGCAGGTACAGAGAGCATGGCGCCCCTGGCGACACCGTTTATCACCAAATACTATCAGTGGGACGGACAGACCGGCCTGAAATTCGTAGAAGAACAGTTCGACAGATGGGGCTTTAACTTCAGTATTCCGCAGAGCTGGAAAGGTAAATATGCCCTTGAAATTGCCGAGGAATCACCTGAGCCGTGGAAGAATATCCGCTTCAGCTACAGGGATGCCGGCCCGGACGCACAGGCAACGCTGCTTGAGCTGCGTCTGCTCACCAAGCAGGAGTGGCAGAATACGGAAAGCGCACTGAAAACGGAGAATAGAATATATGCCCTGCTCTATGAGCTGCAAAATACAGAGGATGCTGAGGCACCGACAGTGCTGGTTGCTGTTCTGCCTGCGGAGGATGCTGCCGCCAAGCTGAGCGGCTCTGCGCTTCAGGAGTATAATCAGCTGAAGCTGCCGCTGGAAGAAGTCCGGCAGCTGGCCGGCACACCACAGAAGCCCTTGTACTGATTAGGAGGTTGTCCATGAAGGTGCTGGTATTGGAAGACGAGAAGCCGATACGCGATTTTTTACACGTAAATCTGAAGCGTGCCGGCTTTGAGGTTACCGAAGCTGCTACCGGTGAAGCAGCACTGGCTGCGGCGCGGGAGCAGCGGGATTTCGACATCGCCATTCTCGATCTGATGCTTCCGGGGATCAGCGGCTTCGAGGTCTGCGCCATGCTGCGCAGAGATTTTCCCCGGCTGGGCATCATTATGCTGACCGCCAAAAGCCAGGAGATCGACAAAGTTATGGGTCTGGATTCGGGAGCGGATGACTATGTGATCAAGCCGTTCAGCCCGGTTGAGCTGCTGGCCCGGGTCCGTTCACTGTACCGGCGTATGTACCCCGGGGAGACAGTGCTGCAGGAGAACGTCATCCAGCTGCCCCCTTTTACCCTGATGCCGGACGAACGGAAGCTGCTGAAGGACGGGCTGGAGATCGCTTTGACGCCCACTGAGTTCTCGATTATCAAACTGCTGATGGAGCAGCCCAATAAGGCGATTAACCGGGATGACATTCTGACCTCGGTCTGGGGGCAGTATTTCATGGGAGAGCTCAAAATTGTGGATGTAAATATCAGCCGGATACGCCAAAAAATCGGCCAGGATGCCACAGGGCCGCAGTACCTGGAAACTGTGTGGGGATTCGGCTATTTATGGAGGGTACAACATTGCTGAGAGGGATCAGGGCACGGCTCATCACCTATATTACAATAGTCCTGCTCCTAATCGTCCTGCTGCTGGAAGGGGTATTTATTGTTGCGGTCCACTACTTCTATCTGGGCAGTGCAATGGAGACCCTTTCTTCAAGGGCTACGACCTCTGCTACCTTTTTCAACAAGTATCTGGAGGGTTATTCAATCAATGAGCGGGCCAGGTACATACTGGAGAACCTCTCCACTGAGGAGAGCAGCAAAGTTGAGGTGCTGAACACCGAAGGAAATGTCATCATCAATTCATTCGGCTTTTCCAGCGAAGAGCGGATTGATACGCCTGATGTGAGGAATGCACTCAGCAGCGGCAAAGGAAGCTACCAAAGTCTTACCCCGGGGAACGGGGAACGGATTATAGCTGTTTCTCTCCCGATCAAGGAAGCCGGGATCAATATAGGCGTGCTGCGCTATTCCGTTTCTGCCGAGCCGCTGTACGACGTTATTGTTACTATTGTACTGAATGCAGTGTGGGTCGGGCTGCTGGTCATCCTGTTCGGCTTCGTGCTCAGCCTGATCATCGCGAAGCGGATTGTGGGTCCGATTCAGCAGCTTACGTCTGTAGCCAAGGAAATGGCAACCGGCAATTTCACCGCCAAGGCAGCGAAGCAGCATAATGATGAGATCGGGACGCTGGCCGTCACGCTCAATTACATGTCCGAGGAAATCCTCAAGAGTGAAAAAATCAAATACGACTTCATCTCATCCGTCACGCATGAGCTGCGCACTCCCCTGACCTCAATCAAAGGCTGGGGCGAAACGCTGCTTATGGGTGATTTGTCCGATAAAAAAGAGACCCTGCAGGGGCTCGATGTGATGACCGGCGAAACAGACCGGCTCATTGGACTGGTAGAAGATCTGCTCGATTTCTCCAAATTTCAGGCCGGGGAGATTACGGTTGATCTGCAGCCGTATGATCTCAGGGGACTGCTGGAGGATCTGCTGCTGCAGTTCCGCTACCGCGGTCAGACGAAGGAAATCCGGCTCTACGCCGACATTCCCGACCAGCCGTTGCCGGTTAACGGTGATTTCAACCGCTTGAAGCAGGTGTTCGTCAATCTGCTGGATAATGCCTTCAAGTTCACTCCGGCACAGGGAGCCGTAAGCCTTGCAGCAGTTCAGCAGGAGGAGCTAATCATCGTTACGGTGACGGATACCGGGGAAGGTATTGAGGCATCTGATCTGGACAAGCTCGGCACCAAATTTTTCAAGGGCCGTTCACGCCAGTCCGGCAGCGGACTCGGGCTTGCCATCTGCAAGGAGATCATCGGGCTGCACGGCGGACAGCTGAAGATTGAAAGTGAGTTCACGATCGGGACTTCAGTGATTGTCGAGCTGCCGCGTTATATTATGCAGTAAGCGGCTGCACCGGTAAGGGACGGCCGTAATCTTCCGGCTGTTCCCCGGGACAATCCTGTTAGACCGGTCTTTCAATCTCAAAAATCTCCCCGAGGCCCGCATAGCTGTTCCCTGCCAGACGGCTGACCGCCCCCAGCTTGTGCGGATCAATTCTGCCCTGCTCATAAATCTCCTCCGCAATGTGAAACTGGACGACTCTGCCGATCAGCAGCTCGAAGCCCGGGAATTCCACTGTCTGCTCCAGCACACATTCCATCCTTACCTTGGCTTCCTTAACGCCCGGCACAGAGATAGCAGTGCTCTGCACAGGTGTAAGTCCGGCAAGCGTTATTTCACTCTGATCCGGAGCGAGGGGAGCGGCGGTCATATTGATTCTCTCCACATTGCTGCGGTCCACGATATGCACTACAAACTCCCTGCGTTCCATTATATTCCGAGCTGTATCCTTCGGCTTGCCTGCCGCATGCTGAACAGACACTGAGATCATGGGCGGATTGGAGGAGACGATATTGAAAAAGCTGAAGGGTGCTCCGTTCAGCACGCCTTCTGCAGACTGCGTTGTTACAAAAGCAATCGGCCGCGGTATAATGCTGCCCACGAGCAGCTTATAATTGTCCCTCTCCGTATTCCCTGCGGGGTCTATCGCCAGCATATCAGTCATTCCTTCCCGTAAGTTCATTTAATCGAGCTCTCTGATCTGGAACGGCAGCAGAACCTGTTCAATCTGTGCTCTGTGCGGCTCATACTGTGCCGGCAGCTTAAGCTCCGTACCCATTGTTTCCTGCGTTTCATCATGAGCGAAGCCTGGAGGATCTGTAGCAATTTCGAACAAAATCTCCCCATGCTCCCTGAAGTAGATCGCGTTAAAATAATTCCGGTCCTGCACCGCGGTTACCCCGTATCCGTGATCATGCACATAACTCTGCCACTCCAGCTGATCCTGATCATCCTTGGCTCTCCAGGCGATATGATGCACTGTGCCGACACCCATTTCACCGCGCTGTACAGCGGTCATTTTGAGATCAATGACATTGCCCAGATCGGCAGTAGAATGGTAACGCGCAATATCATTTTCCCGGCCGATAAATGTAAGCCCCAGCACCTGCTCCAGCAGCTCAGCCGTTGCTTCCGGATCAGTCGACAGCAGTGTGGCGCCGCCGAACCCTTTGATCGCAACCTCTGGTGTAACGCCCCCGAAGGTCCAGCTATTCTGCTCCCCGGCTTCCCGCTCCACCAGCTCCAGATGCAGCCCGTGCGGATCATCGAATTCAAGCACCTGCTCTCCGAACCGCTCCAGCTCGCTGAAAGCAACCTTGAACGTTGCCAGTCTTTCTTTCCAGAAGCTCATCGCTCCTGCCGGGATAATGTAAGTTGTTACACCCACCTGTCCGCCGCCGATTTTGCCTTTGTAGGCTCCAGGCCAAGGGAAGAAGGTAATGATTGTGCCCGGCTTCCCTCCGTCATTGCCGAAGTAGAAGTGATATGTGCCCGGATCATCAAAGTTCACTGTCTGCTTAACCAGACGCAAGCCCAGCACCCCTGCGTAAAAATCCATATTCTCCTGCGGATGCCCGACAATTGCTGTAATATGATGAATTCCCATTGTTTGTTTTGCAGCTGTATTAGTCATTATAACCGACTCCTTTTATTATAGTGTTATTTCAGAGAATCATTTCAATACGTTAGTACGTTTTGAAGATTCTTAAGTTTAAGATATATAGGTGATTATCTTTAAGTTAAGATAACTCCTTGATCTCAATTTACTTCCTTTTTATCTTAAAGTCAAGATACTTTATTTAAAATTTATAATACCAGAAAATCGCCCGCTCACCGGCCGCCGCAAAATTAGAATAGAGCATATTGTCCACCCCTCCGATCACAAAACCGTAACGGTCATAAAAACGGCATGCAGCCACATTAACATCTTGTGTTTCCAGCATGAGACCGGCAAGCTTACGCTGCTGAGCCCACTGCACCGCCTGATCCATAAGCCGGCTCCCGATTCCCTGCTGTCTGCGGCTGCCGGCTACAGCAATATTCTCGATCATCGCATATCCGTTCCAGTTGGCACGCAGTCGGATTCGCCCGGTGAATTTCTTCCCATCTTTGTATAAAAATACCGCCTTACTCCTATCTTCGATGTATGTACTATCAATCTGCTCATCCTCATACCGCTTCACATAAGCTTCAGAAAAGCTCTCCTCTGTATACGTCCAGTCGCCGTTTTCATACCTGGGAAGAATCCGTCCAGTAACCATAAATCCTTCGTTCGGCTTGTTATAGTCGTCCATATTTGACTCTGTCATTCTTATAATCAACTCATCAGCGCCTCCGGTTCTTATTATTGTTTATATATGAAGTTCCTCTTCGCCTCCCGGATTCCTGCCTTCTGTAGAACGCAATCAGGCCCCGGAACCGGAGCCTATACTGTCACTTCACTGCTGGCTATGTCTTCTGTCCTCCCTGGTAGGCCGTTTCATCCCGGCGTATCTTCCGGCCGGCTGCCTTGGCCTGCTCAAGCAGCTCCGCCCCGTCATCCTGCGGCTTGTAGCCGATCAACTGCTCAAGGTAGGCAATGTCGTAATAGTTATCCTTATTTGCAGATGTGCCGTAGAGATTCAAATACTTCATTCCTTCATCGGCCTCGATACAGCAGATAGCCAGCTGCAGCATATCGCGTCCGGATATCCAGATATGTCCTGCACGTTCAGAATGCGGACGGTCATCTTCGGGAAAATTACCGATTCGGATA
The DNA here is from genome assembly GCF_000723885.1 of Paenibacillus camerounensis. Taxonomy (GTDB): domain Bacteria; phylum Bacillota; class Bacilli; order Paenibacillales; family Paenibacillaceae; genus Paenibacillus_AQ; species Paenibacillus_AQ camerounensis. The sequence continues at coordinate 32,993 of NZ_CCDG010000050.1, forward strand.
TTAATCGAAGAAATTTTTCCTTGATCCGCATACAGACGGCCGAGCAGCTCAATGTAGCATTTACTCAGCCCGTAGAAGCTGTCTGGACGGTAAGGATCGGACGGTTCAACCTGCTCATCTGTCTTATAGAAACCGGTCGCATGATTAGAGCTGGCGAAGATAATCCGTTTAACTCCGCTTTGCACCGCAGCTTCAAACAGCTTGTAGGCACCGGCTACATTTCCTTGCAGCACCTTACCCAGAAAATCATCCTCATCCTTCATCCAGGCAAAATGGAGTACGGTATCTATGCCTTGCGTCAGTTCCTTAAGACGCGCTTCATCGGCAATATCCAGCTGAACGATGCCCTGGCTTTCTTCTGCCACAATATCAGCTCCGGTAACATCATACCGGCTGTCTTGCTTCAGTCCCTGGTAGAGGGTATTTCCGATCACACCCGAAGCTCCTGTTATCAGCAGTTTTCGTCTCATCTTTGCATGCTCCTTTCTCAGCAGTTTATAGATGCGCTGTTAGTTATTACCCGCAGGAGGAGGAACCTATACGGCCGATATTGATATCTTGTCCGGTACACCGGAGCAGTTCTATAATAAAAACGAGTAGAGGGGGATGTGTATGAGCGCAAATGCATTTATGGAAGAAACCGTTACCATTTCTGACGGCAGGCTAAAGGGGATTCACCTGACCGAACACCGGGCCCTAGCCTGGCTGGGTATCCCTTATGCCAAGCCTCCTGCCGGGCAGCTGCGCTGGAAAGCGCCGCGTGAAGCGGAGCCCTGGGAAGACGTATTATGCGTCCGGGAGTATAAGAACAGCAGTGTTCAATGGCTGGAGAATGAAGCAGGGGGCAATGAAGACTGCCTGTATCTGAATATTTGGCGCCCAGAGCATAATGAAGCCGGCCTGCCGGTATTGGTCTATCTGCACGGCGGCGGCAATATCGCCGGCTCCGGACAGGATTTTCAGGGCAGCCGGCTGGCGGTCAGCACTGACAGCATAGTCCTCACTATTAATTACCGTTTGGGAGCAATGGGATTCTTCCGCCATCCGGCGCTCCGCACAGGTGATCCGCTCGATGATTCAGGAAATTACGGCCTGCTGGATATTCTGCATGCGCTGAAGTGGGTACAAAAGAATATTAACTATTTTGGCGGAAATCCGGGAAATATAACGCTGGCGGGCCAGTCAGCCGGAGCAAGAAATGCCTTGGCCGCTTATCTCTCTCCGCTTAGCAGAGGCCTGTTCCACAAGCTGTACCTCATGAGCGGCAGCTTGACGACGGCCGCTGCAGAACAGGGTGAAGCTTATGCTAATGATCTTCTTGCGGCATTGCTGTCAGATGACGGGACAGCAGCAAGCGCTGCTGAGGCGGAGGAATGGCTTGCACAGCAATCGGCTGAAGCAATTGCGGACTATCTGTACAGCCGGAATGCCGGACAGTTTGCCGGAATGATCCGCGACACCGGAATCCGCATGGGAGTATTCCCCCATTTGTTCGAGGACGGAACCGTTATTCCGGAAGGCGGCTTCGGCAGGCTCAATGCACAGGAGCATCCTGTGCTGCCCTTTGTTCTCGGCAGTACAGCGGGTGAATTTACCGGCTTTGCTTTGGCCGATTCCCGCTTCTCGGGCCTGGTGCAGGCTGATGGCAGGCTAAGCGGAAATACCGGGCTTGAGCAGCTATACGCAGCGGCAGTTCACTATGGTAACGGGCTCTATGCCGCTTTTAATGCAGAGCAGACCGCAGAGCGCTTAACGGCTGCGATACCGGGAGTCCCTGTTTTTGCTTACCGGTTCGGCTGGGGCCTGCAGGAAGGAGTGACCGATGCTGACTACCGGCTTTTGCTGGGTGCGCCGCACGGAGCTGATATTGCTTTTTATACAGGGGCATTCGAGGGTAATTATCCGGAAGGTGTAATTACCGGACATAATGAGCCCGGACGCAGGGAATTGTCCGCCTTAATGTGCAGTTATCTGCGGCACTTTCTAAGTACAGGTAATCCGAATTCGGAAGAGCGGCCCGGCTGGCCGCAGTGGACCGGCAGCACGGATACAGCCGAGATTCTTGCACTGGACGCCACCGCACAGAAGGCTGCCCTGCACACTGTGACAAGGCTTATACCGGAGGATATCTGTTCCGCCATGGAAGCAGACGGGAGCCTGACCTCAGAGCAGCGCAGCTGGATTACCCGCAGACTGTTCGCCGGACGTTTTTTCTGGAACGCACATGATGGTTACATTTGAGTCGTCATACTACTCTATAACGAAAGGGAACTGCTGAGTGCTAATCTACCTGCTTTTATTCCTGCTCGGATTGACCGCCGGCATTTCCGGATCGCTTGTCGGACTTGGCGGCGGCTTCATTGTTGTACCGGCGTTAGCCTTTCTGTACCCTGAGATGCCAACCGCCCATTTGGCCGGCACCTCCATGGCAATGCTGCTGTTCAATTCTATTTCCAGTACTTACGTCTATGCCCGTCAAAAAAGAATCGACTATCAGGCGGCGCTCTGGTTCGCAGTAGCTTCTATTCCCGGCTCGGTTATCGGAGCGCTGTTATCAGAACAGATTGAGGGAAGAGCCTTCTTTGTCAGCTTCGGCATTTTTCTGGTTCTGATTGCGCTGCTGCTCCTGTTCAAGCCGAAAAAGCCCCTGACCCTGCCGTTTAATCCTACGGTCAGGCGGAGCTTCGCAGATGCCGGAGGCAGCCGGTTTGAATACGCCTATCATATGCCTACAGGCGTTATTATCAGCTTCTTCGTCGGTTTCCTGGCCAGTCTGTTCGGCGTCGGCGGGGGCAGTCTGATGGTGCCGACAATGACGCTGCTGCTCGGCTTCTCGACACATATTGCCGTTGCCACTTCCATGCTGCAGATTTTTCTGTCGTCCATCGTAAGCACATCAACCCATGGCTATCTGCAAAATATTGAGTGGATCATGGTGTTATGCTTAGCACCGGGAGCCATTATCGGCGGCCAGCTCGGCGCACGGCTTGCTAAGCGCCTGCCGGGTAAGCTGCTGCTCAGGCTGCTGGCGGTCTTTCTGATTATTGTAGCTGCCCGGCTGATCATGAAATAATTCTGAACTAATCTATCTACAGCTGGTCAAACAGACTTTCGCCCGGCTTCTTCTGTTCCTGCTCTTTCGGCGCTGCTGCAACGTTCCCGGTCCCTGCTCCAGCCAGGTATTTCGCCAGCAGCGTCTCCACCTCGGTCAAGGTTACTGGCCTTGCGGCATCGGAAAGCTCATAACCCATCATGCCGTTAGGCTCATATGTTGCCGACTTCACATCGCTGAGCCTGGAAATACCCTGCTCCCGCAGATTCATCTCCAGCGCTTCGATGGTTAATCTCAGCTTCTTCAGATTCTGCTCCTGCACCCGGCCGTCCTTAATGACAATAACCGCCGGCCCCTTGACCAGCCTTTCGAACAGGCTCCACTGCAGCTGCAGCCACTCTACCGCAATCAGCACGGCAATAAATACAATAGCAGCCGCCATCGTAATCAGGATATGATGGTCTGCAATCGGCTCTACGATAATCGTCCCGATGGATATCATCGCGATCGTTGTCGGGATGGTCATCTGTGAGATGGACTTCCTGCCGGCCAGCCTGAGCACCAGCATACCGAATATAATCAGCACCAGAGCCTTCCAGACCTCATTCCAGACCTCACTCCAGATTTCGTTCATACCCATATCCCTCCGCCATCTTTAGATATGGTTATTTTTTACTGCACCGCTTCTGATTATGCAATGTTTAAATTACAGCAGGTGGTACACTTCTTTTCCCGCCAGAAAATCCTTGCATTTCCCGTATACCTTTACCGCATGCTCCTTAACCCAGCCGTTGCTGGCGGGATCACGGATGAACATCGCATAGCTGATGAAGACATCCATTAATATTTGTCCCTCAATGTACCGCATATCGTCAATCGTGAGGTCTCTCCGTGAGCTGTAGCCCTCCAAAAAAGCCGGTCTTAGCTCGCTTTTCAATGCCGTGGAAGCGCTCCCTACATCAAACAGATAATAACCGTAGCCGGATAAACAGAAATCTATCAGATGCGGCGTTGCTCCCTGCACAATTACATTTCCGGGCTGTACATCGGCGTGAATGATTCCCCAGCTGTCCTGCCTTGCATCCAGCTCGGTCAGCTGTTCCTTGATTACATCCAGCACTTCCACGATTATATCGTACAGCTCCTGAGTATATACGCCGCCAGCTATACCGCATTTAAGCTCTTCAATCGCAGCATCAATACTTTGCACACCGTATACAGGCCTCGTTAATCCGGATAATTGCTGCCCGCCTGAAGCGTTATGAAGCTCTGCAAAGGTCTCTCCCAGTGTATAGGCAATCCTCCCGATATTCTCCTCTTCCCCTGTCAGCACTGCGCCTTCCAGCCACTCCAGCACTGTCGCATAACATGGGCCGAATTCCCCGGACGGATACAATGTTACATACTCGCCTGCATGGTTAACGGCCGGCTCCTGCACCCGAATCACCTTCCTCCGGTTCAGCTCCTGAAGAAGATACACTTCGGACTTCAGGCCTTCCAGCGTATGCTGGGTGCCGGACAGCCCCGCTGTTCTCGGATGGTGAATCCGGAGCAGATAAGCCTTGCCATCGGCTGCATCCGTTACCTTAAAGGTCATATTCTCGTTATGCCGGATGAACTCAATTACCGGCTCCTTTACAGGATAGAACGATATTACTTGCTCAGCATGCTTGATCAAAACGGCTTCCCTCCAGGCTCCAAATTAAGGTATGCTTCTCTCCTCTTATATTCCATAATAATACATATGGAGCCGGTATAGATTACTATACTCGTTAATTACAACGGAAATGCCAGCCTTGACTGCCAGGCCTCTATCAGAGATAATTACAGTTTGACCCAAAAAATCAATTTGCCGGTACAGGCGTATTGAAACAGTGAAGGGGCGATTGTCATCAGCTGGTTAAGTGATCTTTATAAGTTACAGAAACGGGAGCAGAAGAAGGACATCGAGCCCGCTCTGGTCAATGCCGTCTTCCGGATGTACGACCGGTTTCCCAGACTCGGCCTCCGGGAACGGACCGGACAGCAGGATATGTCGCTGGATATTGCGGATGCGTATATTAACGGGCGCAACGCTATGGTCGAGGCCGGAGTCGGCATCGGCAAATCCTTTGCCTACCTTATCCCCGGCCTGCTCATTAACCATATCTCGCAGCAGCCGGTTATTATTGCCACCTCCTCCATCCAGCTCTCCGAACAGATCCATAAGGATCTGCGGGTAATCGGAAGCCGGCTCGGATTCACAACCGTACGCTCTGTGGTCGGAAAAGGCATGGGCCAGTATGCCTGCCGCTACAGGGCAGCGGACCTGATCCAGCCGGAGGCGCCGGACTCCCCTGTGCAGGCTCTTGCCCGCCGGATTACAAATTATGAGATTGATGAGCGGGCGGATATTCAGGGCGGCATCAGTGATGCCGTATGGTCCGAGGTATGTGTAAATGACTGCAAATTCGAACAGTGCCGCTACAAAAGCACCTGCTCCTTCTATGATATGCGCGCCAAAATCAGCGCCCGGGCAGGTGAAATGGATTTCATCATCGTTAATCAGGATCTGCTGATCCGGGATCTGATCAAGAAAAAAGAAGGCACAAGACCCCTAATAACCGAGCAGCCGGCGCTGATCGTCATTGATGAAGCGCATAATCTGGAGGCTAAGGTGCGGGATGCAAGAACGCTTGAATTCACCTTCCGGGGGACCAGCCGGATGCTTGATGATGTGCTGCAGATTCTTTTCAGGCAATCTGCAGATAAAAGCCTGATGGCACAGGTCCGATTGGTCAAAAGCTGTTTAACCAGCATCTTCAAGCAGGCGGAAGCCGATCTGCTGCAGACCGCCAAACAGGACAATGACCGGATCAAATTATCCGAAATGAAAGGAATTCCGCTCAGCCGGGGCATACAGCTGTTGAAGGATTTTCAGCTTGGGCTGGCGGTACTGACCTCCCGGAATGAACGCGAGATTGACAATTTGTATGAAGCGGTACACGGGCTGATCGACCTGTTCGCAGTCCTCTCAGGGAGTGAGCAAGGCTATCTTCTCTGGGCCGGCACAAGCCGCCGCGAAGCAAGCATCAGCATCTGTCCCAAGAACATCAGCCAGTTTCTGAAACAGGCTTTATTCAACGGAAAGACCTCTGTCATCCTCACCTCGGCCACGATGTGCCAGGGCGGTGACACGCTGGATGAGCAATATGCTTATCTGACACAATCGCTTGGTTACAAGGGGGATTATATGGAGCGCCAGCCCTCCCCTTTTGATTACAACAGCCATACCCTGATGTACATTTCCGGTAGTGTTCCCTGCTATAACCACTTGAACCGGCAGGAGTATCTTGAAGCGGCGTACAAGGAAATGTTGAGGCTATGCAATGTAACAGACGGGCGGACACTGGTGCTTTTTTCAGCCAAAGAGGATATGACATTCGTTCACGGGAAGCTGCAGTCCGAGAAGCTGGCCTGGGCGCTGCATATTCAGCAGGAGGGCTCATCCCAGGACGGGGTTATAGCCGGGTTCCGGCACAGCAAAGGCGTGCTGCTCAGCACCGGCGTATTCTGGGAAGGGATCAACATCGAGGGCTCCGACCTGTCGCAGGTCATCGTGTTCCGGCTGCCTTTTCCGGTTCCGTCAGATCCCGTCTATGAATATAAGGCGTCTAAGGCGAATAATCCGTTAAAAGAGGTCTTCGTACCGGACATGCTGCTCCGCTTGCGGCAAGGCACCGGACGCCTGATCCGCAGCGAAACTGATCTAGGCGTGCTCAGCATCCTCGATTCCAGGCTGTCGGCAGCCGCTGCCAAGGATTACCGGAGCAAGGTGCTGGAGGCTCTGCCGTTCAAGCAGGTAACCGAGGATTTCCGGGTACTGGAGCGGTTCGTGCAGGCTAAGGGCATAAAGCGCAGGATATGACAAAGGACAAGCCCGGCAGATTAGTACGGAATATAATATAACTGCAACAAATAGAAACGGCTATGCCGTCC
>NZ_CCDG010000051.1 GCF_000723885.1 Paenibacillus camerounensis
TTCTCGCCCTGCACTCGCCGCAGCGCCCCGCCCGGTCTTGCCCCCGACTCTCACCCGGCACTTCACTTCAGCCCCGCATAAATTCCTCCACATCCTTGTCCGCCTTGGTCTGATTGCACAGATTGCAGGCGCAGACGCAGTTGTCCGGAGTCGTATGGCCGCCCTTGGCGCGCGGCAGCAGATGATCAATGGTGTCCCCGTACAGGCCGCAGAAATAGCAGGTGTAATTGTCTCTGGTCAGGATCAGCCTGCGAAAATCCTTGTTGCTGTACAGGCGGCGGATGGTACGGCGGTTGACCACAACAGCAGCATGCTCGCGGACTAGCGTAACGGCCAGTTTCAGGTCAATCTCCTGGTGCCAGCGCCGCCCCTTGTCACTGTGGCCGCGCATCAGAATCATCCCCTTGTACGAAGGGATAAGTGCTGAATAATCCTCCGGCTCCGGCTTCGGCCATCCTGCCACTGGAGGCTTACGCCGCTGCTCGCCTGCCCGCGCCCGCGGGCGGGCACGTTCCCCTGCAGATGCAGCAGGGGCTTTGCCGTCCTTGGCTCGCTCCGGACGGGAATGCGGCTGCGGTTTTGGCTGGGCAGTCTTGGGCCCGTGCTGCGCAGCTCCGCCTCCAGGCGCAGCCTTGGCGGTCTGCCGCACGGCAGAGTCTGAAGGTTGTGCGGCACGGGTTGCAGAAACAGCCTCAGCCGCCTGCCTCACAGTTGAGGAGGCAGACGCGTGGCCTGCCGGCGCCGTTTTCTTAGCCGCCGCTGAGGCAGAAGATCCTGCCGGTGCAGGCTTCTCCTGCAGCCCGCTGGCTGGGGTGCCGCCGCGGATTTTACGGCAATCCCGGCATGCGCCGCGGCGGGACTGGCCTTTGGAGCCTTTGCCCGTCCGTCTGCGGAATTCGGAGAGCGGCTTATGCTGCCGGCAGTAGGCACATTGCTTGGATACAGGCTGATTGGTATCGGTCATAGGTATATTAGGAGAGACGCTCTGTCCGCGTCTGTCCGCTCCATTTATTTTTTAAAAGATAATGTGTAGCTCCAGTATAACGTAAAGTGAGCCTGTTCACACGGAAGGCGGTAACAGCGTGTTTTTCCTGGATTTGTGATATCTGTCTCGGCACTGTTGAGGGAAAAGATGTAAAATCTACTTAAAATGCGGAAATGGGGAAACAGATAATGAATCAGACGAACAAGAGGCCGGGCGCCGTTATTGTGCTATATGTGCTGCAGGCTTTTCTGGGAATCGGGGCGGTCGGGGGCGGATTGATGCTGCTGATTGATCCAAGCGGTGAAATGATGGGGATGCCGGTCTCTGTGCTGGAAAGATCGCCTTTTGACAGCTTTATGATTCCAGGCCTGCTGCTCCTGCTGATCTTCGGGATTCTGCCGCTCATCGTGCTCTACGGACTGGTTAAAAAGCCGGGCTGGGAGCGGTACGCAGGACTGGGCCCGTTCAAAGAGCTGCATCCTGCCTGGACTTTTTCACTGTACATCGGCTTCGGGCAGATTATCTGGATTCTGGTGCAGACGTACATGATGAATGCCGTCTCGGTAGTCCATGTATTCTACAGCTGTGTGGGTCTGCTTATTCTCGCGGTTACACTTCTGCCTCAGGTACAAAAATATTTTATGCTGGACGGCTCTGCCGAAAGAAGTTAGAATGGCAGTGAACAAAAAAGGGCTTTCATAAAACCCTGGAGGTGAACCGGATTGACTACCATTTACGATATCGCAAAAAAAACCGGTTATTCCCCTACTACGGTATCGAAGGCGTTCAATAACTATTCCGATGTGCGTGCGAAGACCCGCGAGGAAATTCTGCGGACCGCCCGGGAGATGGGCTATCTGCCGAATGCGCATGCCCGGACACTGACGACCAAGAAGTCATGGACGCTTGGCGTGCTGTTTGTGGAAGGTACGGGAGCGGGCATCCGCCATCCGTTCTTCGGTGCGGTTATTGAGAGCTTCAAGCAGGTAGCTGTAGAGAAGGGTTACGCCCTGATGTTCATCTCAAAGGATGTCGGCGGCAAGCAGAGCGGATATCTGGAGAATTGCCGGATTCACGGTGTAGACGGTGTTGTTGTGTTCCTTTCAGACTATGAGGACCCTTATTTCCTTGAGCTGCTGGAGAGTAATATCCCTACGGTTGTACTGGATTTTGAGACGCCTAGCTCCCATACGGTCTGCTCGGATAATACGGCCGGAGCGATGATGGCGGTGGAATATCTGTCTTCCCTGGGACACAGCAGGATTGCCCATATTTCGGGCGGAGTGAACACGGTCCCCGGCAGCCAGCGCCAGAACGGCTATGTTGCAGCCATGAAGGAGCGCGGCCATGAGCTGCGGGAGGAGTATATCGTCGAAGGAGAGTTTTATGTGCTGGAGAACGGCTATTCCGCCATGCAGAAGCTGCTTGCACTTCCGGAGCGGCCGACGGCTGTATTTGCTTCCGGTGACATGCTGGCGCTCGGGGCGATGATGGCGGTAAAGGACAGCGGCTTGTCTGTGCCGGGGGATATCTCGGTCGTGGGCTATGACGATATTGAGCTTGCCCGTTATGTAACACCTGCGCTGACAACGGTGCGGCAGGACACGGCAAGTCTGGGAATCCGTGCTGCTGAAATCCTGCTTGCAGCGGTTGACCGCAAGGGGGAGGGAATGGAGGCTGTTGTGCTGCCTGTGGAAGTGGTTGTGCGGGAATCCTGTGCGCCGCCTGGTGAGAAATAATGCGCATCACCGGGGCGCGTATTTTTTTCGCAACAATCGAAACCGGTTTCGATTTTAAAAGGTACGTGTTTATTATTCTATTTAAGGAGATGGGTTCAGATGGTGACTGTACAAACGGTAGTGACGGCACAAGAAACCGGGGAACGGCTAAGCCGGCGCGAAGCTCTGGTGTTCGGGCAGAAAGGCAGCGGGCAGGCAGCAGATATACAGCTTCATCCGGAGCAGGAATTTCAACGCATAATCGGTTTTGGGGGCGCTTTCACTGAGGCTGCAGCCTATACGCTGTCGCGGATGAGTCCGGCCAGACGGGCGGAGGTGATCCGCAGCTATTTTCACCCGGAGGAGGGCCTTGGCTACAGCATGGGGCGTGTGCATATTCACAGCTGTGATTTTGCGCTCGGCAATTACACGTATGTGCAGGATCAGGATACGGAGCTGGCCACGTTCGATATTGCCCACGACCACCAGTGGGTGCTGCCGCTGATTAAGGATGCGATGGAGGTCAAAGGCGGCCCCTTTACGATGCTGGCTTCCCCCTGGAGTCCGCCGGCCTGGATGAAAACCAATGGGGAGATGAACAACGGCGGTTCGCTGAAGCCGGAATATGCCGCTGTATGGGCGCGTTATTACACAAAGTTTATCGAGGCCTACCGCAAGGAGGGCATTCCGGTCTGGGCCGTATCGGTACAGAATGAGCCGGCGGCGGTGCAGACCTGGGATTCCTGTGTGTACAGCGCCGGGGAGGAGCGGGATTTTGTCAAAAACCACCTCGGGCCCGCCCTGCACGAAGCCGGTATGGAGGATGTGAACATCGTAATCTGGGATCACAACCGGGACATTATGATTGAGCGGGTTACGCCTATTTTGTCAGATCCGGAAGCGGCGAAGTATGTGTGGGGGACGGGCATCCACTGGTACGGCGGCGAGGAGTTCGATAAGGTGGCGAAGGTGCATGAGCTTTTCCCGGATAAGCATGTGTTATTTACCGAGGGCTGCCAGGAGGGCGGCGTGCGTCTGGGGGAATGGTTCACGGGAGAGCGCTACGGGCGGAATATGATTGGTGATCTGAATGCGTGGACGGAGGGTTATCTGGACTGGAATCTGGTGCTTGATGAGACCGGAGGGCCGAACCATGTGGGCAATTTCTGTGATGCTCCTATTATCGCCGACACGATTACGGACGAGGTGCATTACAACAGCTCTTATTATTACATCGGCCACTTCAGCAGGTATATCGCTCCCGGCGCTGTGCGGATCGGCCTGGAATCTGCCATTGAAGGCATCCTGTCCACGGCATTCCGCAATCCTGACGGCAGTATCGCCGTTGTGCTGATGAACGAGAGTGATGAGGACCGCAGTGTAACGCTTGGCCTTGGCAGTGAGCTGGCCGTTTGCCAGCTGCCGCCGCATTCTATTGCTACGCATGTGATTTCGTAAAGTGCACATCCAACATTCAGGAGGTTATGATATGAGCCGTTATTATTTTGAATCAGGCCGATTTGTAATGGAGCAGTTTCATGAAAATAAACCGTTTGCCAGCTTCCTGCCGGGACTGGCCGGGCTAAAGGGAATCCCGATGTGGACGTTCTATGTGAACCGCGGGCAGGGGGTATGCGGCTTCGGGGTACGCGACAAAAACTCGCCGATCATGGAGTTCTCCCCGGCCAGCATCTCATACAAGAACGTAGCATCGGCCGGGTTCCGCACTTTTATTAAGCTGGGGGAGCGTGCACAGGTCTATGAGCCGTTCCAGTCCTCGCATCCCGACCCGGCGGTGAAGCGGAAGATGACGATCCTCCCGAACGGGCTGACGATTGAGGAAGAGCATACCGGACATGGATTGCAAACGACAGTTCATTATTTTAATCTGCCGAACGATGATTATGCCGCGCTGGTGCGGCGGGTGGAGATTGAGAATACAGGCGGTGCGGAGCTGTCTCTGGAGCTGCTGGACGGTCTGCCGGAGATCCTTCCTTACGGGTCGGCCAACAGCGCCTACAAGGAAATGGGCAACCTGCTGCGCAGCTGGATGGAGGTCTACAATCTGGAGCAGGGCATTCCTTTCTACAAGCTGCGTTCCAGCACCAACGATAGTGCAGAGGTTAGCGAGATCCAGAACGGCCATTTCTATCTGTCTTTTACAGCGGAGGGGGAGCAGCTGCGGCCGGTTGTTGATTTTGAGGTGATTTTCGGGGCGAATACATCGCTTGCTTATCCGGACCGCTTCGCCGCTCTCACGCTTGATGAGCTGCTTGCGCAGCCGCAATATCCGGTGAATAAGGTGCCCTGCGGCTTCAGCGGTGTTCAGCGGACGCTGGCTCCGGGCGGGAAGCTGACGCTGAACACGATTATCGGGCATGTCAGTGACATCGACAAAATCAACCGCAAGGCCGGCCGGCTCTGCCGCGACGAATATATCACCGGCAAAATGCTGGAAGCGGCTGAGCTGACCGAGAACCTGACAGCAGACATTGCTACGCGCACTTCTTCGGCAATTTTTGATGCTTACTGCCGCCAGTCCTATCTGGATAACTTTCTGCGCGGCGGGTACCCGTTTATTTTTGACAATGGAAAAGACGGCTTTGTCGTGCATCTCTACTCACGCAAGCATGGTGATATGGAGCGGGATTATAACTTTTTCTCGCTGGCTCCCGAGTACTATTCACAGGGCAACGGGAACTTCCGCGATATGAACCAGAACCGGCGGAACGATGTGTTTTTTCATCCGCAGGTCGGCAGCTTTAACATCAAAATGTTCTACAGCCTGATCCAGGCGGACGGCTATAATCCGCTCAGCGTGCAGGGAACCAGCTTTGAGGTGCTGCCGGAGCATGCTGAACAGCTTAAAGAGTGGGTGGAGAGTGTCGCGGCGGATCATCAGGCTGAGCTTGCAGCGCTGTGTCTAGGTAAATTCACACCAGGGCAGCTGATAAATTACATCGCGGATCATCAGGTGCAGCTCAAGGCGGATGAGCAGGAATTTCTCAGCGGTGTGCTGGCCCTGTCCCGGCAAAATATCGAGGCCGCCTTCGGCGAAGGCTTCTGGAGTGATCACTGGACCTACAATCTGGATCTGGTTGAGGGTTATCTGGAGGTATTCCCGGATAAGCTGGCTGAGCTGCTGTTCGGGGATGAATCGTATACGTTCTATGACAGCCCTGCCTATGTGCTTCCGCGCAGCGAGAAATATGTGATCAGCGGCGGCAAGGTACGGCAGTACGGCGCACTGCTCGAGGATGAGGAGAAGCTGCACCGGCTGCACCGCAAGGCCGGAGATACCCAGTGGCTGCGCACGGAAGGCGGCACCGGGGAGATCTACCATACCAGCCTGTTCGTCAAAATGCTCTCGCTGGCGCTGAACAAATTCGCGACTCTTGATCCCTATGGCATGGGCGTGGAGATGGAGGGCAACAAGCCGGGCTGGAATGATGCAATGAACGGCCTGCCGGGCCTGTTCGGCTCCGGGATGAGCGAGACGTTCGAGCTCAAGCGGATGCTGGTGTTTATGCTGGAGGCGCTGGAGAGCTTAGGGGTGCCGGAAGTAGAGGCCGCACGGGAGCTGGCAGGGGCACGGGAGCTGGAGGGTGTGCAGGAAGTACAGGGAGTACAAGGAGTACAAGGAGTACAAGGAGTACAAGGGGCACAGGGATTGCAAGAGCAAGGAGCATTAGGAATGCAGGGAACGCAAGGAATGCTGGATTTGCAGGAATTGCAGGGACTGCAGGAGTTGCAGGGGTTGCAGGAGTCACAAGGGGCGGAGGTCCTGCTGACAGGCTTGGGGGCTGCTGGCGGTATTGTATCGCTGCCGGTAGAAATTGCGCTGCTGCTGGAACGGGTGCTGGGGGCAGTAACTAAGCTGTTGTCCGGCGGGCTGGATGACTTCGGTTATTGGGACACCGTATCTTCGGCGCGTGAGACTTACCGGGAGAGCATCCGCTTCGGCATTAACGGGGGGCAGGCTGAGGTAAGTCTGGCTGTCATCCGCGAAGCGCTGGGCAAATTCCTGGACAAAGTGGACGCAGGGATAGAGCGGGCTGTGGACCTGGGCGGCGGACTGGTGCCGACTTACTTCCGCTATGAGGCGGTGCGCTACCGGCCGGTAACCGATGAAGCAGGCAAGCCGGTGATCAGCGGCTATGGTCTGCCGAAGGCTGTAGTAGAGGAGTTCGGGGCGTCAGCACTCCCTTATTTCCTGGAAGGACCGGCCCGCTGGCTCAAGACGCTGGACAGCCGGGAGCAGGCCAAGAAGATATACAGCAGGGTGAAAGGCAGCGGACTGTTCGATCCGGTAACCTCAATGTACCGGACATCGGCATCGCTTGAGGCGGAATCGCATGAGATCGGGCGCATCCGGGCCTTTACGCCAGGCTGGCAGGAGCGGGAGTCGAATTTCCTGCACATGTCCTACAAGTATCTGCTGGCACTCCTGAAAGGGGGGCTGTATGAGGAGTTCTACAGTGAGATGCGAACCTCGCTGATTCCATTCCTTGACCCGGCCGTCTACGGCCGGAGCACGCTGGAGAATTCCTCCTTTATCAGCACAGGCGGCAATCCGGACCCGTTGACTCATGGCCGCGGCTTTGTAGCCAGGCTTAGCGGCTCGACTGCAGAGTTCCTGAGCATGTGGAGAACCATGATGGCGGGCAGCCGGATGTTTGCGTATGAGGACGGCGAGCTGACGCTGGAGCTGGCACCGGCGCTGCCGGGCTGGCTGTTCGACGGGCAGGGCGAGCTGATGTTTACCTTCCTGGGAGGAACGGAAGTGACCTACCATAACCCGCGCCGGGCCGATACCTATGGCGCAGAGCGGGCGGTTATCGGGCAGCTTACGCTGACCTACAGCGACGGAAGCAGCCGTCAGGCTGACGGGGCGCTGCTGCGCGGTGCGGAGGCCGAGGCCCTGCGCCGGGGCGAGATCACCGCCATCCGTGCGGAGCTGGTGTAAGGTATTAGAGGGAGGCCGATGTGGCCTCCTTTTTTATGCTGTTCGGCAGAAGGTGAAATCAAAGGGATAAATCCCATTCAATAGGCCGAAAACGGCACGAACGCACTCAGTAGAGGCAAAAATGCCTCTGAATTCGCGGAAAGCGGGCTGGTAGGTGGAATGAGAGGCACAAATGCCTCTGATATCGCGGAAAGTGGGCTGGTAGGCGGAATGAGAGGCACAAATGCCTCTGATATCGCGGAAAGTGTGCTGGTTGGCGGAATGAGAGGCAAAAATGCCTCTGATATCGCGGAAAGTGTGCTGGTTGGCGGAATGAGAGGCAAAAATGCCTCTGAATTCGCGTAAAGCGGGCTGGCCGCCCATTCCCTCACCCGAAATTTGCGACCCCAAACCGGAAATTCGCTACCTTCCCCCTCCAGGTGAATGCGGTTACAATAAGCACATAGAGCAACACAGGCTTTTCACCACATTACAGAAATAGATTTAGCTTGGAGGTCCATACGATGGAGAATAAAACAAGCGGCGGGATTAGCCGGATGAAAAAGCAGCCCGTTCCGGCTCTAATCGAAACCGGTTCAGGTTACAAAAAGTCACTTTGGAAAAGGTTCCTGGCCCAGAAGCATCTGCAGACCATGGCGCTGCTCGGCGTGGCCTGGATGATTATTTTTAACTACATTCCGATGTACGGGATGATTATCGCCTTTAAGGAGTATAACATTGTCAAGTCGATTGCCGAGGCTCCGTGGGTGGGACTTCAGCATTTCCGGGAATTATACGAGGATGAGGATCTGAGGTATGTCATTAAGAATACGCTCGGCATCAGCTTAATCAAGCTGCTGATCGGCTTCCCGCTTCCCATTATTTTTGCCTTGTTTCTTAATGAGGTGCGTTCGATCCGCTACAAAAAAGCGATTCAGACCATCTCCTACCTGCCGCACTTTCTCTCCTGGGTCGTGCTGGGCGGTATCCTGGCAACGTGGCTTGCAGATGTAGGGATCATCAACAATATTCTGCTGGCACTGAACCTGATCGACAAACCGATTTCTTATCTGGCGGAACCAAGCTACTTCTGGACCATCGTTATTTCCTCGGATATCTGGAAAGAGCTCGGCTGGTCAGCGATTATATATCTGGCGGCCATTGCCGGGGTATCCCCGGAAATGTATGAAGCTGCTACCATCGACGGCGCCGGACGCTTTCAGAAAATGTGGTATGTCACATTGCCGGCGATCCGCGGAACGATCAGCATCCTGTTCATCCTGGCGGTCAGCGGCGTGCTCAACTCCAATTTTGACCAGATTCTGGTGCTGCGCAACTCCCTTAACGACAGTGCCAGTAATGTAATCGACTATTACATCTACTATACAGGGATCGTCACCAGCCGCTTCTCCTATTCTATGGCGGTCACGTTGGTCAAAGCAGTCATTGCGCTGATTCTGCTGCTGATTGCCAACCAGGTAACCAAAAAAATCAACGATACGTCGCTGTTCTAGAAGAAGGAGGATCTAAACCATGTTTTCTCTCAAACGCAAAACGATGGGTGAAGCCATCTTTGATATCGCCAACAATCTGGTGATGCTGTGTATCTGCTTCGTTACCTTATATCCGATCTGGTATGTACTGGTTAACGCTTTTAACGACGGAACCGATGCGATGATGGGCGGGATTTACTGGTGGCCCCGGATGTTCAGCCTGGAAAACTTCGAAGCGGTATTCGCCAGCTCCGGTATTATGATGGCCATGGGGATTACGGTAGCCAAGACACTATTGGGCGTCCTCCTCCACGTGTTCTTCACGGCAATGGTAGCCTACGCGCTGTCCCGAAAAGGTCTGATCGGCGGCAAGCTCTACATCCTGCTGGGTACAATTACTCTGTTCTTTAACGGCGGACTCATTCCGACCTTCCTGCTGAACCGGGATCTGCATCTGCTGGATAACTTCCTGGTCTATATCATTCCGGTCCTGTTCAGCTTTTTTGATCTCATTATCTTTATGACCTTCTTCCGGGAGATTCCGGAAGGGCTTGAAGAGGCGGCATGGATCGACGGTGCGAATGACTGGTCGATTCTCCTGCGGGTGGTGCTGCCGGTATCCATGCCGGTTATCGCAACGATCGCCCTGTTCCACGGTGTGTATCAATGGAATGACTATTTCACCGGGATTATTTATATCAATAACCCGGATCTGCAGCCGATTCAGACCTTCCTGTTCCGGGTGGTTGCCCAGTCCAGCTCCAGCCAGATGATGGTGGCTATACAGGGCAGCACGGTGACGAAGAGCGTAACTTCGCAGTCCGTTAAGCTGGCTACGATGGTAGTAACAACGCTGCCGATTGTCTTCGTCTATCCGTTCCTGCAGCGTTATTTTGTAAAAGGCATGATGATCGGTTCGATCAAGGGCTGATCTGCAGCCGCGTCAAACAAGGTAACTCCTCCAGAGCCTGCGCCGAGCAGCTTCCGGGGTTGAGCTTATAAATCATTTCATAACATTTTAGAAAAGGGGTAAATAAGCATGGGCATGAAACGCAAGCCGAAATCAATGGTGCTGCTGCTCTTGGGTCTGATGCTCGCGATGTCGGCGTCAGGCTGCTCAGGCAACAACAATGCGGGAGGCAATGCCAACACAGATAAGGAGAACACCAATACGGCGGCGGCAACAACCGAAGCTTCAGCTGAACCATCGGCTGCTGCACCATCGGGAGATGAGCCGGGCTGGAAAAGCGATACGTCACCAATCACCTTTGACTGGTATCTGAACTTCTCCTGGTTTGCCAATAAATGGGGCGTAGATCCTACTTCCCAATATGTAACGAAAAAGACAGGCGTGGATATTAACTTTATCATTCCTGCCGGTAACGAGAATGAGAAGCTGAACACGATGATTGCTTCCGGTCAGCTGCCTGACTTCATTACGCTGGGCTTCTGGGAAGACGGCATTAAGAAAATGATTGAGGGCGAGCTGGTCCTTCCGCTCAACGAGCTGGCAGATCAGTATGATCCTTACTTCTACAAGGTTTCCGATAAAGATAAGTTGGGCTGGTATACTCAGGAGGACGGCAATGTGTACGGCTATCCGAACTCATCCTCTTCACCGGCTGACTATGAAAAATACGGCGAAAACTATGTATCCAATCAGACCTTTGCTGTCCGCAAGGATATCTATGAAGCCATCGGCAGCCCGGATATGCGTACACCGGAAGGCTTCCTGAACGCGCTCAAAATGGCCCAGGAGAAATTCCCGCAAGTGAACGGCCAGCCGCTAATTCCACTCGGCTTGCACGAATTCACTGAGAACGGTAACGACTCTCTGGAAGGCTACCTGCAGAACTTCCTGGCGATTCCTTGGGAAAAGGACGGCAAGGTGTATGAACGCGAAACCGATCCTGAGTATGTCCGCTGGATGAAGACACTCCGTCAAGCCAATCAGGACGGATTGCTGGCCAAAGATATTTTCATCGACAAACGGGCTCAAATGGAAGAAAAAATTGCGCAGGGACGCTACTTCGCAATGCTGTATCAACGTACAGACTTCGGTACCCAGCTCAGCACTATCTACCAGAAGAATCCTGAGCAAACCTACATTGCTGTAGACGGACCGTCCAATGCAGCTCTTGATCAGCATACCTTGAACGGCCCTGGTATCTCAGGCTGGACGGTAACCCTGATCTCCAAAAATGTTAAAGACAAAGAACGCGCAATCAAATTCCTCAGCTACCTGAACAGTGAGGAAGGAAATAAAGATTTGTATCTGGGTGAAAAAGGTGTCAGCTATGATACAATTGACGGGAAAGACCAGTTCCTGCCTGATGTATTTGCTCTGATGAACAGCGACCGTTCGGCGTTCGACAAGCAGATAGGTTCTTCCTTCACGTTCTGGATGATGCAGAATACGAATATTACGGATCAATGGGCACCTAAATCGGTAGAGCCGTTTAAGCAATTGGAAGACTGGACCCGCGGTAAAGCCATCAACACCTCGGAGTTCCAGCTGATCGATCCTACCGGCAACTCGCCTGAAGGCATTATCGCTACCAAGCTGAAACAGCTCCGCGGCAAAACGATGCCGAAGCTGCTCATGGCTTCCTCTGAAGCAGAATTCGACGAGATCTGGAGCGATTACCTCGCGAAGAAAGAGAAGGACGGCTTCGCCACCTTCGATGCTTACCGACAGGCCAAGTATCAGGAGAACAAAAAGAAACTCGGAATGGAATAGTATAGATAAGACCCAATTGCCCGCTGACTGCGGGCTTTTGGGTTGTTTGCTTCTATGTGCAGAGATGATGAGATAACGGGAGAGTGCGTATGCATAAGGGAATCGGCTCGCTTTGGAATTCTTTCAACTACTGGTGGGGGCGCAGGTCGCTGCAGAGCCGTCTGGTTGCTGCGTATATTTTTATCATCCTTGGTCCCAGTCTGCTGGTGTCCATCTACTCCTTCCGGACGATTAATAATACGTATGTCCGTGATGCCGTGGATAAAAACAATTACCTGCTGCAAATGGAAAAGCTTCATATTGAAAATCAGATAGAAGTGATGGAGCGTGCGGCCCAAATCGCGTATTCAGACCAGGCTGTGAAGAGCTATCTGTCTAATGAGAGCGCTTTAACACTGGATGAGCTTGTCGATTTTAATATCTCTACCTTTAAAAATTTGAACCGTATCCAGTTGAATAACCCGGGGATTGAACATCTGCGGCTGTATTCTAATAACAAGAGTATGTATGAGATTTGGCCGATTATTTTGCGTGAAGAGCGGGTGTATAATGAACCCTGGTATCAGGAAGCGTTGAAGCTGGACGAAAGAGAGCTATGGGTATTTCAGAATGATGATCCTGATGTAATGCAGCGCAATGTAAACCTGCTGACTGAAGGACAGCCAAAGGTTTCCCTGCTGCGGGCTATAAGCATTCCGGCCGGTCATCACGTGGGGATGATTCAGGTTGATATGATGCTGAACAGCTTCACGCCCAAAACCTATACAGAAGTACGGGATAATCAGTCCCAGATGTTCATCGCCGATTCCGGGATGCGTCTGTTTACGCGTAAGGATCATTCTTTTACAGACAGCTATAAGCTGCTGGAGAATGCGGTTGCAGAGCGGCTGCAGGGCTACGGGGAAACGGGTGAGTGGGATATGAACTACAAGGAAAACGGAAGCTCCTTCCTTCTGATTCATACCCCGCTTGAGCGGATCGGCGCTTCACTGATCAATGTGGTCTCGATGGAGGATGTGATGAAGCATATCTCCCAGACCCGCAATCTGCTGATCGGCGCCAATATCGGGTTTATTTTTCTGGTTACGTTGATTGCCTATGTCATGAACGCCTTTATTCTTAAGAAGCTGCGTCTGCTGACAGAAACGATGAAAAAGGTCCGTAAGGGCGAGACGTATACCGGTCTTGCAATCCGCGGCGGCGGGGAGGTCGGGGAGCTGGCGCATCATTTTAACAAGCTGATGAACACCATTAATACGCTGGTGGCCCAGGCTGTCCATAAGCAGGCACTCACGAAGGAGGCCGAGCTGCGCACGCTGCACAATCAGATTGACGCCCACTTTCTCTACAACACGCTGGAAAATATTAAGATGCTGGCGGAGATTGAGGATCAGCGGACGATCTCAGATGCCTTGACCTGGCTGGGCGGCATGATGCGCTACAACTTCAAATGGACAGGCGAATATGTGAAGCTGCGTGATGAAATCCGCCATATCCAGAATTATATTGAGATTATGAATATCCGGTTTGAACACCCCATCCATCTGGAGTTGAATATAGATCAGGTTTATATGGAAGTCGAAGTGCTGAAAATGTCGCTGCAGCCGATTGTCGAGAACAGTGTGAAGCATGCCTGGAATACCGGCGGAGATGAGCCGGAGGGCCGCAGCATACGTATTGATGTGACAGAATCGGAGGGAGAGCTGTTTATCCTGATTGGCGATAACGGCTGCGGCCTTACGCCGGAGCGGCTGTCCGCCCTGCATGAGAGCATTTATGCCAAAGAAGAGCAGAGCACAGAGTTCTCCGGTGCAGGAACCTCAGGCTATAAAGCCGGAGGCATCGGCCTCAGAAATGTGCATCAGCGGCTACAGCTGTACTACGGCGGGGCTTACGGGCTGGAGCTGCAAAGTGAGCCGGGAAAGTGGACTACGGTATTCATGACGCTGCCTAAAGTACTTTTGACGGGGGATACAAGATGATGAAGAAGCTGCTGATTGTAGATGACGAGAAGATGATCCGCCAGGGTCTTAAGGCGATGATTGAACGGGAATATCCCGGGGGGTACCTGATTGAGCTGGCAGGTAACGGCCAGGATGCGCTGGACCTGTTCAGACAGGGAGCCGCCGACATCATTATTACCGATATCCGTATGCCGGTGATGGACGGTATCACGCTGCTGGAGCATTTATCGGCAGAAGCGCTGCCGGACCAGCGGCCGGCTGTGGTTATCCTGAGCGGGCATGATGATTTTGAATATGCCAAAAGCGCAATCCGCCACAAGGTGAAGGACTATCTGCTGAAGCCGATCCGCCGCGAGGAGCTGTTCGGTATCCTGGAGCAGATTCAGCAGGAGCGGCAGGTTCAGGAATCCGGCGCAAGCCGGCAGGCGCTGGAGACCGAGGGCTACCGCAAGGAGCTGCGTAACGCCCGCCTTGAACGGCTGCTGCAGCAGCAGGATGTAGAGCCTGCTCCCGAGCAGTTGGAGGAGCTGGGCCGGCTGCAGCTGCCGTATACGGTAGGCGTCGTGAACTACTACTATAATGACGGCACGCGGATGAAGCCCGGTGAGGTACAGGGGCTGCTGGAACGGCTGGCCGGACCGCTGGAGCAGCAGTTCAGCGAGCTTGTGACGGACTGGGAAGGGAAGCTGGTTTTGGCTGCAGGGAGCGCTGAACCGTTCCTGAATCTTTACAGGCTCGCTGAAGCGAAGGAAATCAAGGGGCTGCTGATGGGAGTGGGCGAGGTAACGGAAAGTGCGGGAGATTTTCAGAAATGCTATAAGCAGGCCTGCCGGGCGCTGCAGTATACTTTTCTGACTCCTCAGTCGGGTTATATGGATTATGGAAGTATCCGTTCCGAACGGCGCAGCTTTCCTTTGCCGGAGGAGGAGCTGCGCAAGCTGCTGAATATGCTGGGAACCGAGCGGGAGAAGGAAATTAAGAGCGTGCTGGGGAGTGTTTTTCAGACGGAGCATCTGCAGCATCTGGATCTGGCTTATGTCGAAAATATGGCCCGCAGCATTAACGAACGTGTGCTGGATGAGGTGTTCCGGGTGCACGGCGAGGCCTCTGTTGAGGTGCTGAAGCTGTACCGCACAGTGGGCAATCTGTATCATTACCGCCATTTCCATGACTATTACCGTGCGCTGGAGCATTTACTGCTCAGTGTGAACGATTATATTATAGGAATACGTTCTGCACATACCGAGCATGCCGACATGGAAGCCGCGCTGGCTTACATTGAGGAGCATTATGCGCGCCCGCTGAATATGGCGATGGTCAGCAATCATGTATCGCTCAGCTATTCTTATTTCAGTGAGGCCTTTAAGGCCTATACCGGCAAGAGCTTTGTCATTTATCTCAAAAAAGTGCGTATCCGTCATGCCAAGGAGCTGCTGTCAGGCAGCCGTATGCTGAAGCTGTCTGGAGTATCGGAGGCTGTCGGATTTGAGAACAGTAAGCAGTTTACCCGTGTATTCAAGGAGCTGGAGGGCATCTCTCCCGGTGAGTACCGGATCAAGCTGCTGGGTACAGGCGGTGTCCGGCCGGAGGATAAGGAATTTTATTAAGGGATAGGCGTCTGGAGGCAATATAGAAATGGAAGAAATTCAAGGTAATCTGATTACAGTAGAGACGCTTGCGGCCGATTTCCGCAGTCTGGGTGTACAGGAGGGCATGATTCTGCTGCTGCATTCCTCCTTTAAGTCACTGGGCCAGTGGGTGGCCGGAGGTCCGGTGGCTGTTATTCTTGCACTGGAGGAGGTGCTTGGGCCGGAGGGGACACTTGTTATGCCGTCGCAGTCCTCCGACCAGACCGATCCTTCGGGCTGGAGCAGGCCTCCTGTGCCGGAGGCCTGGTGGCAGACAATCCGCGAGCAGATGCCGGCCTATGATCCGGACCTGACCCCGCTGCGGGGGATGGGCGTTATCCCGGATACGTTCCGCAAGCAGCACGGGGTTAAGCGGAGCAGTCATCCGGTTGATTCCTTTGTAGCCTGGGGGAAGCACAGGGATTTCATCATTGACGGACACGGGCTGAACTTCGCCTTCGGCGAGCAGTCTCCGCTGGCCCGGATCTATGATCTGCACGGGAGCGTGCTGCTGCTGGGTGTAGACAGCCTGAATAATACCTCCCTGCATTTGTCGGAATACCGGGCAGAGTATGCAGGGAAGCAGGAGGTCACTCCCGGCACGCCGATGCTGGTTGACGGGAGCAGGCAGTGGGTGCAGTTCAAGGACCTGAGCTGGGATTCGGAGGATTTCGCTGCGCTTGGCGGGGATTTCGGCCGGGAGACAGGCCTGATCCGGCACGGATACGTGGCGGCATCAGCCGCTCAGCTGATGCCGCAGCGGGAGCTGGTGGATTACGGGGTGAAGTGGCTGGAGCGGAACCGGAAGTAGGCGGCGGAGCAGCTGGGCAGAAGGGCACCGGTCGGATAGCGGGAAGTTTGACCGCTGGAGGGACTAGTGACCGGTGGACACGTACGTTGGGATTCGTGATAAGTTATAGTTCAATTTATATAGTTTGATCTATATTGCTCAAGGCAGGTTAAAGGAGGAGTTACCTATGGCAACAACAACGGTCTATTTAACCCGGCACGGCCAGACAGAATGGAATGTGCAGCAGCGGATGCAGGGACATCAGGACTCGCCGCTTACTCCGCTTGGGGTCCAGCAGGCGGAGTGGCTTGGCAAGGGGCTGCAGGAGGTTCCGCTGGATGCGGTGTATGCCAGCTCCAGCCCGCGGACGCTGCGGACCGCGGAGATTATTCTGGGGGAACGCGGGATTGCCGTAACGGCCTGCGATGAATTCAAGGAGCTGTGCATGGGGGGCTGGGAAGGCTGTGAATCCCCGGCGCTCAAGCTGGCTGAGCCGGAGCAGTTCCGCTATTTCTGGGAAGACCCGGAGCAGTTCGGTGTTGAGGGCAGCGAGACATTCGTACAGGTGCAGGAGCGGGCGCTGAACAAGCTGCTGGAGCTTGTGAGCCGTCATGAGGGCGAGACGCTGCTTATAGTGACCCACACGGTAGTCATTAAGGTGCTGATGGCACACTTTGAAGCCCGGCCGATGAACAAGCTGTGGGATCTGCCTTATATTCATCCGACCTGCCTGTGCCGGATCAATATCAAGGATGGCGTACCGGAGATTCTGCTGCATGGGGACATCAGTCATTATGAATCGGCTGATGCTGTTATGGAATCGTAGGGAACTAGGCGTAAATGCGTCATTTATTTAGGCTCGCGGGTGCAGCATAGAGCTCGAAAAACGTGGCTCATCAGCAATTAGCTGGATTTGGCTGGATTCGCCCTCTGAGCGCTGTAAAGGCAGAATGAAGCAGCTTTTTTCCACCTAACCTCCTCATTCCGGGGTGTTAGCCGGGAATGAGATGGCGAAAATCCACCTAATTCAATCAGCAAGATTGTGCGCAGCCAGCCTGTCCGTGTAATGCTGCGCAAGAGAGCTGAAGAATATCTGCAAAGCTATACGAACAGGCAGTGCCGATCAGCGGCACTGCCTGTTTATGCTGCTATTTAGCATGCTGTACCCGGCCGGCAGCGGGGGTACTCAGCCGGACTCCTGCCGCAAGCTGTGTCAGGTCACCGTCCAGTGCCTTCAGGCCTGGCAGAAGCGCCGCCAGTCTGGCGCAGATTACCGGCAGCAGCCCGGCGGCTACGAACAGCACCGGCACGCCGTAGAATTCGGCAACCGCCCCGCCGGCAAAGGCGCCAAGCGGCTGCAGCCCGCCGCCGATCAGGAAGCGGATGGAATTGACCCGGCCCTGATGGCTTGCCGGCACAAGGTGCCCGTGCAGCGCGGAGCTCAAGGAGCCGAAGAACGGGCCGAAGACACCGGCCGTGAATGCGGCGGCCAGGGCAAGCGGATAGCTTGGAACCAGTCCCCACAGAGCAGTGACCAGCCCGATTCCGATCAGGCTTCCGAGCATAAAGGGCCTCCTGCGTGTGATCTCTCCGATCAGCGAGACGATACTGATGCCGGTGAGATAGCCAAGTGCAGAGGCTGTAGTCAGTGAGCCCAGTGCGGCCGCATCACGGTGCAGCACCTCCCGGACATAGGGGACCATCATGGTCCAGACGGCAAAGGAGCTGAGATTGCTGACCGAAACCAGCAACATAATGATCAGCATCGCCGGGAATTGCTTATAGAAGCTGAATCCTTCGGCGATTTCTCCAAGGTAACCCCCTAGCGAGAAGCGGCCCGTTGCTTCCCGGGGCTTCGCCAGCTTCGGCAGGCTAAGCAGTGTAGCGATAGCTGCGGCATAGCACAGCGCATTAATGCCCAGTGCCGGCAACGCTCCGCTGGCTGCGGTCAGTACCCCGGCCAGCGCCGGTCCCAGCAGGGCGGCAGCGCCCTTGCAGCCTTCAATGACGGCGAAGGCGCGCATCAGCTTGCGGTCACCGGCTACGCCGGGAACGACGGCTACTGCTGTGGGCAGGAACAGCGCAGAGCAGGCGCCGCTAAGTGCAGCAGCGGCGAACAGATGCCAGAGCTGCAGCTGGCCCAGGAGGCCCATGCCGAGCGGCAGAATAATCGCCAGCAGGCGGAGAGAGCCGAGGCCGGCCAGCAGGCGTACGCGGTTCAGCCGGTCGGAGAGCGGTGAGCCCAGCAGGCGGATCAGCACCTCGGGAATGCCGGAGGCAAGCACGAGTGCGCCCATAGCCAGCTTGGAGCCGGTCAGCTCATAGACCAGCCATTCCATTGCCAGGAGCCCGAAGGTATCGCCGAAGGTGCTAAATGATATTGTAGCCAAAAGCCCGTAATAGCTGTTTTTTTGCTTGAACATGCGTAATCCCGCCTTTTGTTGATCCGGTTCAGCTCTCCAGATAGGTTCCGATTTGCTGCGGCAGGCCCTGCAGCGCCTCCAGCCGCAGACTGTAGGAGGTGCTCTTGCCGCTGACGTGGGCGATGACCAGCCCGGCGGCGCGCAGGGCGATCAGATGGTAATGGATCGTACTTTTGGATAGACCCACGTGCTTCACAATTTCAGTAAAGCTCAGCTGTCTGCCGGTTAGCAGCCGGAGAATATACAGCCGCGTCTCGTCAGACAGCGCACGGGTCAGCCGCAGAAGCGGCGCCGCCGGACGTCCCTCCTCCGGAGGAAGGACATCACAGGTATAGCTGGTGAATACATACTCGTCATAGAAGGCACTTGTCACAAGCGGCCGGGCATGATATTGGGGGATAAGAATGACCCGCTTCAGCTGCTCTGCCGGATACAGGCGCATACCGGCGGTTGCCTGTTCATAGCCCTCCATGCCATTCCCGCCGCTGAGCGTCTCTCTACGGCTGTCGGCTTCGCTCTGCAGTCCCGTTAGAATCTGCGGGTCGATTCCGCTGAAATAGCCGTTATCCCATACGCGCAGCATTTCCGCCGCGCTGCTGCGCAGCTCAGGCAGGTTAGCGGGGACGGATTGGCCGAAACGCCCGGACAGCTCATACAGATCTCCTGTAGTCATGCCTTCGAACCAGCTTAAAAACCCGCTGACCGTCCGCTCACCCGGACAGCTCCAGATGTACGGGTTCAAATTGAAATCCCCTGCAAGGCTGAGTACCTCCCGCATCTTCTGGAGCTGAACCGGAGCGAACCGGTCCTGTACTTCACGGACCCATAGCTTGCCTGCGTCCATCGCATTATGGTTCTGTTTGTACAGAAAAGCGTTCAGGCTGGCGATACATTCATACATAGGTGCAAAATCAACTTCAACCGTATAGTTCATGAGATTCCTCTTTTCAAAAGTCAGTTATCCATCTCTCCGAAATTTGTTCTATAAATATAGAATACTTAACTTGTTTTAGTATATGCGAACTATTTCGGTTTTTCAAGTAACAATCATGTGCTGGCGCAACATGATTTGAATCCGAATTTTATTACACCTGTCACAAAACGCGTTTTTTTCAGTTATATAGGCATAGAGAGGGGAGGAGCTTATGAAGGAGCCGGCACATACCGGGAGAAGGGCGCGGGAAGACGGTGAGCTTGCATTGATCGTAGAGCAGGTACAGCAGGGTCATGTGCAGGCCTACAGCACGATTATTGAGCACTTTCAGCGTCCAATTTATTTGTACTGCTACTACCTGCTGGGCAGCCGGGAGGAGGCAGAGGATGCTGCACAGGATATTTTTCTTAAAGCTATGGAGCATATCGGCGGCTTCAGGCAGACGGTATCCTTTTCCGCATGGCTGTACAGAATCGCCAGGAACCATTGTACGGACCTGCTTAAAAAGCGGAGCAAAGGCTTCAGGCTGTTCGCTATGTACAGGCAGCAGGCTGAGACAGCGGGGAGCGGGCCCGCACTTACAGACAAGGTTCATGAGCTGCTGGCCCTGCTGACCGCTGAGGAACGGCAGATCCTGCTGCTGAGGGCACTTGAAGATTACAATTTCGAACAGATTGCCGTTGTTGTAGGCATGAATCCGGCCAGAGTGCGCAAGAAATATGAGCGCCTGCGGGACAAGCTTGGCCGGCAGAAGAGGAAAGGGGAGATTAGGCTTGGGGAACCGCACAGCGATAGAGGATGAACAAGTGGGGCGGCTTGAACAGTTGATCAGGGATACGCCTGCGGAGGTCGATTTGACCCGTCGTATTATGGAGCGCTATGAACAGAAGCGGAGCCAAGTGAGCCGGAAGGCGGGCTTAGGGCGGAGGAGATGGCATAAGGCAGCTGCAGCGGTGGCGGCGGCTATGCTTATCATAACTGGTGTTGCCGGAACCGGCCTGATATCTCCGGCAGCAGCGGAAGCCCTGAAGCAGATTCCCGGAATGAAGCGGGTATTTCAGCTGGCAGGGGATCTCGGACTGCGGGCTGCGGATGAACAGGGCCTCTACAGCGAGCCGGGGGTAAGCGTTACACATGACGGAATTACGGTGGGGGCAACGGCGGTAACCTTTGACGGCACCCGGGTATCCGTCGGTATTGAACGTGAAGCAGTGGAAGCCGGTGCATCTGTACAGGCTCATTCTCTGCAGGAGGCTATGACGGATGTTGAGCTGTCCATTAACGGGCAGCCGCTGAATGAATACGCTCCTGCCGGCAGCAGCATCGGGCCGTTTCTTTTCCCGGTACCGGACAGTGATAAGCTGGTGCTGGAGTTTTCGGATCTGCACAATCAGGGCGGCCAGGCGTTTCCGGAGCAGTTCAGGCTAGGCTTACACTTTAAAATTGCGGGGATAGAAGAGCCGTTCCTGCTCGATATTCCGGTGGAGCTGAATACAAGGGACAATCTGGTGCTGGCGCCCTCGGTTGTACGGAATAACGGGAACGTTCGGATACAGGTGGACAAGATCGAGCTTACACCGGTGACTACCAATATAACAACCCGGCTGGAGCTGGACGGGATGACCATATCCGACATGCATAGCAGCGGCGGCAGTATCGGCTTCGACCTGTTTGACGATCAGGGGAACAAGCTTCAGATGCTGTCAGGAAACGGTACGAGCGCTACGGGCGGCAGTGTGCTGGTTCAGGATTCGAGGTTTGCACCATTGGCGTCTGTACCGAAATCTATTACTATAAAGCCGTATCATTATGTATACAAGGAGAACAGCACGAGCGAATTCCAGCTTGATGCTGAAGGGCATGTGAGGGTGGAATATATCTCCGGGCTGGAAATGACAATACCGGTGGCGGAAGCCGGACAGTGATTCAGATATAGAAATAAGATGCTGTATTCACGCGAAAAAGAGGCGGCTCCTGCCGGATGATATACATCCGGGGGAACCGCCTCTTTTCATTACATTGAGCAGGGGGGACTGGCAATCCCTATGCTTTTAGTTGATAAATCCAAGTGCCTTCAATGTCTTTTCCAGCATAGTGGCAGCTTCCGCGCGGGTAGCTGATTTCTGCGGAGCGAACGAGCCGTCCGGCTGTCCCTGAATGATACCCTCAGCAGCAATCTCTGCTATTGCGGTCTGGGACCAGGCTGGAAGGGAAGCGGCATCGCTGAATTTGGCCAGCGCCGCAGGGTCACTGCTCAGTGTCTTGCCGGTGTACTTCATGGCTTTGGACAGGATTGCAGCCATCTCCTGACGGGTGATCGGGCTGTTCGGCTTGAAGCTGCCGTCTGTATAGCCGGTGATCAATCCCGCAGCAGCCGCTGTGTATACAGCATCCGCATACCATGCACCTGCATTGACATCACTGAAGCTAGTACCGCTGCTGCTTGCTGTTGCCAGGCCGAGCGAGCGGGTAATCAGGGCGGCGAATTCTGCACGGGTCACCGATTGGGAAGGTGAGAAGGCAGTATCGCTTGTTCCGGTGATAATCAGCTTGGACGCCAGCAGATCAATCGCTGATTTTGCCCAATGGCTGGTGATATCTCCGAAGGTCTTGCTGGACTGGACAACAGTGTAATAGCTGTTGCTGTTACGTTTGATGGTAACTGCGGTAGTTCCGTCAGCCTGCGTAGTGAATACGGAAGGCACGAACGAGAGCTTACCGGTTGCCGGATCAAAGGAGACAGCAGTTGCATTGTCAGGATTCACTGTTTGTGTTGCCTTAATAGTACGGCTTACGTAGGTGCTGCCGAAGCTGTTCAGCGGTACGCTGTTATTACCGGCCTGAGCAGAAATGGAGAACTCAATTACCGGTGCTGCCAGGGTGACCGAACCTGCTTGTGCAGCTAATGCCTGATTCACACTGCCCAGCACAGTGGTGCTGGCCGGCAGAATGGATACAGTGATCGTAAAGTTACTTGTACCGAGCTGTGCGGCAAGTGCTGTTCCATTCACAAGACTGAGCGGAAGCGAGTAAGAGGTTCCGTCGGTTGTGTTAAAGGTAAGCACCGCTGCCGGATTGGCTGCAGCCTGCTGAACCAGCACACTGGCCGGCAGTACAGCCTGTGCTCCGCCGGTTGTAGAGGTCAGCGGGATAACCAGCTCATTGCTGCCGGCAGGCAGCGCGGCGAACTGGGCAGTCAGCGTCTCAGCTGTAAGGGTTGTTACCTGCGGCGCAGCCGTTGGTGCTGGTGTTGCTGTAGCTGTCGCAGTTGGTGCCGGTGTTACCACGGGTCCGCCGCCAGTCGAAGGGTTGCCCGGAGTTGGTGTAGGTGTAGGCGTTGCACCCTTCAGATCTGTGATGCGTCCTTCTGTAGCATTGTTTAC
>NZ_CCDG010000052.1 GCF_000723885.1 Paenibacillus camerounensis
CACGAAAAAGGTGCCTCTCCAGTTCAAGGAGAGGCACCTTTTTCGTGCCCGGCGGCGGCAGAATTTGCGAAGGGCTGGTGATCCGGCTTCCGATAGTGTACCCTTAGTACTAAGGAGTGGTAGTCTTGAACATGAATCTAAAAACCCCGGTATTAGTTGCCGGTTCCGCCCTGCTGATTGCGATCAGCAGTCTGCTTCAGCCGGATGGCAGCACTCTGCTGGGTGCGGTACAGACACTGCTGCTGGGTGTGGGAATCCTGGGCTGCCTGATGGCTGTCCTGCGGTTCGTGAAGAGCAGCAAGAACAGCAGCGGCAAAAAGAAAAAGAGATAAAAGATAACTACATATGAAATCCGCTTAATTTCCGTTACGGAAAGCGGGGGAACCAACAACCGGAGGACGCGGGTAAGCAGGCGGAGCCGGTTATGGGGTGAATCCTTGAATCTGTGAGAAGTGCTTAAGCTTCGTACAGAGGGCAGGTAGGGCGACTCTCAACGCCCGAATCCGGCAGCTAACCTCGTAAGCGTATTGCAGAGAGGATCAGTATATTGTGACCGTTAACCGGACCGCAAAGGGCATCCTTTGCGGTTTTTTTGCTGTTTTTTTTAGAGATAAATAAATCCACATATAGAAGTAAGGCGGAAGGGGAGATGAAGATGGAGACAGCTATGGACACTCAGGAGGATTATATACTCATTTGTGCGCCGACCAAGGCGGGAGAGCATTTTATTAAGCTGCTGGTCATGAAGGGTGCACGGTTCGCGGGGCTTGCCAATAATCCGGCTGAGAAGCAGCGGCTGGCGGAGCTGGGGGTAGAGGTGATTTTTGAGGTGGATACCCGGCATTTGAATACCTGGCTCAGACCGCCGTTTCCGGTAGGCCGGATCTATCTGTTTGAGAGCAGTGTCGCTTTATGCTGCCGGTATGTGCAGATGTGCCGGACATGGACGTCAGGGCCAATTTCGGTGATTACGACCTCGATGAGGCCGAGGCTGGTCTATAAGGGGCTTGGAGCCGACAATGTGATCTACAGCCACAGCGGACATGTCAGCCATTTGGCTGCAGAGTGTGAATAAGGGGCATTGGATGTAGCAGGCCAACAGAGTGCAGGCGCTGCTACATGTTTTAACCATAAAAAAAGTATTCCCCGGGCTTCGGACCAGGGAATACTTTTTTGGCTAATTATACTGAGTATAGAATGCTGCTATCTTGCAGCGGCAATCAGTTCCTCAAGCTCCGGCAGGTTGAAGCCCTTGACGGCCCGGTCACCGGATACCGTTACAGGGATACCCATGAAACCAAGCTTTTCAACTTCCTCCTGATAGACGGCGCTTGCCATAATATCGCGCACTTCAAAAGGAATGCCCTGATTGGTGAGCAGCTGTTTAACCTGATTGCAGTCACTGCAGCCTGCGGTGGAGTAGACAATTACAGGCTGGCTCATTTATCAACGGCCTCCTTGATGGCAGAACGGGTGATCTTCCAGTGGGAGGTGTTCCAGCTTACATCGCTGCCGTCCAGCAGAAAGATCTGCGGGGATTCATGCTTGATGCCGAACTCCTCGGCAATCTGGTTGGAGACCGGACGGTCTTCAATGACATGGACAATAGCCGCCGGAGTCTCAGAGCTTTGTACATAAGCCTGGAACTCCTCATGCGCTTTAGCGCTGATCGGGCAGGTTGTGCTGTGCTTGAACAGCAGCTTTTTGCCGGGCTGGCCGACATATTGGTGCAGTTCATCAGAAGTATGCAGCTGTTGAATAGACATCGTATATCACCCTCCTGTAAATATGAAATAGAACCTGTAATGATGATTGTAACATAGTTCAAAATTAAAGCAAAAGCCGTTTGAATTAACCTGGCGGAAGTGCTAAGGTGAAGGAGAAATACCTGGAAATGAAACAGCTTAATGGATGGAGAGGTGTCATTATTCATGTCTGAATTGAAAGCCTTTGCAATTGGCAGCTATACAGCGGTAAAATATCACCCGTTTGCCGGTGTGGACCAGGAGCTTCAGCAGATCCTGTCACCGGAATTTACAGTTGATGCATCTGAGGATTTCGGGCTGCTGAACCCGCAGAGCCTTAAAGAGTATTCCCTGGTGGTCTCTTACACGGAGTTCTCCGATCATACAATCGCGCCTGCCCACAGCGGGGCACTGCTGGCTTATGTTGCCGGGGGCGGCGGCCTGCTGGTGGTTCATAACGGAATATCCATGCAGCGCAATCCGGAGCTCGGTGCAATGCTGGGCGGGCATTTCACCCATCATCCGGACTACACAGCTCTCGGAATTAATATACCGGCAGCCGTTCGTGAGCATCCGATTGTGCAGGGAATTGACGATTTTGTGATTGAGGACGAGCCTTATTATTTTGATATGCACCCTTATTTTGAGACTACGGTGCTCGCAGAATATCTGCACGGCGGAGCGATGCGGCAGGCGGCCTGGTGCCATGAGTTCGGACTTGGCCGGGTAGTCTATCTGATGCCGGGACATCATCTGCCGTCCTTCTCGGTTGAGCCGTTCCGCAAGCTGATTGCAAGAAGCGCGATGTGGGCCGGCAGGCTGATCTGACCGCAAGACCGGAGAAGGCTTTGCTGAAGCTGAACGCTTATCAGGGGCAGAACAAAAGGCGGGAAGCGGCCTGACTGGCATGCGCTTCCCGCCTTTTGTATATTGTATGGATCAGGACTGCTGTTCAGCGGGTAGAGCGCGGGGCTTCCCGGCTACCGGTACAACCTCGTTATGATACAGCGCTTCCAGAACCTCATTCTTAAGGCTGTCTGTGAAGGCGCTCCAGGTCTTTTTGCCGACACCGAGCTCGTCACGCCCTATGGACTGCAGCGTGTCCAGCCAGACCCGCTTATCGTTGATGATGCCGAGCTGCTCCTGAATGTTCTTATAGTATTCCTCATGGGTATGAAACTTCTGATTGAGTGCAAAAGAAGCGGCATTCGCTGTATAGCGCAGCTCCTTGGCGGCAATTCTCAGGTCGTGCAGCGCTTCAAAAGCCTCCTCAGATTCCGACTCGGGTCCCTTAAACAGCGCTTTGCAGGTTTTTTTCTGCTGATCAAAGGCAACTTCCAGCTCGCGCATGACCACATTTGCATCCTTTTTTTGGGTCAAAGACTCAAGCGGTCCGCTAATAAAAGCCTCCCAAAGCAGGTCCAGCTCCTTCCCGGCAAGCTGCGGAAGCTCGGCTTCCAGCTTTTTGCGGTATTTTTTGCGCTGGTCCTTCTGATGCTTAATGACGGATTTGAGCAGTGCGGCTGTTTTG
Source organism: Paenibacillus camerounensis (assembly GCF_000723885.1). GTDB lineage: Bacteria > Bacillota > Bacilli > Paenibacillales > Paenibacillaceae > Paenibacillus_AQ > Paenibacillus_AQ camerounensis. Next base: position 3,277 of record NZ_CCDG010000052.1, read on the forward strand.
TCATCGCCGTCTTTTTTGGCTATTGTACGCCGTTCCTTGAAGGATTCAATCAGCACATCGGCATCTCTGACCTTTCCGAGACGCTTTTGGGCTTTTTTGAACCGGGTGTACAGCTCTCCGGCGGCAGAATGATCCGGGTCCAGTATGGACAGCAGTGTAAGCAGCTTACGGCTGTTCACCCTTGACTGATGAATATCCTCCCCGCCGAACCCCTTCAGTGCATCCTTGCTGTAATCACGGAAATTGACATAGAGCTTGATCATAGCCTGTTCCCATTGCCTTGTTTTGCTAATCTGCCTGTCCTTTGTCAGCTGTTCAGTGGTCATGCGGCATCACTCCTATACGTTGTGTACTGCTGTTGCATGAACGATCTTCCTTGATATAAGGATAACGGTTGCCGGAGCTGATTTCAAATGACGCCGCCTGTCTTTTTTAGGCAAGGGGGAGGGGATGGGGTACAATAGAACAATATCTGTTATAACGGTAAAAAAGGACAGCGGACTGCTGCCGTGCATGCGGTGTAATCCATATTATCCGGGGAAGAAGGGGAGCATCAGTGGTGGCTTATGAAGATTCAGGGTTGCTGGACAACCTGTTTGAGGGGCAGGAGCGTAGAACCGTAAGTGAGATTCCTGCAAAAATGGTGCTGTTCGAGCATCTGGCTGAACATCTGACAGCTGCAGAGGTGCAGGATATGCTGCTTCCGTTCGCGTTCGAAGAAGCGCTGTGCCGTGACATCGGCGCCGGGCTGCTCCCGCCGTGCCTCCACATCTGGAGCCATCCCGGCGGGGTTGCGCTGGGACTGCGGGACAGCAGGCTGCCGCATGCCGCCGAGGGGATGGCCGGGCTTGAGCGGGCCGGCTACCGCGCAGCTGTCCGCCATTCCGGCGGGGCGGCTGTGCCGCTCGACACAGGTGTAGTCAATGTGTCGCTGATTCTTCCGAAAGCCCCGGGCAAGCTGGACTTTCACGATGATTTCCGGCTGCTGGCTTCGCTCATTGCCGAAGCCGCAGCCGTGAGCCATCCGCAGGCGGCTGCACGGATCAGGGCAGGCGAAATCACCGGCTCGTACTGCCCCGGTGATTTCGACCTGGCGATCGGCGGCCGCAAGTTCTGCGGCATCGCCCAGCGCAGGCAGAGCGGCGCGTACTTCGTGCACGCGTTCGTGGTGGTCTCCGGCTCCGGGCGGGAGCGCGGAGAGCTGATCCGCGGATTCTACAGGACTGCGTCCGGAGGGGACGAGTCACTGGACTATCCGCGGGTCCGCCCGGAGACGATCGCCGCGCTCGGCGAGCTGGGCGGCCCGGATGCGGCGGCGGTGTACGCCGCTGGCATCCGGCAGGCTGCAGCCCGCCGGGGCGTGCAGCTGACTCCTGCCGGCAGGCTGCGGCAGGAGTCGGGCTATGATCTCCAGTACAGCGATCCGCGCGTACTGGAGACAGCGGCGATGCTGCGGCAGCGCTATGCCCGCTGAGCAAGCGGGCGGCCGGGTCCGGCTGCACTCAGCTTGGGCTGCCACCCAGCTTCTCAGGCTGCTGCCGGGTCTTTCTGTTGCCTTGTCTGTACGCGGCCGTGTCTGTATGCCCCAGCTCAGCATGTGGCTAAGACAATCGGCTCCCAGCTTGGGCTACTACCAGCGCAGGCTGCTAGGTCTTCATGTTGCCGTGTCTGTATGCGGCTCGGTCCGTGTGCCGCCAGCTCAGCATGTGGCTAAGACAATCGGCTCCCAGCTTGGGCTACTACCAGCGCAGGCTGCTAGGTCTTCATGTTGCCGGCTCTGTATGCCGCTCGGTCCGTGTGCCGCCAGCTCAGCATGGGGCCTGAGCTGCGACCAGCTCGTGCTACTACCAGCTCAGCATGCCGCCGCTTGCAGTCCAGACCGCCATGCGGCCAGCACAAGCGATCCGCAGATTCTAACTCAGACATTAGGTGGAAATTCGCAGCTTAATTTTCCAATGAACCCTGCTGTAGGCGAATTAATTGGAAAAAGGAAACCTAATTTTACCAAAACGGCCTCCAGAGCGATGAATGGACCGAAATAGGTGGCGTTTTTACAACTAATTGTCATATTCACCGAGAAATACGTCATTTAGTTGGCGAAAATCCATCTAAATGACGGACCGGGCCAAGGAATTTAATATTCCCGGCACCATGCATGCAGCATCCCCTGATAACACGCGCTACGTATACAGCTCCGGCCGGCGGTCGGTAAATATCGGAATCTGCTGCCGGACCTCACGGACCTTGCCGAGGTCGATTTCGCCGGTTAGGATCTCTTCCTCCTCTGCAGCCTCACATAATACGTCTCCCCAAGGGTCAATAATCATTGAATGTCCGGCAAAGCGGTTCGCCGGATCAGCTCCGGCACGGTTACAGGCAATGACATAACACTGGTTCTCGATGGCCCGGCTGATCAGCAGGGCACGCCAGTGGGCAAGCCGCGGCTTGGGCCATTCGGCGCTTACGAACAGGATTTCAGCTCCGCTGGCCGTATGGGCGCGGACCCATTCCGGGAAGCGGATATCGTAGCAGATCAGCCCGGCGCACAGGGCATTGTCCAGGGTGAACAGCCCCTTTGCTTCCCCCGGCTGCAGATAGAGATGCTCATCCATCAGCCGGAACAGATGGAGCTTGCTGTATTCTCCGGCTTGTGCACCGCTGCGGTCAAAAACGTACATGCTGTTGGTGACCTCGGCAGTCTGCCTGCTGGCTACAGAGCCGGCAACAATATGGATGCCGAGCTCCCGTGCCAGGCCGGACATCAGTGCTTTGGTCTCCTGCCCGCCGGGATCGGCGATGCTGCCCAGCCGGGTCAGATCATAGCCGGTAGTCCAGAGCTCCGGCAGGATCACGCAGTCTGTTCCGGCGGACGCTGCTTCACGGATGCGCTGCTCTGCCGCCGCATAATTTACGGCAGGATTGCCGAATGCTATATCAAGCTGAATAAGGGATATTCTCATGCGTTAGCCTCCTGTATAGAACGTGAACGTAATAGTTAGAGATTAAGGCGCATCTATCCATAAATCAACCTCTGCGGTGGAGTTATGCGGAGTTTATAGGAAAATACGCCACAATGGTTGACGGGTCAATTAAATAGGTGTAGACTGATTTCTATCAAGAAGGTTTTGCACAATCTATTTTTAGGGGAGGCTGCCATTGACAGAACATCAGTCAGCGGAAGATCAGATTCTTGAACTGCTGCAGGCACTGAACAAAGGGGTCAGCCCGAAGTTTGAACGGTGCGCAGGCATCAGCCCCACGAGGCTCCGCCTGCTTCATGAGCTGTATCAGGTAGAGGAGATCAGCCAGATTTCGCTGCAGCGTGAAATCGATATTGATGCCGCCGCCGTTACCCGCCATCTGAAGGGTCTTGAGGAGAGCGGAACCATTACAAGGCGCAACAATCCTGCCGATAACAGGGTTACCCTGGTCTCACTGACCCCTCAGGGCCGGGACCGGATGCATTGCTACAGGGAAGAGAAGAACCGTTTCATCAACGGCCTGCTTGACGGCTTTGACGATGCGGAGCGGAAGAGGCTTACGGACATGCTTATCCGGCTGCAGCATAACATCAATGTGATGTAGCCTTGTTTTATATACCAACATATACAAAGGAGATTTTTTCAAAATGAACACTACAAAAACCAATGATTTTAATTCTATTATTACCGGCCGCCGCTCGGTGCGCCAGTATGACACCAGCGTCAAGATCAGCAAAGAGGAAATGACAGAAATTCTTACAGAAGCTACACTGGCACCTTCTTCCGTTAACATGCAGCCTTGGCGTTTCCTCGTGATCGAGAGCCCGGAGGCCAAGTCCAAGCTGGCTACCATCGCCAAGTTCAATCAGCTTCAGGTAGAAACTTCTGCGGCGATGATCGCTGTATTCGGAGACCTGAACAACTTTGATTATGCCGAAGATATCTACGGCGCTGCTGTTGAGCGCGGTCTTATGCCGCAGGAAGTTAAGGAAGGCCAATTATCCCGCCTGGCAGTACACTTCGCCAATCTTCCAGCAGACATCAACCGTGAGACGGTAATGATTGACGGCGGTCTGGTTTCAATGCAGCTGATGCTGGCGGCCCGTGCCCACGGCTATGACACCAATGCTATCGGCGGCTTCGAAAAGGACCAGATCGCCGAATTGTTCGGAATGGACAAAGAGCGTTATATTCCGGTTATGCTGATTTCCATCGGTAAAGCCGCAGCTGAAGGCTACCAGTCTGTACGTCTGCCGGTCGGCAAAATTGCTGAGTGGAAATAATAAATTTTTCATAATACAGGAGGATGAGCAATGATTATTATTCATGCTACACTGCAAGTGAACCCCGAACGCGAAGCACAGTTTCTGGCTGAGGCGGAGACACTGATCGCCGCCACGCATCAGGAAGAGGGTAATGTCTCTTACGAGCTGTACAGACATGCCTCCCGCAGTAATGTATTCATTATGGTCGAGGAATGGCGTGATGCCGAGGCTGTAGCCGGCCATAATACAAGCCCGCACTTCACCGGCTTTGCCGGCAAGGCAGGCGAATTCCTGACCGCACCGCTTGAGGTTAAGGTATATCAGGGCGAGCCGCTGGGCAAGTAATACGGTCCGCATGATTACAATGGTATGAAGATTAAAGGCCATCCCTTGCTGGGCGGCCTTTTTTTGTATATAAGAGTTGCCGAGCTACTGGCGAACCGCTAGAATAAATGCAATATGCAGCATAACAAACGATTTGCGGAGAGGATGAGCCGGACAGTGAGCAGTTTTGAACCGTCGCACTTGCTGAATGCGTTGCCCAAGCAGTTTTTTGCTGCATTGGTTGCCAGGGCTGCACAGGCGGCAGCGGAAGGGCATGATGTAATTAATCTGGGACAAGGCAACCCGGATATGCCGACTCCGCCCCATATTGTAGAAGCGCTGCGGAAGGCGGCATCAGATCCGCTGAATCATAGATATCCGCCGTTCCGCGGGCACGGTTATCTTAAGGATGCAGCGGCTGCTTTTTACAAAAGAGAGTATGGAGTAGAGCTCGATCCGCAGCGTGAGATCGCTGTTCTGCCCGGAGGCAAAACCGGCCTGGTTGAAGTGGTGCAGTGCCTGCTGAATCCCGGCGATACTGCACTTGTGCCGGACCCGGGCTACCCCGATTACTGGTCAGGCATTGAGCTGGCCCGGGCGGTTATGGAGCTGATGCCGCTTAAGGAGGCACGAGGCTTCCTGCCGGATTACGGGGCTGTTAGCCCGGAAACAGCCGCTAAGGCGAAGCTGATGTTCCTCAATTATCCGAACAATCCGACCGGTGCGGTAGCTGATGAGGAATTTTTCCGGAAGACAGTAGCCTTTGCTGCAGAGAACAGAATCTGTGTGGTGCATGATTTTGCCTATGCGGCAATCGGGTATGAGGGCCGGCGGCCGGTAAGTTATTTGCAGACACCCGGGGCCAAGGAGACGGGGATTGAAATCTACACATTGTCCAAAACCTATAATATGGCCGGCTGGCGTGTAGCCTTTGCCGCAGGGAATGCCAGTGTGATTGAGAGCCTGAATCTGCTGCAGGATCACATGTATGTCAGCCTGTTCGGAGCGGTCCAGGAGGCTGCGGCAGCTGCCCTGCTCGGCCCGCAGGATGGCGTCCGGGCAAATGTGGCGCGGTACGAAGCCCGGCGCAACACGCTGATCTCCGGGCTTAGGGAAATCGGCTGGCAGGCGGATGCGCCACCGGGTTCCTTTTTTGCCTGGCTGCCAGTGCCTGCAGGGTTTACTTCACAGAGCTTTGCCGATCTGCTGCTGGATAAGGCACATGTGGTCGTCGCTCCGGGAATCGGCTTTGGCGCTTACGGTGAAGGATATGTGCGGATCGGGCTTGTGAGTGATGAGGCACGGCTGGCAGAGGCCATGAAACGGATTGCCGGGCTGAAGCTGTTTAAGACTTAGCACAGAATAGCGGGGCATAGAGATGAAGATAACGATAGTAAGCAAAGGTATCAGAACAAATGAAGTGTACTTTTCGTCAGACTTCGGCGAAGGGAAGGGAATCTGGTGCGGCGGCGCCCCGGCTCTGCCCGGAGAAGGGCGGGAGGCCGAATTCGAGCTGCCTGCGCTGCTTATGCGCTGGGTGGATATTATGCCGGCGCCGGCTGCAGACGGCAGCGGTATCCGTATGGACGGTGAGCACATCGTCTTAACCGGTATTCTGGAGAATATTGAAGAGGACGGGACTGCCTGTCTGAAGCTGGGCTCCAATCTGATCATGTTCGAATGCCTGGGGGAACCGATGGCGCTTGGCGGACAGGTGGAGCTTAGAACGCGGGAGCTGATGATCTATCCTGTGAATCTTTAGGGGAACGCTGCTGCTGCAGGAAGGGGAGCCGGGATATTCATAGCCACTCCTGTTCAATTAATGCTAAGATAAGGTTAGATTTGAAGTAAAGCTATAAGGAGCAGAAGTTCAATGAACAGCGATATTCAGCAATTCAAGACGGAGTTTTTCAAAGCGCTGGCTCATCCGATGCGGATCCGCATCCTGGAACTGCTGAGCGAAGGCGAGAAGAATGTGAATGAGCTGCAGGCCATTCTCGGGTCGGAAGGCTCTGCGGTCTCCCAGCAGCTGGCTGTCCTCCGCGCCAAGAATGTGGTTGTCAGTGTCAAAGACGGCACAACAGTCATTTACTCTCTGCGCGATCCCCTGATCAAGGATTTGCTGGCTGTAGCCAGGCAGATATTCGATAATCATCTCGTAAGTGCCATTTCTATTCTTGAAGGTATCCGCAGTGAATAAAATCCGCCCTCTCCAGGGCGGATTTCCCGTTGACAAGAGCGGCAGGCAGGAGTAATGTTTCTAATATATTCAAATAATCAGATATTCAGAGAAAAGAAGGTTAGAGGATGACAGGGTGGGGCCGTTTTCAAGGCTACAGCATTGCTTCGCTGCGCAAGGATATCATTTCAGGGACAATCGTCGGCGTTATTGCCATTCCGCTCGGGATGGCTTTTGCTATTGCTTCCGGTGTGAAGCCGGAGTACGGAATCTATACGACCATTGTAGCGGGAATTCTCATTTCCCTGTTCGGCGGTACCAAATTCCAGATCGGCGGGCCAACCGGCGCGTTTATTCCGATTCTGTTCGCCATTGCAATGGAATACGGTTATGAGAATCTGCTGATTGCCGGAATGATGGCTGGAGTCATTCTGGTGGTTATGGGCCTGTTAAGGCTGGGAGTACTGATTAAATTTATCCCGAGGCCGGTAACGATCGGCTTTACCGCAGGAATAGCCGTTATTATCTTTACCGGGCAAATCGGAAATTTCCTCGGGCTGCAGGGGGTCAAACGGCACGAAGCCTTCATCGACAATATGAAGGAGCTTGGCCTGCACATCTCCACAGTGAATCTGTACAGTGTACTGACGGCTGTAATATGCCTGGCTGTCGTTATACTGGGCTTGCGCTTTGCACCCAAAGTACCCGGATCGCTGGTAGGGCTGCTGTGCGCTACACTGCTTGCAGCACTGTTCTTCAGCGGCAAGGTTACGACCATCGGTTCCGCATACGGCGATATCCCGAATACGCTGCCGAGCTTCCATTTCCCGGTAATCACCTGGGAGCGGATCAGGCTGCTGCTGCGCCCGGCATTTGTTATTGCGATGCTGGGGGCCATTGAGTCGCTGCTGTCGGCGGTTGTAGCCGACGGAATGTCTGGCAGCCGCCACAACAGCAACCGTGAGCTGGTCGGCCAGGGGATTGCCAATATTGCGGCCCCGTTGTTCGGAGGGATACCGGCTACAGGGGCTATCGCCAGAACAGCTACCAATATCCGCAGCGGGGCAGCTTCTCCGCTGTCAGGCGTGATCCACGGTGTGGTGGTCTTCCTGATCCTGCTGCTATTTGCACCGTATGCTTCCAGTATTCCGCTTGCGGCTATGGCGCCGATCCTTATGGTGGTGGCCTGGAATATGAGTGAGCGCAAGCAGTTCCTTAAGCTGCTGAAGCTTAAGACCGGGGATTCCCTGGTGATGTTCATTACCTTCCTGCTGACCATCTTCGCTGATCTTACGGTTGCTGTGGAGGCCGGGCTGGTGCTTGCCGTCATCCTGTTCGTGAAGCGGATGGGCGAGACCCATCTGGTCGCCAAGGTGCTGCCCGATCCGGAGTCTGTGAAGGTAGCTGCACACATGGTAACAGACAGCCATGACTGTCCGCAGATCGGAATCTATAATGTGGAAGGCCCGCTCTTCTTCGGAGCGGCTTACCGGTTCGATCGTACAATGCCTGAATCCGGGCCCGGCAAGCCGAAGCTGATTATTCTGCGTATGGGCAAGGTGCCGTTCATGGATACGACCGGTGAGGAGAATCTTTCAGAGCTTGTGAAGCAGCTGCAGGCTGACGGGGGCAGGCTGATGATCTCCGGCATAGAGCCGCAGCCGCTGGAGCTGCTGAAGCGAACTGGCCTGTATGGCAGAATCGGAGCGGGGCAGTTCTACGCGCACACCGGCGATGCGATAAATGCTGCATTGTCCATGATTCAAACCAGCCACTGTGCAGGGTGTAAGCATGCTGCTTTCCGTGAATGTGCAGCACTGGCCGGGGTTCAGGAAGCGCAGGGCAGAACCGGCTTTAAGAGCCATAAGCCTGCTATTACCGGCAAGCTCAGCGGCGGCATCTGACGGGAAGGCCTTTTCTTGCTCCTGCATCTTAAATATAATATAACAGCCCGGGTGCATCCTGACGCCCGGGCTGTTATATTTATTATGGTTGTCCCATTCTAACGGATAAGGAGAACATTCCCTGATGAAGGAACTGAATTATACAAAGGTATTCATACTGTTAGCCGGCCTGTCCCTGGCTACGCTGGGGGTGTACCGGGTAGTTTCGCTGCGGACCGATACATACTTTAATTTTCTGCTGTGGAATTTGTTTCTGGCCTGGATTCCTTTTCTGTTCTCAAGTGCTGCATACATGCTGGATAAACAGAAATTCAGCGGCATGCTGCTGCTGCCGCTGGGCATTGCCTGGCTGCTGTTTTTTCCGAATGCGCCGTATCTGATGACCGATCTGCTGCATCTGACCGCACGCAAAGGCATCTATATCGTCAGCGGAGAGGTTCAGAGCCGGTTCTGGTATGACCTCGTTACGCTGCTGCTGTTCACCTGGAGCGGCTGGCTGACAGGCTTCTTCTCGCTGTACCAGTTCCAGAGTGTCATTACCCGCAAAAGCAATCTGTTCTTCTCATGGATCTTTGTGCTCGCAGCCTGCGCATTGGGGGGGTACGGGGTGCTGCTGGGCCGGGTCTATCGGCTGAACAGCTGGGATGTGCTGACAGACTGGCACCAGCTGGTTCAGCTGGTTAAGGACAGCCTGAACCAGCAGTCGCTGTTCTTCAGCCTGTTCACAGCGGTCGTGCTGCTGGTTATTTATGCTACGCTGTACTTCCTGCTAAACGGGCTGATCAGCGGCGGGAGGAGCTATTCGAGAGGCGGCAAAAGGTAGTCCGCCAGCTCTGGATCAGGCGCGGGTACAAACTGGAACAGCTCCAGATTGACTGCCCCGTCTGCCGTAAATTCTATGCCTTCGCCGAGCAGGTACAGCTTCTGGAGCGAGCCGGATTCATCCTCCAGGGCGATTCTTCCTTTGGCATTGACAACCCTGTGCCAGGGAAGCTTGTACTTCCGGCTCATGGAATGCAGTATCCGCACAACCTGTCTGGCTGCCCGGGGGCTTCCGGCAGCTCTGGCTACCCCGCCATAGGTCATGATCTTTCCTTCTGGGATGGATTGGATAACGGCAATAACCCTTGCAGTAAATGGTGTCATAGATTCTCCTTAGAATGTGTCGGCTAAATGAAAACAGAGGATGTGCTGTTGTTGGGATCACTTATTCCCGCTAAAAAAGGCATGAGACTGTCGCCTGACGACCCTAAAGGGCTCGGCGGCTGGCTGGTGCTAGTCCAGATTGGACTGTATGTTACGTTAATCAGATCCTTCCTTATGGTCTATGATTTCTTCCTTAACTCGCACGGCAGTGAAGGCTGGAATGCTTTAACTTCCCCGGGTTCGGCAGATTATCATACATTATGGAAGCCTACGCTGGTTTTCGAGGTGAGTGCAAATATTATTCTGCTGCTGCTTACTGTATATTTGCTTATTTTATTGTATAACAAAAGGGCCGTTTTTCCGCGCTGGCTGATTCTATATTATATCATCGGCCTGGGGATGCAGATCATCCTGATTATATTGGTCTCTAACATTCCACAATCCGCTGAGCTGACTGCCGGCAGCAGCCTGCTGTCGAACATTGCGCGGGGGCTTGTGAACAGCCTCATCTGGACTGCCTACATTCTTCGCTCCAAGAGAGTGCAGAATACCTTCGTGAATTAAATCAGCAGAACACAAATAAAGCCGCAGCCGCGGCTTTTTTGCTGTTCTCTTATAGCAGACGGACGAATAGGAGTGCAGGCGGCGGGGGATAATCAACTCAAAAGAAGAATAGACAGGAGTGACGGCTGTGACGAATGCGGGAATAACGGCAAACAGCGAACATTCTGCCCAGAAGGTTGATTCCTCCCGTCCTATGAGCTGCTCTATGGATGACACGCTGGCGTGGTTCCGGCAGGTATTTTGTAATGACGGCACCCTTAGAATACGTGTGATAGAAAATGATCATGGCGAGCGTATCCGCTGCTCAGTCGTCTATGTGGACGGCATGATTGACCGTGAGCTGATTCAGAGCGGCGTGATGAGGCCGGTTATGGACTATGAATTCACGGACGGGGACAGGGGAAATCGGGCCCGGCTGATGGAACTGGTCCGTACCAGAGTAATTACGATCAGCGATGTGACCGTTTCGGAGCAGCTGGATGAGCTGATTGGCGCCGTGGTCAGCGGTAAAACCGTTTTTTTGCTGGACGGCTATGCCGGCGCACTGACTATCAATGCACAGAGCTGGGAGACACGCTCTATAGAAGAACCTATGACAGAGAAGGCGGTACGCGGGCCGCGGGACGGTTTTAATGAATCACTGTTGACCAATCTGACGCTGATCCGCCGCAGAGTGCAGAATTCTGACCTGAAATTTGTGTTCACCGACATCGGCACCCGGACCAAAACCCAGACCTGCATCTGCTACATGGAAAGCCTCGCCTCGCCGGATATTCTGAAGGAGCTGCATGACAGGCTGGCCCGGGTCGAAATCGACCATCTGCTGGATACAGGCTACCTGGCGGAGCTGATCCGTGATGAGCCCTATTCTCCCTTTGAAATGATTGGAAGCACAGAACGTCCGGACTCGGTAGTAGGTAAAATAATGGAGGGCCGTATTGCCGTACTGATCGAAGGCAGCCCCTTTGCCCTTACACTGCCTTATGTATTTGTGGAGAATTTCCAGGCCAGTGAGGATTATTACATCAATTATTACTATGCCAGCTTTAACCGGCTGCTCAGAGTGCTGGGTGCCTTTATGTCTATCAGTATTCCTGCGTTCTATCTGGCGATGGTTACTTACAGCCAGGAGATGGTACCGACCCTGCTGCTGCTCAGCATTGCCACTGCACGCCTGTCAGTGCCTTTTCCTACAGTGGTTGAGGCGGTAATCATGCTGACGATCTTTGAGATTCTGCGTGAAGCCGGAGCGAGGATTCCCAATTCAATCGGGCAGGCGGTCAGCATCGTAGGCGCACTGGTGCTCGGCCAGGCTGCAGTTGATGCGCGGATTGTCAGTGCCCCGATGGTAATTGTCGTAGGACTGACAGGGATCACCACCCTGCTTAACCCCCGGCTTACCGGACCCTTGATTATTGTACGGATAGCTCTGCTGCTAAGCGCCTTTGTCTTCGGCATCTTCGGGTACTTCTTCGGGCTGCTCGGGCTGGTTATTCACCTGATGAGCCTGCGCTCCTTCGGCGTTCCCTATATGCTCGGAGTGGGCTCGATCCGTCCGCAGGATATTAAGGATACGGCAGTCCGTGCACCCTGGTGGGATATGTATCTCCGTCCGGCAATTATCGGGGCGCGCAATATGAAGCGGAAGCCTCAGAAGCGGGGGAGACGATGAAAGGGCCAGCATCCCGGTTGTTAGCTGTGCTGCTTGCCGTATGTATGCTTGTCAGTCTTTCAGGCTGCTGGAATTACTCAGAGATTGATGATATGTCGATTGTGGCTGGCGTAGCTCTTGATACAAACAAAGCAGACAACAACATTCAGATGACGGTAGAGATGGTTGATACGCAGGGAGGGCTGCAGGATAATGAGACCGGCTTCAAAATATTGAGCCTGAGCGGCGATACTATTTTTAATATTGCCCGCAGTATGATTTCCATTACCGGACGTAAGCTGTTCTGGAGTCATGCCAAGGTTATTATTATCAGCGAGGAACTGGCACGGGAGGGCCTTATCAAGGTCATTGACTGGTACAGCAGGGATACAGAGACCCGTGCGGATGTATTTATATTTATTTCCGGTGAACAAAATGCCCGGCAGGTGCTTGATTTAAACAGTACGAAAAAGACTATCATATCCTTCGAGCTGGCGCAGATGATGAGGGATGAGAAATTTACGGGCACTGCGCCGGTGGTGGAAATCTGGGATTTTATCGACAAGCTGGAGACGCCGGGGAAAAATGCCATCGCCCCGCTGATTAATATCAGTGAAGTTAACGGACAGAAGAACGAGCGTGTTGCCGGAGCAGCAGTATTTGTTGGGGACCGGATGGTCGGCAAGCTGGACGGGAAAGAGACCCAATTCACACTTTTTGCTAAAAACGACATCAAGGGCGGGGTGCTGACAGTAGACAATGAGCGCGGAATCCCTACCTACTCGCTGGAGATATTATCGAGCCGGACAAAAGTAAAGCCTGTCTGGACAGGCGGCAAGCTGCAGCTCCAAGTCAGTACCCTCACCCATACCGGGCTTGATGAAGTAATGAGCACTGTGGATCTGAACGGCAAGGAGAGCATTCAGGCTATTGAGGAACGGGCAAGCGCAGACTTGCAGGAGCAGATTCTCGCTGTAATCCGCAAGGTTCAAAGGGAATATCAGGCGGATATATTCGGATTCGGCAAGGCTGTGCATGATGATATGCCGCAGATCTGGCACGGGATTGAGAAGAGATGGCCGCAGGAATTCAAGGAGCTGGATATAAAGGTCACTTCAAAGGTAGTGATTCAGAGTACTGCCAAGTCGTCCAGAACGATTAAGTTAGGAGATTGATGCTGTGCCCATTGTAGTCGTGCTGATATATGTATTTATTGTCTGGCTGGATGCCTACGGTCTGCTGAAGCAGGGGAAAAAACGGGATTTTTACATGTGCTCGGTACTATGCCTGATTTCCTTCTCACTGGCCTTCAGTCTGGCGATGCATTGGCAGATTCCCAGCCCCTCAGCGCCGATTGTCCGATTCATTCAACAGTTATTCTGAGGGCTCAGAGGAAAGGAGGGGAGGTTATGGGAAAAGAGATTATACCGGCAGGGCAGTCGATCAGTATAGTCATATTGTTCATCATCGGCAGCTCGCTGTTTATGGGGACTTCAGGCGAATCGGGCAATAGCAGCTGGATTGCGCTCATTCTCGCCGTTCTCCTGACTCTCCCGCTGATGCTGATTTATGCGCGGCTGCATGTGCTTTTTCCGGGTAAAAATCTGTACGATATGCTGATTGCCGTCTTCGGCGGATTCATCGGGAGGCTGTTCTGCTGTCTGTATATCTGGTACACGCTTCATCTGGGTTCACTGGTGCTGCGCAATTACGGGGAGTTCAGCAAGACGGTGGCCTTGACCTCTACTCCGATGCTGGCTCCTATGCTGATTGTCGGCCTGCTCTGCATCTGGGCGGTTAATGCAGGGATGGAGGTGGTTGGCCGGAGCGCAAAGTTTCTGCTGCTGTTTACTTTAGCCGTGATCGTCGTGGTTCAGCTGCTGTCTATTCCCAAATTTGAATATCAGCATTTACAACCGCTGCTGGACAGCGGCTGGGGACCGGTGTTTCAGGATATGGCAGGCACCTTTACGTTCCCGTTCGCAGAGATTGTTGTGTTCCTGGGAGCCTTCACGGTTCTTCCGCGAAAAGGGTCAGCCGTACGGGTCCTTATCAGCGGTGTGGTTATCGCGGGGGTAATCATCATCGGCGTCTCTGTACGGAATCTGCTGGTGCTCGGTCCGGAGATTCTCTCATCCCTTTATTTTCCCTCTTATGTGGCGGTCAGCCGGATTAATATCGGTGATTTTCTGACCCGGATCGAGGGCTCCTCGGCGATTATTTTTGTAACCTCGCTGTTTATTAAAGTAAGTCTTTGCCTGTATGTAGCCTGTCAGGGCATTGCCAGGGTGTTCAAGCTGGAGAGCTACCGCTCGGTGGTGCTGCAGACGGGGCTGATTATGGTCTGCATGGCGGATTTTATCTATAAGGATATTACGCAGATGCAGTATTTTGCCTACCATATCTACAAAATTTACGCGCTCCCCTTCCAGGTGTTCATTCCGCTGCTGCTCTGGATTACAGCTGAAATTATGGCACACAGGTCCACGGGCAGGGAAGAGGACGTACAGTGACCATTGTAAGCGGCAGATGAATTCCCGTTCGTTCCCTGCGGGAGTTTTTTTGTCATTTCCAACTGTCAGCCAAGATCGTTATAATGAGAGTCATAGAAAATGCCCTCGCAGGCGTTTACCTGAGAGGTATGTTACAGAAGGAGGAAGCTTATGAGCGTTTCAAGTATCATGATGTCCTCCCATTGGGGCAGAGAGGTCAGACATAAGTATGCTGCGCTGGGCTCTAAGGCGCTGGCTGTTGTTTTTCCGGGGCAGAACTACTCGGCTGAGCGCTCTCTGCTGGACTATGCAGGCAAAGCGGCGGCTGAGCACGGCTGTGATCTGCTGATTCTGGAGTACGGCTACCAGAGCGCACGGGCGGGCTTCAAGCGGGAAGAGATAGATATTGTCGTTGAGGAATGTAAAGCGGCATTGGGTGCGGTTCCCGAATATGAGCAGCTGTTGTTTATCAGCAAAAGCATGGGCACGATCATTGCCGGACGGGTGGCGGCAGAGCTGGGCCTGCAGGCAAAAACAGCGCATCTGTACCTGACTCCTGTCGCTGAGACGGTTCCCTTGATCCGGCAAAGCCGGGGCAGTGTTATCTACGGCGGCAGTGACCCGATGTTCAGCGGGCAGCATCCCGCCGAAATCAGCAAACTGCCGAATGTCAGAGTGTACCGGATTGATGATGCCAACCATGCGCTTGAAGTAGGCAGTGTCAATGAATCGCTGGCAGTGCTGCTGGTCATTATTAATTTTTATCATGAATTTTTCCGCGATGTGCTTGATGCGTAACGCTTAATACAGAAATGGCGGGGGATCAGATGATATTGGAAGCGGCTATGCTGCAGATAAAACAGGGGCTAACCGCGGAGTTCGAAGCCAGCTTCAGACAGGCCTCTCCGCTGATAGCTTCCATTGAAGGATACCGGGGGCATGAGCTCCAGCATTGTCTGGAGGATGAGCATAAATATCTGCTGCTTGTAAAGTGGCGGGCACTTGAGGATCACACCACCGGATTCAGAGAATCAGCCCAGTACCAGGAATGGAAGGCATTACTTCATAGATTTTATGAACCGTTCCCGGCAGTTGAACATTTCACCGGTGTAAATCTGGAATAGGCGGGAGGCAGAATATGAAGGGGAAGCAGATCGGGGCAGGCCGGACTGCAGAAGTACGGGAATATGGAGAGGGCACGATTGTTAAGCTTTATCTCGAGGATTTTCCGGCAGCGCCGATTCGGCAGGAGTTCAAGGTTAGTACATATGTGTATAATCAGGGTGGTGTATCCACACCAAGGCCGGTTGGGCAGGTTGAAGCGGAAGGACGCAGCGGGATTGTCTTTCAGCAGATTCATGGCCGCTCGCTGCTGAGCCTGATCAGCGGACAGCCATGGCGCTTGCCTGTGTATGCCAGGCAGCTGGCTGCCCTGCATCATCAGCTCCATCAGCTGGAGGGCAGTCCGGAGATCGGCCGGCATAAGGAGCAGCTGGAGAGACAGATTGTAGCCGCACCTATGCTTACAATGGAAGAGAAAACAGCTGTTCTGGAGCATCTGCGGCTGCTGCCTGAAGACAATAGGCTGTGTCATGGTGATTTTCACCCGGATAATGTACTGATCGATGCTGAAGGGGCCTGGATTATTGACTGGATGAACGGGATTTCCGGGAATCCGGCAGCGGATGCGGCAAGGTCGATTCTGCTGTTCAGCATGGGCTCAATGCCTCCGGGCAGCTCACTGGCTGAACGGATAGTCACCGGCTTTATCCGGCAGAAGCTTACGAAGATCTACATCCGCGAATATCTTAGCTTATCGGGCTATAGCTATAGCGAGATTAAAGCCTGGATTCTCCCCGTAGCTGCAGCCCGGTTAACCGAAGGGGTTCCGGCGGGAGAAAAAGAGAATCTTGCCAAAGAAATCCGCAGGCGTCTGAGTGCTTTGCGGAAGCACCAGATCCGTTCAGGTGTACATGACAAATAGTTGAAAGGGTCAGCCAGAGCTTCTGGCTGGCTTTTTTTTGATTTTAGGGAACGGCTTGAGTTACCGGAACGGCTTCTACAGGCTCCCGAACGTTCAGCAAACTT
The DNA here is from genome assembly GCF_000723885.1 of Paenibacillus camerounensis. Lineage (GTDB taxonomy): Bacteria > Bacillota > Bacilli > Paenibacillales > Paenibacillaceae > Paenibacillus_AQ > Paenibacillus_AQ camerounensis. Next base: position 19,871 of record NZ_CCDG010000052.1, read on the forward strand.
TCAGCTTGGACTCATTGACGGTTAAGGTAGGGATGCAATAATACCACTAAGCAAGGCTTGACACTGGGGAGAGAGCGCTGCCGAAGAGGGTTTATTGAATGATGGGAGTGGACCAAAGATGATATGGATTAAAAGAATGGCTTCAGATGTTGTATTGCTGTTTATCCTGCTGCTCGCTGCATTTCTATACGGCTACGGGATCTGGAATGACCATTATGTAAATACGTACTACACAACCGCAGTCGGAAGCATGCTGCAGAGCTTCCATAATTTCTTTTTTGCTTCACTGGACTCTGCAGGCTCAGTGACAGTAGATAAGCCGCCGGTGGCGTTCTGGATTCAGACACTCAGCGCCTGGATCTTCGGGCTGCACGGCTGGAGCGTCATCCTGCCCCAGACATTGGCCGGCGTAGGCTCAGTGCTGCTTGTGTACTTACTGGTTAAGCCAAGCTTCGGCAGAACAGCTGCGCGCCTGGCTGCCCTGGCAATGGCGGCCACACCCGTTGCGGCGGCGGTCAGCCGGACGAACAATATTGATGCGATGCTGGTGTTTACACTGCTTCTGGCAGCCTGGTTTTTGTTCAAGGGGACCCGAAATCACAAAACAGGCAGCCTGCTCATTGCCTTTGGGCTGATCGGGGTTGCTTTTAATGAAAAAATGCTGCAGGCCTATATGGTTGTGCCGGCCTTTTACCTGTTCTATATTCTTGCAGCCAAAGTGAGCTGGAAGAAAAAAACCGGAGTGCTGGCAGCCTGCACTGCTGTAATGCTGGTGATCTCGCTCTCCTGGGCAGTAATCGTAGATTCCATTCCGGCAGACAAGCGGCCGTATATGGGAAGCAGCGGCACGAACTCGGTGCTTAATCTGGCCTTCGGGTACAACGGGGTATCCCGTCTGACCGGCGACCGCAGCACCGGTGGCGGCAGCGGTATGCCGGGCGGCGGCTTCGGGGGCGGACAACTGCCGGAGATGAACGGTGAGCTGCCTTCGTTTGGCAGCGGACAGATGCCGGAAATGAACGGCGGAATGCCTGCAATGGACGGAGCCGGCGGGCAGGGTACAGCCGGGGACGGCCGGGGCCAAGGCGGCGGAGTGCGCGGCGGTGACAGAGGAACGGCACCGCAAGGCCAAAACGAAGGTAGCGGCGGAGTGCCGGGGAGCGGTTCTGATGACGGAGGCCGCCAGTTCGGCGGTGCTGACGGCGGGCAAGGCGGCCGTGGCGGCAATTTCGGCAGCGGCGGCGGGATGTTCAACACCGGAACCGCCGGACCGCTGCGGCTGTTCCAGCAGGAGCTGTCCGGCCAGGCCAGCTGGCTGCTGCCCTTTGTCTTATTCGGCGTAACCGGTATATTCGCCGGCCTGCGCCGCAGGAACTTTACGATGCAGCACAAAGAAGCCCTGTTCTGGCTGGCCTGGCTGGTGCCGGCAATGGGATTCTTCAGCATCGCAGGGTTCTTCCACCAGTATTATCTGATTATGATGGCGCCGCCGGTTGCGGCACTGGCCGGAGCAGGCTGGTTCAAGCTCTGGCAATACTATGAAGAGCGTTCAAGCTGGCTCTCCTGGCTGCTGCCCGTGGCCGTTCCGGCTACAGCTGGCTTTCAGTGGTACATTATTCATCCGTATAACGATACGATCGGCAGCGGCTGGTCGGCCGGGGTTCTTGCAGCCGGTATTGCAGCTGCCTTGCTTCTGATTATGCTGCGGGTGTTAAAAGGCAGAGCGAAGCCAGTCCTTGTCCGCGCAGCAGCTGTAGCCGGGCTGCTGGTACTGCTGGTCGGCCCGCTGTACTGGGCGTTTACGCCGATTACGTACGGCCTTAACAGTATGACCCCGGCCGCAGGTCCTGACAGCAGCGACAGCGGCGGGTTCGGAGGCGGCAGAAACAGCAGCACCGGCGTGGACGAAAAACTGCTGGCTTATCTAAAGGAGCATAACAGCGGAGAAGCGTATTTGTTCGCCGCCATGGACTATGGGACAGCAGGCCCTTACATTATCGACGAAGGTGAAAAAGTAGTCATTCTGAACGGCTTCAATAACTCGGATGTGCCGTACACCGCTGAGACCCTGCAGGCACTAGTAGAAAGCGGCAAGGTCAAATATTTCCTTGTTACCAGCGGCGGTATGGGAGGCGGACGCGGCGGCGGTAACTCTGACATTACCAGCTGGATTACGGAGAATGGCACAGAGGTACCGTCAGCAGACTGGCAGGGAACTGCAGCAGGAGGAGCCGGAGGTACCCTTTATGAAATCATTTTAGACTAAGATTATTTAATTTAAGGAGGAGCTGCCCATGAGTATCAACGTGCGCTATTCCGTCATTATACCGATGTACAATGAAGAGGCTGTCATTCAGGAGACGTACCGGCGGATCAAAAAAGTAATGGGCACAACTGGCGAATGCTATGAGCTGCTGTTTGTAAATGACGGCAGTACGGATAACTGTGCTCAGATGATAGAGGAGTACAGCTACTGGGATGAGAGTGTGAAGCTGATCGACCTGTCCCGTAATTTCGGGCACCAGATCGCTATCACTGCCGGGATGGACTACTCGCAGGGGGATGCTGTCATTATTATTGATGCTGACCTGCAGGACCCGCCGGAGCTGATTCTGACGATGATTGAGGAATGGAAGAAGGGCTACGAGGTTGTATATGCCAAGCGCATCAAGCGAAACGGGGAATCCTTGTTCAAAAAATGGACGGCCAGCGCCTTTTACCGCATCCTGCGCTATTCCACTGACATCTCTATCCCGGTTGATACCGGCGATTTCCGGCTGATTGACCGTAAGGTGTGTGAAGAGCTCAAACGGCTGCCGGAGAAAAACCGTTTTGTCCGCGGCCTGGTCAGCTGGGTCGGCTTCCGCCAGAAAGCTATAGAGTATGAACGTGATGAGCGCCTGGCCGGGGAAACCAAATATCCGCTGAAGCGTATGATCAAGCTGTCGCTGGACGGCATTACCTCCTTCTCGTACAAACCGCTGAAGCTCGCTGGTTACCTGGGAGCCCTGCTGTCGGCCAGCGGCTTTCTGTACCTGATGTATGTGCTGTATCTAGCGCTTTTCACGGAAGCTGCCGTTAAAGGCTGGGCATCCATGATTGGCATTACCCTGACGTTTAACGGATTCGTGCTGATTATGCTGGGCATTCTCGGCGAGTATGTCGGCCGGATCTACGATGAGACCAAGGGCCGCCCGCTGTATATTGTGCAGGAGTTCTATGAAGGCAGGACTGAGAAGTCTGCTGTCCAGGAGCCGAGAGTCGCTCGGCTTAACAAATAATCCCGGGGGGAGAGGCTCTCCCGGATAAAAAAACCAAAAAGCGGCTCTCCGGTGAATTTGGCTTAATGCCATTTCACCAGGGGCCTTTTTGGTGTAAGTACTGCACTTTCTGCAATTAAAACCGCTGAATATTGAGCGCAACAGGCTTTAACTGTACTCTGTGCAGCTATATTTAACGATTCGGGCCGTTTCGGCGGAAATCCGCAGAAATAGCTGCACCAAGTGCAGCTATTTCAATGCAAGCCCTCCATGAGTAGGGTTTTAAGTGTAGAAAGTGCAAGTAAGGCACAATTTCGCTGTGCATCCAGTCTGATATACCTTGACTCTAAAAAAGCTATCCCGGAAGAAAGGCCTCGGGCCGATCAACCGGGATAGCCTTTTGCTGCTCTAAAGTACTGGGCTGTATAGAGGTGTCCCGTATTATGCCTTCAGCAAATCATGATCCACATATCTGGCACCATTCAGCTCGCTGATAATGTTGATGGCCACCTTTGCTCCGTCTCCGGCAGTAATAATGGCGTGTACACTGACACCGGCAGCTGTTCCGGCTGCCCAGATTCCGTCAATATTGGTTTTGCCCTCTGCATTAACCGCTACTACCGTCTTGATTCTCGGCTCTGTGCCGTCCTTTGTTGCCACACCGGCTTTGGCGGCAAGATCGGTCAGTACGCCCGTTGCCAGAATGACATGCTTCGCTTCATAAGTAGCGCCGCTTTCCGTTTCAATGGTAAATCCTTCACTGCCGGCTGTGAGGTTAACCGCCTGATCAGCAACCAGCTCCGCTCCGAATTTAACCGCCTGCTTATGTCCGGTTTCAACAAGATCAGGGCCGCCGATTTCAGCAATGCCATAATAGTTCTCATACCAGCCTCTGCGGGTCATGCCCTTGTCATTATCAATCAGCAGTGTCTGCTTGCCTGCCTTGGCAGTGAACAGGGCGGCACTTGCACCGGCGGGGCCGGCTCCGATAACAGCTACTTCATACATAACGTTAACCTCCTGAAAATGATGTAGTGCTTACTATTATAACGTTAATTACAGCTTATAAGCTACTAATCTGCCAGACAGGGGAGCGTAATCCTGAAGAAGGTTCCCTTACCGGGCGTACTCTCTGCATGGATGGCTCCGCCATGTGCCTCAACAAGCGACTTGGTAATGGATAATCCCAGGCCCGATCCGCCGTATTTGCGTGTGCGCGATGAATCGCTGCGGTAAAAGCGGTCAAAGACATGAGGCAGCTGCTCGGCTGAAATTCCTGAGCCGTTATCGCTCACTGTAAGCTCTGCCTCCGTATTTCTTGCATGGAGAGAGAGAAGAATGGCGCCTTTTTCGCTATCCGTATGCTGCACGGCATTATGGAACAGATTGAGAATAACCTGCTTGATTTTGTCAGGATCAGCCATCCCGCGGATGCCGCAGGCAATATCAAAGGTTACCTTGCGGCTGCCGGCAAGCACCAGCAGCTGGGGCTGCATTTCCCCGATAATCCCGTCAAGCAGAAGCTCTTTAACTCTAAGCTGGGGCGCCCCGTCCATCCGGGCCAGCAGCAGCAGGTCCTCCACCAGCTTGTTGATCCGTTTAGATTCACCATGCATGCTGTTCAGCGCATTATAGAGCTGTTCTTTATTGTCCGCTGCTCCGCGCAGCAGCACTTCCAGGAAGCCGTGGATGGAGGTGAGCGGTGTCCGCAGCTCATGGGAGGCATCGGCGGCAAAACGCCGCATCTGCTCCTTGGCTTCACGCTCACTGCGGAAGGAGACCTCCAGCCGTTCCAGCATTCCGTTGAACGAATGGGAAAGCTTATCAATTTCTGTCTGCCCCTGATCTACAGGAAAGCGCACATCCAGATTGCCGGCATCAATACGCTGGGCGGCTTCACCCATATTAGATAACGGTACCAGTGTCTTGCGCAGTGCAGGCAGATAGAGGAACAGGCCCGCCAGCAGGGCGACTACCGCCAGTGCGGCGAAAATCAGCAGCTGCTGCACGATTACATCCCTGAGCGGACCCGTCCCGACACTCATCTGCAGCAAAATTTTATTGCTGCCGGGCCGGCCCAGATCCATGAACACTGCAAGATGCTGGCTGCCGTCCGAGGCCGTGATGAGCCTGTAGCTTCCGGTCGCCTTCTCCGTCGTATGGGTTAGCAGCTCATTATATTGCTCATTAGTCAGCTGCGGAGCGGCAGAATCAGAGAGCGTATCCTGCTGCAAATCGGTAAAGGTGCCGTCTGAGCTGTATGCGGCAATGGTCGTATGCGCATCCAGCAGCAGCGGGCGCCCTCCCTCGCCGTTGCGCTGGCTTGACGGGCTGTTTCCCGGCAGGCTGCCGCTGCCGCCGCCAAAAGGATTCGAGAAATCACCGGAGATAAGCCGGTAAAAAAAATCCCGCGGCACAGACCGCAGCTGGGCCTCCATTGATTCCGCCCTGTTGCTGTAGATGAAGTTGCGCATCAGCACGTATTGCAGGACTCCGATGAGCAGCAGGAGGCCGGAGAGAATAAGCAGGGAGGTTGCCAGCAGCTGCTTGCGCAGGGAGCGCGGTGAGCGGAGCCGGCGGAAGAATCCGGACATGACTCTTCTCATAACAGGTCTACCCGGTAACCTGCTCCGCGCAGGGTACGGATAATCCGGTGCTCCTTATCACCCAGCTTCTCGCGGAGGGAACGGATATAGACTTCAACGATATTTTCTTCACCGCCAAAGTCATAGCCCCATACCTTGTCCAGAATCATCGGCTTGCTCAGCACCAGGCCGTGGTTGATTACCAGATACTGCAGCAGCTCATATTCGGTCGGGGACAGCTCCAGCACCTCGTCCCTGAACCGGAGTTCCTTGCGTCTGCTGTCGATCCGGAACGGGCCGCAGCGTACCTCGCCGAGCAGGCCGGGGAACTGGTTCCGCAGCCGGGCCTGTATCCGGGCCAGCAGCTCATCGAAGCTGAACGGCTTGATCATGTAGTCATCCGCTCCGATAGACAGGCCTTTTACCCGGTCATCGACTTCGTCCTTGGCCGTAAGCATAATAACGGCGATTTCCGCCTCTTCCGAGCGCAGGTAGCGGCATACTTCAAATCCGTCCATTCCGGGCATCATAACATCAAGAATAGCCACATGCGGTTTAAAGTCTGCCGCTGCAGCGATGGCACTTGCCCCGTCAGGTGCGGTTTTTACTTCAAAGCCTTCATTGGTTAAGCCCAGTTCCAGAAACTGGAGTATATGAGGCTCGTCATCAACGAGCAAAAGGCGTACGCCTTGGGCAGCTTTCATGGTTAATTCCTCCGTTTACGTATAGAGATGGCTATATTATGACACATCAGGTTGAACGTTTGCTGAATATATCGCACAAAACGATTCGCAAATGCAGTTCATGGTTAATCATTATGGTTAATTTATATATACATGCTGTAAATGTCAGGATTGAAAGAAAATAGCGGAAAAATTAACTTTTGCTGGTCATATAAAAGGGTTTTGACGACGGGCCTAGAACACTTTACAATAAGGATACCACCGGATGATTAGCAGTTTTGTTATCATTCTGGCAGTGTGATACATATCCTTGTGTTTCCCCCGTTTGTCATCTTATCAAATTTCCTTTTCTGGCACATTTCTTTTCATTTTCTTCTTTTAATGCACACTTCTTTTTGGAATCAGATGTACCCAAACCTCATTTATTTCATGTTTTATTACCCATATGTCAAGGAGGCTCTTCCATGAAGAAAAAAGAAATGGTAGCTATGCTATTGGCGGGAGGCCAAGGGAAAAGGCTGAAGGGATTGACCAAATCACTTGCCAAGCCCGCTGTGTATTTTGGAGGAACCTACCGGATAATTGATTTTCCCCTGAGCAACTGCTCAAATTCGGGAATTGATACGGTTGGCGTGCTGACGCAATATGAGCCGCTGGTTCTGCATTCATACATTGGAGTAGGCAGTGACTGGGATTTGAACCGTAAGGATGGCGGTGTATTCGTATTGCCGCCGCATGAACGGGAAAACGGAAGCAGCTGGTACCGCGGAACGGCTGATGCGATCTACCGGAATCTGAAATTTGTAGACCAGTTCGATCCCGAGCATGTACTTATTTTGTCGGGTGACCATATTTACAAAATGGATTACAACGCCATGCTGCAGTATCACAAGACAAGAAATGCGGACTGCACGATCTCCGTTATTGACGTTCCTCTGGAGGAGGCCAGCCGTTTTGGCATTCTTAATACCGAGGAAGACCTCAAAATCTACGAGTTTGATGAAAAACCTGCCAAACCGAAGAGCACGCTGGCTTCGATGGGTGTATATATTTTTAAATGGGATGTTCTGCGCAAACATCTGCTGGAGGACGGCGAGAAGCCGGAATCCTCACATGATTTCGGGAAAGATATCATTCCGCTGATGCTGGAGGACGGCAACTCCCTGTATGCTTATCCTTTTGAAGGATACTGGAGAGACGTAGGTACGGTAACCAGCCTCTGGGAAGCCAACATGGACCTGCTGAGCGATCATCCGCCGCTGAATCTGAATGATCCGAACTGGCGTATCTTTACCCGCAACCCTAACCAGCCTGCACAATATGTGGCCCCGGAAGCCAAAGTGTCCAGCTGCATTATTAATGAGGGCTGCATTGTGCGCGGGGAAGTGAAGCATTCTGTGCTGTTCTACGGTGTGGAGGTGGGCGAAGGCAGCGTCATTACGGACTCTGTTATTATGCCCAAGGTGAAGATCGGGAAGAACGTACGTATTCATAAAGCTATCATCAGCGAAAATACGGTTATCGAGGATTATATGGAGATCGGCAATGACCGGGAGAATGAGGATGAGATTCTGCTGATCGACAATCGTAGCAAAAAACGCAAATCAGTTGCAGCCAAAACCATATAAATACAGAGGACGGTGACCGCGATGAAAGAGCTTATGGGCGTAATTAATCTTGATCATGAACTGGACAAATTGAACGAATTAACCTATTTCCGCTGCGGGGCGGCCGTGCCTTTTGCCAGCCGTTACCGGCTGATTGATTTCGTTCTGTCCAATATGATGAGAGCGGAGCTGGAGAGTGTCGGGCTGTTCGTCCGCCGCAAATACCGTTCACTGATGGACCATCTAGGAGACGGCAAGTCCTGGGATATGAACCGCAAGCATGGGGGGCTGTTCATTCTGCCTCCTGACTGGAACGATCCGACGGATACCTCAATCGGGGACCTCCAGCATTACCATAACAATCTTGATTTTTTCAAAAGAGCATCGGCTAAATACATCGTTTTCTCGGGAAGCCAGCATATTAACACCGTTGATCTGCAGGATGTCTTCCAGTACCATCTGGAAAAAGGAGCTGACGTCACGCTTGTCTACAAAGCAATTGACCAGCTTCAGCCTGAGCATGATGCCTGCCTGCGGGTTGAATTGAACGATGACAGCTTCGTTACTGAGATTCATCAGGAGAAGCATCATCCCAATGTGTATCTGGATATTTTTATCATGGAAAAGAAGTTATTCCTTGAGCAGGTGGAATACTGCATTGCACACGGGGAGAGCTTTTTCTTCCGTGATGTGATTCAGAAGAACCGGGCCAACTTCAAAATTGCCGGATATGAGTATACGGGCTATCATGCCGTTATCAATTCACTGGAGAGCTATTATAAGAATAGCCTTGAGCTTCTTAAGCAGGAGAATTATCTTGGTTTGTTTAAGGAAAATCCGGTACAGACCAAGATTAAATATGAAGCCCCCACCCGTTATCTGGACAGCGCGAACGTAACCAATTCCCTGGTGGCCAACGGCTGCATCATCGGCGGAACCGTTGAGAACAGCGTGATTTTCCGGGGCGTGCAGATCCGTGAGGGGGCAAGAATCGTCAATTCCGTCATTATGCAGAAATGTGTGATTGAAGCGAATGCGGTCATTGAGAATGTTATTATGGATAAAGACGTACATCTCAGCAAGGACAGGATACTCGTCGGGGATAGCAAACGTCCGTTTGTCATCGCCAAGAGCAGCAAAATTTAACCCCAGGATCAGCCGGGCTGTGTGCTACAGCAGCCCGGCTGGTCCTGACTTTCCATAGAGGCCATGTATCTTATACAAATACACATCCGACTGGAGGAACCTGCTGTTGTTTAACAACAAAGAAAGCTTCAAGAAAGTATTCCGTGAGACATTGATCAGTAAGCTTGGCAAGCCGCTGGAAGAAGCATCGAATGGTGACGTGTACAAGATTCTCGGTAACATGATCCGTGAGAATGCAGGGATGAATTGGGCAGAGACCAATCAGAAATACAAGGTTAGCCAGCAGAAGCAGGTCTATTACTTCTCAATGGAATTTTTGATCGGACGCCTGCTGGGCAATAATCTGCTCAATATGGGTGATCTGGAGGTAGTGCGGGACGGGCTTGAAGAGCTGGGCTTCAATCTGCGTGATGTGGAGGAGGAAGAAGCGGATGCAGGACTTGGCAACGGCGGCCTCGGCCGGCTGGCTGCCTGCTTCCTTGATTCACTTGCCTCCCTCCAGTATGCAGGCCACGGCTGCGGCATCCGTTATAAATACGGTTTGTTTGAGCAGAAGATTGTCGACGGCTATCAGGTAGAGCTGCCTGACTACTGGCTGCAGAACGATAATGTGTGGGAGGTGCGCCGGGAAGATAAGCAGGTTGAGGTCCATTTCTGGGGCCGGATCGAAACCCGTGAGGAGAACGGCGAGCTGAAGTTTGAGCACAAGGATTATGAGGCCGTACGTGCGGTCCCTTATGATGTACCGGTTATAGGCGCTGACCGCAAGCATGTTAATACACTGCGTAACTGGAGCGCTGAATCGATTACTCCGGCATCCCGGATGTCAGGATCACTTGCCGGATCGGATTATCACAAATTCCTGGAATACAAACGCTCGGTGGAATCCATTTCCGAATTCCTGTATCCCGATGATTCACAGTACGAGGGCAAGCTCCTCCGCCTGAAGCAGCAGTACTTCCTGTGCAGTGCCGGTGTTCAAAGTATTATGCGTACCTTCAGCAAGACCGGAGCACCGATTGAAGCGCTCCCGGACAAAGTGGCGCTTCATATCAATGATACGCACCCGACCCTGCTGATTCCCGAGCTGATGCGGATTCTGATGGATGTGCACGGCCTCGGCTGGAACACGGCCTGGGATATGACAACCCGCATGGTTTCGTATACGAATCATACGATTCTCAGCGAAGCGCTTGAGAAATGGCCGATGAATATGGTCAAGGAGCTGCTGCCACGGATTTACCTGATTATTGAGGAGATCAATGCCCGGTTCTGCGGTGAGCTGATGAGCAAATACCCGGGCGACCAGAACCGGATTAACCAGATGGCGATCATTCATGATGATCAGGTGCGTATGGCGAACCTTGCGATTGTAGCCAGCCACAGTGTTAACGGGGTAGCCGCACTGCATACTGAAATTTTGCAGAAGCGTGAAATGCGCCTGTTCAATGAGATGTATCCGCACCGGTTCAATAACAAAACGAATGGCATTACACACCGCCGCTGGCTGATGCACGCCAATCCTGAGCTGACCCGTCTGATCAATGATTCAATCGGTACACGCTGGATTCATCAGCCGCAGGAGATGATCGGGCTGATTAAATATAGTGAGGATGCCTCCTTCCAGGAGCAGGTAGCGGCCATCAAACGGCGCAATAAGCTGCGGCTGGCCGAGTACATCACGAAGAAGCACGGGGTTCAGGTTGACCCGGATTCAATCTTCGACGTGCAGGTCAAACGGCTGCATGCCTACAAGCGCCAGCTGCTGAATATTCTGCATATTATGCACCTGTATAACCAGCTGAAGGATAACCCGTCCATGGATATGGTACCGCGTACCTTTATTTTCGGGGCGAAGGCGGCGCCGAGCTATCATCTGGCGAAGCGGATCATCAAGCTGATTAACACGGTAGCAGACGTAGTGAACAATGACCCGGATATTAAGGGGAAGATCCGCATCTTCTTCCTGGAGAACTATTCGGTCTCACTGGCTGAGAAGATTATTCCGGCCGCTGATGTCAGTGAACAGATCTCTACAGCAAGTAAGGAAGCCTCCGGTACCGGGAATATGAAGTTTATGATGAACGGTGCACTGACTATCGGTACGATGGACGGGGCAAACGTGGAGATGCATGAAATGGTCGGTGACAACAATATGTTCCTGTTCGGTCTGCGGGCGGAGCAGGTAATGGATTATCATCAGTTCGGCGGCTATCATTCCCGCGATATCTATTACGGTGACGGGCGTGTTAAGGAAGTGCTGGATCAGCTGGTGACCCCCGGACCGGTCTGCTGCAACACCCAGGAATTTGATACATTGTATCAGTCGCTGATTGATAATAATGATGAATTCTTTGTGCTTAAGGATTTTGCAGGCTATGTAGAGACTCACGTCAAAATTGACCTTGCCTACCGCAATCAGCGTGAATGGCTGAAGAAGTCGATCGTCAATATCGGCCATTCCGGCAAATTCTCCAGCGATAATACGATTAGCCGCTATGCGGCTGAAATCTGGAGAATCAATCCGGTCAGATAATTAGCATTTCCGGGTACAAAAGAGGCCGCCGCAGATCAGGGAGTTACCTGAATCTGCGGCGGCCTTATCTGTGCTGCACCGTCTACATTACTTCGGTAATCATGGCCGCAAAACGCTCCAGAAAACGCCGCTCCTCGTCATCGAAGCGGTGCTTGAGCGGACTGTCAATATCAAGCACTCCCAGCAGCCGGTCTTCCTTGACAAGAGGAACCACAATCTCACTGTTCGATGCGGCATCGCAGGCGATATGGCCCGGGAAGGCATGAACATCGTCTACTACAAGAGTCCGGCGCTCAGAAGCAGAGGTGCCGCAGACCCCGCGGCCCAGCGGAATACGAATACAGGCCGGAAGCCCCTGGAAAGGTCCAAGGACAAGCTCTTTACCGTCGAATAAGTAGAATCCGGTCCAGTTCGTATCCGGCATCGAATATTTTAGCAGCGCAGAAGCATTTGCCAGATTGGCAACCACACTCGGTTCTCCGTCAATCAGTGCTGCAAGCTGTGACAGCACAGCTTCAAACCGTTCGCTGCGTGTCCCGTCATAGGGCATTGCCTGAAACATGAAGCATCACCTTCCTGTACCTTAAATCAGTAATGAAATATAACTGTAATTAAGAACATAGTACACGTATACTCGCCCCGTCAAGCATTACCGTAATTTTGCATTGCTCACAATAGGCACCTTATCTGGAACAGCAACCGTGTTTCCGCTTCCTCCTGTCAGGGTAATGCATTATATATCACAGGCTCTTGGCCGGAAGGAGTAGAATATGCGCGCCGATGTACAGAACTTGTTCATAGGAATTCATATGCTTTATATCGCACATGAGAAGGACCTAACATTATCAGATACTTTGCCCGAACTTGAGAAGCTGGGATACCGGGTGGCGGAACGCGAGGTGAAGCAGGAACTGGAGCGGCTCACTCAGGAAAACTTTCTTACAGCCCATGGCGATGCGTTCAGTATCACTGGTACAGGCATAGAAGAGTTCAAGGATATCCAGGTGAAGCTTCAGGTATTGTGCTCTGAGGTGCTCACTCCTGCCCAGGCAGCAGCGAAGGCTTCAGGCTAATTCCGGTTTTTGGCTAACTAAAGCAATGAACGCGTCAGTATCAGGATGGAATCATACCTGGTGCAGGCGCTTTTTTTATTGGCGGCGTGCCTGCCGGAAATGATAAGGAGCATTCCTGACATTTGATGTATACTTAATAGAAATGAAGGGGGACGAGGCAGGTGTACAAAAGCGCCGGGATCATACCGACACTGTACGGGGCAAGAGTCAGCCTGCGTCCGCTCTCAGCTGCTCACGCAGCGGCGCTGTATGAGATATGGACACATCCGGCAGTCGGCCTGTGGCTGGATGCCCCGCCGCTGGCCTCAGCCGCTGATGCTGAGCAGCTGATTGAGCTGCTGCTGCAGATGTCCCGGGAGGAAGAGAGCCTGCGCTGGAGCATTGTTCTTCCGGGCGGAGAGATTATCGGCAGCTGCGGTTTTAATCAATGGCAGCTGGCGGGGGCTTACCGGGGGGAGCTGGGGTGTGAGCTGTCTCCTTCCTGCTGGGGGCAGGGATATATGCGGGAGGCACTCGCGCTCCTGCTGGAATTCGGCTTCGTCACAATGGGGCTGAACCGGATTGAGGCTTTGTGCCATCCTGACAATCTCCGGGCAGCGGGGCTGTTCCGCGCGCTGGGCTTCTCAGAAGAAGGGATCATGCGGCAGTACCGGCACACGGCCTCCGGTTTTCAGGATACGGCGCTGTTTGCCCTGCTGCGCAGTGACAGAACATAGAGAGGATATGAATTTCATTGAATACACCAGGAGAAACAGAGCGCAAGCTTATTTTAACAGGGGTACTGCTGGCCACTTTTTTGGCTGCCATAGAGGGGACTGTTACAGGGCCGGCGGGACCGGCGATCGTCGGTGATTTTCAGGGCATCCAGTGGCTGAGCTGGATTTTTACCGCTTATCTGCTGACGATGGCTGTGACTACGCCGATCTTCGGCAAGCTGAGTGACCTGATCGGCCGCAAACCGGTATTCATGGGCGGAGCGGTTGTCTTTCTGCTGGGCTCTTTGCTGTGCGGTCTTTCACAGAGCATGGGGCAGCTGATCCTGTTCCGGGCTATTCAAGGGATTGGGGCTGGAGCACTGATTCCCATGACCTTTACCATTATCGGTGATATTTATAGCATTAAAGAACGGGCCAAGACACAGGGGCTGCTGAGCTCAGTATGGGGAATATCCTCCCTCGCCGGACCGCTGCTTGGCGGCTATGTGGTCGATTATCTGAGCTGGCGGTGGGTATTTGTGTTTAACCTGCCGTTTGGCCTGCTGTCGATTCTGTTTATTGCCCGTTACCTGAAGGAAGAGAAGGTAAGACGGGCGGCGAAGATTGATGTAGCCGGGGTACTGCTGTTCGCGGCAGGTGTAGGTGCTCTGCTGTTCGGCCTTACGGCCGGCGGGCAGAATCTGGCCTGGACCTCTCCGCTGCTGCTTGGTCTGCTGGGAACCGCGGTTATTCTGCTGGTGATATTCCTGTTCGTAGAACGGCGTGCACCGGAGCCGATGCTGCCGCTGTCGCTGTTCTCTATCCGTAACATTGCTGTATCCACTGGTGCTAATCTGCTCGTCAGTACATTGATTATCGGTTTGTCCACCTATGTGCCGCTGTGGGTACAGGGCGTATTCGGCGGGAGTGCAGCGCTCTCCGGCCTGCTGCTGGCTCCGATGTCCGTAGGCTGGACAATCGGCTCCATCGCCGGCGGCCGCTTGATTCTCCGTGCCGGAGCGCGCCGGACAGGCATGCTGGGACTATCCCTGATTACCGCAGGTGCGGTTGGACTTATATTTATGACGTCCGCTTCTTCACAGCTGCTGCTCCTGTGCCTGATGCTGTTCTGCGGTGTGGGCTTCGGCTATGCCTCTACCGTGTTTACGATTATCGCCCAGTCATCGGTTACGCATCAACAGCGCGGCGCCTCAACGGCGCTGAATACGTTCACCCGCTCACTCGGCCAGACAGTCGGAGTGGCGCTGTTCGGGTCCTGGCTTAACCTCAGCATTAACCGCCAGCTGGCGGATCAGACCGGTGCGGTCAGCGGGGCGGATATTAATAAGCTGCTGAACCCGCACGGCGGCAGCACCCTGAGCGGGGATGCCTGGAGCAGCCTGCACGGGGCACTGGAGGGCGGTCTGCACTCCCTGTTCATTGTAATGGCCGTATTTGCCGTCCTGTCCCTGATTATTTCTTCAGGCCTGCGCAGCGGCGTGCCTTCACTGGGGGAAGAAACAACGAAGCTGAAGGAAGCATGACAAAACGGCTGCATCCGTCCGTCAGGACAGTGCAGCCGTTTCTCTAAGGTTATAGGCATACTTAAATAGTGAATTGATTCACAATATCTGATTTGCCTATAGGTTATTTGCGGGGCAGCGGTGATAGCTTCTCGGCCTGCAGGCCCATCTTCTTGAGCAGAACAATCATTTGTTCCTTCTCTTCATCATTCAGTCCGCTGAAAGCCAGGTGCAGACGTTCCGAGTACTTTGGATACATCTCGCTCATCAGCTGTTCGCCTTCAGTAGTCAGCTCAGCAAAAATCACACGGCGGTCGTTGGCGCAAGGCTTGCGCTGCAGGTATCCGCGTTCCTCAAGCTTGTCAATTACGTAAGTGACGTTCCCGCTCTGCAGCAGCAGCTTGGCTCCGATCTGCTGGATCGGCTGAGGCCCCTTATAATACAGAACCTCCATAACAGCAAAGGCTGTCGGATTGAAGCCCTCAATCTTGCTTCCGGTAACGGCATGCTCATTGATGCTCTTGAACGACTTGGCAAAAACCCGGTACAAGTGCAGTGTTAATTGGGTATCGCGTTCATAGGATTGTATCATGCTTCTCCACCTCTATTGTTATCGTTAATCGTACAGGTTGCCCCGTACGTAAGGAATCATTGCTCCGTTTGCAGTCATCCGTCTGCAAGTGAAATTTAAGATACCCTTACAATACGTCAAACAATAGATCAAGAACATGTGATTTGTCACAATGAGCACACTTTTAATTATTAAAAATCAAACAATTTTTTGACGGTGACACTTTTTTGGGCAAAAGAGTGTCATTTTCGCGATTTGTCCCCGGCAGGAGCGGATGTCTGGCACCGGACGGCAGCCCTCAAGTAATATTTGATGTGTCTCTGCCGTTGTACGTATAATGGTAGAAAGCCCGGAATACTTCCGGGATAACGTTGTATTTAATATTAGGAGATGGAGCGCGGTATGGAAGAGTTACAAGAGATTGGGGAAGAGCGGGAGATCGTCCTGGATGTAGATATCGAGGAGGCCGGCTACGAGGCGGGGGATAAACGGATTTCCGATATTTTCTTTCAGGTCCGCCGGGGGGAGCTGCTTGGTCTGATCGGCCCGAACGGTGCCGGTAAAAGCACGACGATCAAGACACTGCTTGGCCTGCTCAAGCACGCTAAAGCCAAAGTGACGATCGGCGGGGAGAATAAATCATATGCTTATGTCCCTGAGCAGCCGGTGTTCTATGAGGATCTGACACTCTGGGAGCATCTGGATCTGGCTGCTGCGGCCTACGGCCTGCCGTATGAGCAGTTTGAACCGGCAGCAGAGAAGCTGCTGGTACAGTTCGGAATGGGCCATGTGCGCGATGATCTTCCGGCAGGCTTCTCCAAAGGCATGAAGCAAAAGATGATGCTGATGCTGGGCTTTCTTGTTCAGCCTGACGTATATATCGTGGACGAGCCGTTTATCGGGCTGGACCCCCGGGCAACCAAGGATTTCCTGCGGCTGCTTGAGGCGGAGCGCCAGCGGGGAGCAGGGGTGCTTATGTCTACGCATGTTCTGGATACGGCTGAGAAAATCTGCGACAGCTTTGTACTGATCTCCGGCGGCGAAATAGCGGCATCAGGGACGCTGGAGGAAATCCGCGGCATTGCAGAGCTGCCGGAGGGGTCGTTGTTTGATTGCTTCGACGAGTTGACATGAGGGGGCAGGAGCGTAAGGCTGCTAAGGCTCAGGGGGGCTATTCGGCAGGTGCCGGCTACGCTTTCCCTACCGGGCGGCGGCTGTTCCGGCGGCGGCTGTTCTCACATTGGCGCGAGCAGACAGCCATTATCCGGACGGCAGTGGACTGGACAGTCCTGCTCTACTTAATTATCCCTGGCGGCCTGCTCGGCGGCCGTTTCTATTACGGCTTCTGGTCAGGAGAGATGCCTGGCTGGGTGTCAGTAATTCCATTCCTGTTCATTCTGCTTGTGCTGGCAATCCTGCTGCTGACCGGCGGAATGGTCCTGCTGCTGCAGGAAGGCGATCTGCTGTTCCTCAGACAGCGGCAGAACTGGATAGGAAGTATCCTGCTGCGCGGAACAATCTACAGCCTGACCGTGACTGCGCTCAAAATAGCCGCTGTGTATACCGTTCTGCTGCCCTTCATCATCCGCGGCTACGGTCTCAGCCCGGCATCAGCCGGAGCGCTGCTGCTGCTGAGTGTCGCTGCCGGCTGGAGCATCAAGCTGCTGGGGCATATCGTCAGGGTGCAGCGTCAGGGCTTACGCCGCTGGCTGTGGCTGCTTCCGGCTGTTACGGTGCCGTCCGGGCTGTATGTATGGCTGGCTTCGCAGTGGCAGAACAGCCCTCTGCTGCTGCTGGCTGCCGCCGCCGTATATGCAGGAGTAACCGCCTGGGCTCTACGTTACCGTCTCCGGCTGCGGGGAACCTTTCTCAGCGATGTGCGTGAAGACTATAAGCAGCGGATGAGAATCGCCGGCCTGCTGCTGCGCGGCGTACTGGATAAACCGCGTCCTACCAGGTACAAGCCATGGATCTTCCGCAGGTCGCAGCCGCTGCTGTCCTCAAAACGCCCGGAGGGCCGCTTCGCTGCGGCGGGGTTGAAGGCACTTGTCCGCAATCCTGCTCATCTGAAGCTGTACTTATCGTTCACAGGCGTATCCATGACGGCACTCCTTATTTCGCCGGCCTTTTTAAAGTGGATCCTGTTAGCTGTTCTGGCGCTTTTAATGTGCTACTGGCTAAGCTCCTTCTGGCTGCTCTTTGCCGGAGATGATTACATCGGCATTTTGCCTTTCAGCAAAGTGCAGAAGGCTGAGGCCGGGGCGAAGGCTATGCAGATCATGGCTGTTCCCTATACGGTATTATGCTCAGCGGCAGTATGTATTCCGCTGTACGGCTGGTGGGGGCTGCTGCTGTTTGCACCGCTTGGCTACGGCATCGGAACATTCATCGCCCGGATTTACACGACTATCCGCCTGACGGAGCATTAAGATTCCTGATGAAAAAGCGTTGCCCCCGCACATCCGGGGGCAACGCTTTTTGGCTTCCATAGAGAAGAAATCCTTTATTCAGGCCGTGAAGCGGCATTTTCCCCGGCCATATAGCCTGTAGAGAAGGCTGCTGTAATATTATAGCCTCCGGTATAGCCGTGAATATCAAGAATCTCCCCGCAGAAATAGAGTCCCTCCATCAGCTTCGACTGCATTGTTTTGGGATCAACCTCCTTGAGGTTAATGCCTCCGCCTGTAACAAAGGCTTCCTCAATCGATAAAGTGCCGTACACTCTGATTGGAAAACGCTTGATCAGCTGGGCGAACTGCTGCCAGTCCTGCTTAGGAATGTTATCGTAGGTAAGCGTCTCGGGCAGGCCCGCTTTCTGCAGCAGGATCGGAATAATCCGTTCGGGCAGATAGCCCTTCAGCACATTTTTGACCGATTTTTTGGATTCCTGCTCTGCAAGCTTCAGAGTCTCGCTGTATACCTCTTCCCTGCTCTTGCCAGGCAAAAAATCGATCGAGACTTCAATGTTGCCGGTGCCGAACTGTTTCAGCGCCTTAACGACAAACTGGCTGCAGCGCAGGGCAATCGGTCCGGAAATACCGAAATGGGTGAACAGCATGTCCCCCTGATGCTCAATAAGCTTCTTGCCTTTGGGATTCCACACGGAAAGGGACACCTCTCTTAAGGAAAGACCCTGCAATTCTTTGCTCTGAATAAAAGGTTCATTGGAGGTAAGCGGTACCTCGGTCGGGAAAAGCTCCGTAATGGTGTGGCCGGCCTGCTCAGCCCAAGGATAGCCGTCCCCGGTTGAGCCGGTCTGAGGTACGGATTTGCCGCCGGACGCAACGATGACACTGCGGGCCTTGATAATCTCGCCGCTGTGCAGACGGACCCCTTCCACCCTATCCTCCTTATACAGGAGCTCACGCACCGGGGCATGCAGCCGGATCTCGACTCCCTGACCGCGTACCTGTTTGACCAGGGTGTCCACCACCGTTTTTGCTTTGTCGCTGACCGGAAACATCCGTCCGTTGTCCTCTTCCTTCAGCCGGATGCCCAGATTCTCGAAGAATGCGATGATATCCTTATTATTGAACTGGGAAAAAGCGCTGTACAGAAAACGGCCGTTCCCCGGAATATACTTGATCAGCTCATCGATCTCTTTGTTATTGGTTACATTACATCTGCCGCCCCCGGAGATCCCCAGCTTCCGCCCGAGCTTATCCCCTTTTTCCAGCAAAAGCACTTTACCGCCCTTGCTGCTTGCGGCAATACCGGCCATCAGCCCGGCGGAGCCTCCGCCGATTATAATCACATCGTATCTCATTTAGTTAACTCCCAAACTGTTTAATTGCTTTAATTTTACCATGCCCGCCGGTTTGATGCAGCGCCTTGTTCCAGGGGGGAATGTCGTTGTAAGAAAACCCGGGCTATGCTTTAATCTAAATGGGAAAGGGTATTTTGTCTAACTCAGGGAGTGATTGCAATTAATGAGGAAATAAAGGATATTCTATTGCAGATATCGGCAGCCTGCTCCTTTTTATTTTTGTTTCAATGGTGGCTGGACAAGGGGCACATAACCCGCAGAAACCAGCGTCTCCCGGATGATCTGTCCTTTCTTGTAATCGGCTGTGCACTCAGCATTGCCGCCTGCACGATCCTGTCATCCACCCTGGCCGGAGGGGTCTATTTAAATATGGCGGTGCTGCCCGCTTTCATCGGAATCCTGTACGCCTCTTTCCGTCCGGGGCTGAGTCTTTGCGCTTACTTTCTGCTCTGCACGGTTTTATTCTCAGAGCCGCCGGGGCTGAGTGCCATCATTATTAATTCCGGTATCCTGCTCTATCCGCTGCTGTTCGGGTTAGCGCGTCCGTTTAAGCAGGCGAAGTGGATGGAGAAGGTTATGCTGCTGTCTGCGGTACTGTTCCCGTACATGTTTTTTGTTGTCATGCTGCCCAATATGAGGACAATCCGGGAGGCGCAGACCGTAAGCACTGAAGTTGCGCTCCTTACGTTATACCTGTTCATCACAGTGCTGAGCGGCGGCCTGCTGGTCTTTTTGATCGAAACGGCATGGGATAAGGTTCTGGTTAAAGAGAAAATGGAGGGCCTATCGGAGCGGTTTATGTGGGAATCCAAAAAATTGGAGCAGGTCACCGATATCGTCCAGCTTAATATAATGTCCATGAATGAACGCGGGTATATCACAGAGCTTAATGAATTCATGCTGAAGCTGATCCACCGGCATTACCCTGACTATACAAGGGAAAAAATTCTTTCCAGGCCGGCTGCGGTGCTGTTCGCTGACATTGTAGACAAGCAGACCTTTACGCAGCTGAAGGCTGTTTTTTGTAACAAGCAGCGCTCCAACGCCAAGATCACCTGCGAGCAATACACCTATCAGATATATACAGCCCCGGTTCAGCAGGGATCGGGCTCCCCGGACGGGGTGGTTATGATTGTCCAGGACATTACGGAGGAGGAGAAAATCCGGACGGAGCTGGACCATGTGGAACGTCTGACGCTGGTAGGCCAGATGGCAGCCGGCATCACGCATGAGATTCGTAATCCGATGGCGGTAGTCCGCGGCTTTCTGCAGCTGATGCGTGAGAAAAGCCCGGGAGAGCTTGATTCCTACTACCAGATTGTCATGGACGAGCTAGACCGGGCCAACGGAATCATCAATGATTTTCTGTCTCTGGCCCAGAGCCGGGTCTCCGATAAAGAGATGGTCCAGCTTCACCATATAATAGAAGAACTGTCTCCGCTGCTCTGGGCAGATGCCAATCTGCGCGGCCAGAGCGTGGAGCTGAACAGATGTCCTGCGCTGCCGCTGCTGAAGCTGAATGTCCGGGAGATCAAGCAGCTTATCCTGAACCTGTCCCGTAACGCGATGGAGGCGATGGATGCCAAAGGTATACTCACACTGGAAACCCGGGTTAACGGCTGTACTGTTGAGCTGACAATCAAGGATACCGGCAGCGGAATCGCCCAGGATAAGCTTGCCGACCTGTTTACTCCCTTTTTTACTACCAAGAGCCAGGGGACGGGCCTCGGGCTGCCGCTGTGCTTAAGTATCGTCGAGCGTCATAACGGGACCATCAGGGTAGATTCGGCACTGGGGGAAGGGTCTGCTTTTACAATAGCCATACCCTATGAAGCCCCTGAAGAAAACCTTGCAGGGTGAGGGAGAGTCCGCCGGCATTCCTTGCTTTCACAGGGTATGTATGTATAATAAAGTTAGTGATTGCTGCGGTTATGCAGCCCAATTCAACCGCTGTAAAAGGCAAAGGAGAGTGCTTGAGAATGTCCATGTCATTTAATCAATATATGCGTGATTCAATTCAGCCTATGCGCGACGATCTAACCGGTATCGGGTTCCAGGAACTGCTGACTCCGGAAGAAGTAGAGGCTGCCCTTCTATCTTCAAAGGGTACCGCGCTTGTTGTTGTTAATTCCGTCTGCGGCTGTGCAGCCGGCCAGTGCCGGCCCGGCGTAGCTCAGGCTCTGCAGAACGAGCTGCTCCCGGATCACCTGTTTACGGTGTTCGCAGGCCAGGAGAAGGAAGCAACTGCCAAAGCACGCGAATACTTTGCCCCATATCCGCCTTCTTCACCTTCCATCGCCTTGATGAAGGACGGAGAGCTCGTACATTTCATTGAACGTCATGGTGTTGAGGACCGTTCGGCAAGTGAAATTGCTGCTGAGCTGAAAGAAGTATTTGACCGTTATTGCCAGTAAATTACGGGTAATGGTTCAGAGGAATCTCGCGGCAGCCGAAGCCCGGCTCTGCGGGATTTTTTTTCGAATAGAAGGAGTTGCAGAAACGGAGGAATGGTGATGAGCCTGCAAGAAGAGATTATTGCTGCCCTTGGTGTCAAGCCGGCCATTGATGTGGAAGCAGAGGTGCGCAAACGGGTGGATTTCTTGAAAGCTTATATCCGCCAGGCCGGCGCACAGGGTCTGCTGATTGCGATTAGCGGCGGCGTTGACAGCGCTGTGGCAGCAGGGCTATGCAAACGGGCAACGGACGAGCTGTCTGCCGGGGAAGGGAAGGAATATATTACACTTGGTGTGTTCCAGCCCTATGGTGAACAGGAGGATATTGAGCACAGCTATGCGGTAGTGGAGGCTTTCGGGCTTACCCATAAGGTCGAGACCAATATCGAGGAGGCTGTTAATGAGATTGCGCTCGAAGTGGAGCACAGCATTAAGGCGCTGGGACAGCACCGCCACATCACGCATCAGGGCAAAGGGAATGTGAAGGCCAGAACGCGGATGGTGATGCAGTACGCGCTTGCTTTTGAGAATAACCTGCTGGTAGTGGGGACGGATCATGCCTCTGAGGCGATTACCGGCTTCTATACCAAGTGGGGGGACGGTGCGGTTGATATTACGCCGCTGAGCACGCTTAACAAACGTCAGGTCCGCCAGCTTGCCGTCTATCTGGGAGTGCCGGATGAGATTGTGACCAAGGCGCCGACAGCGGGTCTGTGGCCAGGTCAAACGGATGAAACCGAGCTTGGCTTAACGTATGATGAGAACAGTGACTATCTGGAAGGTAAACCGGTCAGTCCGGAGGCTGCAGAGAAGCTGGAGCGTTATTACAAGAGAACAGCGCATAAACGCAATGTTATCCCGGGGATCTAGCAGAGGGTAAGAATTCATTTGGTCAGAAAAAACCGCCGGAGTGTACTAGTACCGTCTCTCCGGCGGTTTTGCTGTGCAGTTTAAAGAGGGCTGCGACGGCTCTCCAGTGTCTCATGGATGAAGGCGTCAGAAGCGATGATGGCCTGCTCCAGCTGCGGGGTTGTCCCGGCAAAGGGATGAACCGTGCAAAAGGTATGGTCTCCGCCTTCAATCTGGACCCAGCGGATATCGGGACGGAGCCCGGTTAGCTGCTCAGAGCCCTTCCGCAGCCGTGCGCTGTCTTCCGTTCCCTGAATCAGGATGGCAGGGAAGCGGGCAGATTTCATCCGTTCAAGAATATTATAACGTTCGGCCTGGCGTTCCAGATCTTCAAGAATTACAGCATCCAGCGGCATCTGCTGGCCGGTACGGCCGTTAAGCACATGGCTGCGGCCTGCCGTTCTCATCTCGTGCTTCTGCTCCTCCGTGAACAGATCAAGGTCGGTGATCCCGTTCCAGGAGATGACTCCGGCAATTTCATCCGGGTGGTCCAGCGCATACAGCAGACTGTCCCCGGCTCCGCGGCTGTGTCCCAGCAGGAACAGGGGGAGCGCCCCAAATTTATGATGCTGGCTGAGATAGGAGAGCAGGATCTCCAGATCCCTGATTTCCCTGCTGTAAGTATTGCGGGCGAACTTCTCCAGCTCGGTGAAATTCTGCGGGTCCTCACCGATTCCGCTGTGGGAGAAGTTAAAAGAGATGACTTCATGGTCACGGCTCAGCTCGGCGGCGAGGTAGGGGAACATTCCCCAATCCTTGAATCCTTTATAGCCGTGTGCAATGACTATCAGGCTCGTGGCTTTGGTGCGGGCCGGGAAATGGGAGCAGCGCAGCACGGCATCCTCACCAGCGGGCAATTGGAAGTTACGGTTCATCGGGTGAATCCCCTCTCTTTGGTTCAGAGATAATATGACAGATAATAAATCCCGGACTATAATGATTCCAGAATACCAAGAATGTATATGAAGATAATACCATTAATAAAGCGTTCATTGAAAGACAGCAGATAGAAGACCGGGGTTTGCAAACGAAGCATTACCTGACGGTACTTTTATAAGGAGTGTGGAATTGTGATTTATGGAATCGGACATGATGTGCTGGAGATCC
Source organism: Paenibacillus camerounensis (assembly GCF_000723885.1). Lineage (GTDB taxonomy): Bacteria > Bacillota > Bacilli > Paenibacillales > Paenibacillaceae > Paenibacillus_AQ > Paenibacillus_AQ camerounensis. The sequence goes on from NZ_CCDG010000052.1 coordinate 43,785, forward strand.
GGCGCATGAAGGATATATTATCTAAGGAATCCGGCAGCAAATTCATCAGGCGTATCCTCACTCCGTCTGAGCTTGAGCTGGCAGACGGACGGGCAGGCAGACTGCCTGAATTCGTCTCGGGCCGGTTTGCTGCGAAGGAGGCGGTGGTTAAGGCGCTGGGCTGCGGAATCGGCAGCATAGCGGGCTTTCAGGATATTGAGATTCTGCCGGGTGCCTCCGGCAAACCGTCCGTGACACTATCAGAGCAGGCCTGGTTCAGGCTGGGGCTGAACGGGGAAGAGCATATTATTCATCTTACGATAACCCACAGCCAGGAGCTGGCTTCAACCTTTGCGGTTGTGGAGCGGCGAGGCTGAGACGGGCTGCGCTGGATGGGATCGCAGTGAGAGAACTGCGGTCAGGATAAGAGAACGTTAAGTGCTGCAGGGCACTTCCCTGAGGAAGAGAATTTACAGGCAAGGAGCAAAAGCATGACAACGGATAAACAACAAGAGCAGGAGCAGCAGGTTAAGTTGTTTTTTAGTACAAATCTGCTGGAGTGGTATAAGGTGCAGAAGCGGGATCTGCCGTGGCGGCGCCACCGTAATCCGTATTATATCTGGATATCGGAGATTATGCTGCAGCAGACAAGAGTGGATACGGTCATTCCATATTTCAACCGGTTCATAGAGCGGTTTCCGACGGTAGAGTCACTTGCGGATGCGCCGGAGGAGGATGTGCTGAAATGCTGGGAGGGGCTGGGCTACTATTCACGTGCTCGGAACCTGCAGCATGCGGCAAGGCAGGTCAAGGACCAGTACGGCGGGGAGGTCCCTAACGACCGCGATGCTGTCTTCAGCCTGAAGGGTGTCGGCCCCTATACGGCTGGTGCGATCCTCAGCATCGCCTTCAACCGGCCTGAACCGGCGGTGGACGGCAATGTGATGCGGGTGTTATCCCGCTATTTCCTGCTGGAGGATGACATCGCCAAGGTGCCCACCCGGGTGAAGATGGAGCGTCTGGCGGCTGAGCTGATCCCGGAGGGGGAGGCTTCACATTTCAATCAGGCGCTGATGGAGCTGGGCGCGCTGATCTGCACGCCGAAATCACCGCGCTGCCTCATCTGCCCGGTGATGGAGCACTGCGCGGCGCGCCTGGCGGGCTGCGAGACGTCGCTGCCCGTCAAGACCAAGGCCAAGCCGCCGCGTCCGGAGGAGCGGCTGGCGGCCCTCATCACCGGCAGCGGCGAGCATGCCGGTAAGGTGCTGATCCGGCAGCGGCCACAGAGCGGGCTGTTAGCCCGCATGTGGGAGCTGCCGCACTGGCCTGCGCCGCCTGCTGCGGGCGGCGGCACCGGGGCGCTGCTGCCGGAAGCGGCAGCGCTGGACCGGCTGCGCCGGTCCCTGCGTCAGGCCGGGATCTTCGCCCGGCCTGAGGGGCACTGGACGGCTGCGGAGCATACGTTCAGCCATATTGTGTGGACCCTGCAGGTGTACATCTGCAGGGAAGAGGACGCCCTTGCTCTGCCGCTGGCGGCAGAAGCGCGGGCGTCCTCTGGGACGGCGGCGGCTGAGCCGGCCGCCGGGCTGCTGCCGGCGGAGCCCTTCGCGGATGGGGACCATCCGGAGGACGCCGGCGCGGTGCGCTGGATCCGCCGTTCGGACATGGCGGACTACGCCTTCCCGAACGTCTTTCTCAAGCTGCTCAACAGCTACTTCGATGAGGCGGAGAAGGAGTAGCTGTAGCTGCACCGCAAGAAACAGCCTTGCCGGTAATACGGCAAGGCTGTTTTTCATGCGGAATTAGGGAGGCGGGCTGCAGCCTGGCTAATGCACCTCAGCAGCTGCACTCTCTACACTTGAAACCTGCGTATCTCAGCCTTTGAACCGTATAGCTGCACTCTCTACACTTAAAACTTGCGTATCTCTGCTTTTTCACCATATAGCTGCAGTTTGTACAGCTAAATCAGCCTGAAACAGCTGAAAATCAGCAATGTCCGTTTTTTAATTGCACAGAGTGCAGCTAAGCGGCAGATATGGCTAAAAACGGGGGTTTTAGTTGCACAATCTACACTTATAGCAAAGTGTACGCAATCAGCCCCCGTCCGGCCACGTTCAGAGTACGCAACCAGCCCCCGTCCGGCCACGTTCAGAGTACGCAATCAGCCCCCGTCCGGCCACGTCCAGAGCCCGCAACCAGCCTCCGATCCGGCCACGTTCAGAGTACGCAATCAGCCCCCGTCCGGCCACGTCCAGCCCCGATCCAGCCCTATCCAGAGCTCCCGCCCAGTCCGCAACACACAAAAAACGGACACCGCCCGGGGGGCGGTATCCGTTATGTTCACCCTGTCCGCTTAGGCGGCAGGAGTCTTATTTTGCGCTTTCGTAGCGTTTGCCGACTTCTTCCCAGTTCACTACGTTCCAGAACGCTTTGATGTAATCAGGGCGTTTGTTCTGGTAGTTCAGGTAGTAAGCATGCTCCCATACATCCAGGCCAAGGATTGGTGTAGCGCCTTCGCTGATTGGATTGTCCTGGTTAGGTGTGCTTGTTACAGCCAGCTTGCCGTCTTTAACAACGAGCCAAGCCCAGCCGCTGCCGAAACGGGTAGTTGCCGCCGCAGCGAAATCTTCTTTGAACTTGTCCAAGCCGCCGAGCTCGCTGTCGATAGCTGCCGCAAGTGCGCCAGCCGGAGCGCCGCCGCCGTTAGGTCCGATAACTTCCCAGAACAGCGTGTGGTTAGCATGGCCGCCGCCGTTGTTGCGGACAGCAGTGCGGATGGCTTCAGGTACTGCGTTCAGGTCAGTGAGCAGCTCTTCGATGCTCTTGTCCTGCAGTTCAGGCGCCTTTTCCAGAGCAGCGTTCAGGTTCGTCACATACGTGTTGTGGTGTCTGTCATGGTGAATTTCCATCGTCAAAGCGTCGATGTGTGGTTCAAGTGCGTTGTTCGGGTAAGGAAGTGCCGGTAATTGAAATGCCATGGAAAAATCCCTCCTGAGTTTATGAGAATTTGTATAGATAAAGAATTTTGGCGGTCTTGACGTCAAAACCCCTTATTTCCAATGTGCCCTATAGGGTATGTAACCAATAAGATACTATTATTAAACCGTATCTGGAACAAGAATGCAACATTAAACAAACATTTATGTTTAGAAAGTGTGAGGCCCGATTAACTTACCGGCTATGTTAAGGCTATGTTAAAAGTTTAGAATCTCCCGGAAAAGAATGTTTATGCGCTTAGAATTACCTTAAACATGCAAATGTGTAAAGTTGTTCAATGAAAGCGTTTGATATAAAGCGCTTTCCAAAGAAAAATGGTGATATCGCCAGAAAAGTGTGCTTTAATAGAGTTAAAAGCAGGTATTCCTCGGTTTTTGAACATTGAAGATGCTATCAGCCGTTTACATACGGTTAATACTTCTTTGACCACGAGAAAAGCTTCCAATGTCAAGATGGATTCGGCGACTTCTTCGAGATAGCATCCATTCGTTTTTCCATGCTTTTTTTCTTTGTCTACTGTTGCGGGAACTCCTTCTTTTTGTAAAATCCAAGCCATAGAAAAGGGAGATTTAAAGAATGCACGTTCGTTCCTTTCAATTAAGCGACGTTACCCCTGTGACTGAATTGCTGCAGAACGCATTATCGGAAGAATGTTTTGAGAGCACGATGGAGCCTTTCTCCAGGCAGCTTTCCTGGGATTCCGATCTCATTGTAGTTGCTGAAGAAGATGGTGAGATTGTCGGTGCACTGATCGGTACGATTGAAAAGAATCACGGCTGTTATTTCCGTATTGCCATTCATCCTGAATACCGCCGCAGAGGAATCGGCAGAAGTCTGGTATCGGCGATGGAGAACAGATTCCAGGCCCGTAAGGTTAGCGGCATCTTTGTGGCCGTTGATGAGCATAACTCGTTTGCTTTGCCGCTGTATGAAGCGATGGGCTATAACGAGAATCAGATTTTCAAATCCGTACGTAAGCTTAGCATTGTCGGTTAAGGATTATTTCTTCCGATATACGTAAGCGGAAACATTTACTAGAATAGAGAACTATGACGATTTGCATAGTCTGTTTCATTATACTAAAGCATATCTCCCCCGTTGTCGTTGCAAATGGCCGGGAGATATGCTTTTCTATTGTTATGGGCCAAAGCACAAGCGGCGTCGCCTGAATAATTATCAGAGCAAGAAGGTGGCATATGAACGGTGTACCGGAAAAGGCATTCATGCGCAGCCGCAAACAAAGATACCGCTCGGTTACCCATAACGGCTCCAGAAGAGGGCCGGCACATCAATGGGCGCGGGAATTGCGGGACTGGATGCTCACTGCTGCAATTGTATTTGTAATCATGTCGCTGCTTAATCTGTTTGTGTTCAATGTCTCAACCGTAATCGGACAGTCTATGCAGCCTACGCTGTATGAGGGTGAGAAGCTGATTATCAACAAAATAACCTTAAGCTTTGCTGACCCGGGGCGGGGGGATGTTGTTGTGCTGCATGATCCGAGTCTGGGACCGGACCGCAAGGAATATCTGGTTAAACGCGTAATCGGCGTACCGGGTGATGTAATAGAAGTGAAAGAGCATCAGCTTTATGTCAACGGCGTACTGGCTGATGAGCCTTATGTAGATACAGCTGTGCAGGATTCGGATTTTGAGGCATTGACGGTTGAAGCCGGAACCTACTTTGTGATGGGAGATAACCGCCATGCCGGCGCGAGCAAGGACAGCCGTTATTTCGGGGCTGTGCCGCAGTCCTTCATCGTCGGAAAGGCCATGTATATCTGGTGGCCTCTGTCCAAACTTAATGCTCTGTAAGCGGCGGATCCGGTAAGAATGAAGTTTTATATATGTGAGCAAATAAAGAGCAGAAGGAGAAGGCGGAAATGAATATCAAGGCCCAATCTGCGTATGCCCCGCCGGCTTCCAGGTGGGAGCAGCTGAAGGCTGACATTAAAGAGGCTGCCCCGCAGCTAGGTATTGATGATGTCGGGTTCACTACGGCTGAGCCCTTTTTATATTTGAAGAACATTCTTCAGGATCACCGGGATAAAGGCTATGAGTCCGGCTTTGAGGAGCAGGATCTGGATAAGCGTACGGTACCGGCGCTGAAGAACGGTACGGCTATGTCCATTATTGCCATATCTGTAGCGTATCCCTCCAAAATGGTGAATCCGCCAAAATCGGAGCCGGGGGAGCGCAGGGGCATTCTTGCCCGGGCCTCCTGGGGACGTGACTATCATCTGGTCCTCCGTGAAGCGCTGGCTAAGCTTGAAGCCTTTATTCTTGAACGCGTACCGGACGCGTTGCTTGAGAGTATGGTCGATACCGGTGTTCTGGTAGACCGTGCGGTGGCGGAGCGGGCCGGCATCGGCTTCAGCGGCAAAAACTGTGCGATCATCTCACCGGAATGGGGGTCATGGATCTACCTCGGAGAGATGGTGACGAATATTCCGTTTCCTCCCGATAAGCCGGTTGAGGACGGCTGCGGAGACTGCACGAAGTGTATTGATGCCTGTCCTACAGGAGCACTCGTCGGTCCGGGCCAGCTGAATGCGCAGGCCTGTATTTCTTTCCTTACACAGACCAAGGGCTTCCTGAGTGAGGAATATATGACGAAGATCGGGAACCGGCTGTACGGCTGCGATACCTGCCAGATTGTCTGCCCTAAGAACCGGGGCAAGAACTGGAACCACCGGCCGGAGCTGCAGCCTGATCCGGAGGTGGTCAAGCCGCTGCTGCTGCCGATTCTTGACTTAAGCAACCGTGAGTTCAAGGAGAGATTCGGCATGAGCTCGGCGGCCTGGCGCGGCAAGAAGCCGATTCAGCGTAATGCGGTTATTGCGCTGGGCAATTTCAAGGAGGCCGCTGCAGTACCGAAGCTGACGGAGATCGTCCTTAAGGAGACCCGTCCGGAGATGCGCGGTACGGCAGCCTGGGCCCTGGGCAAAATCGGCGGCGCTGAGGCGCTGGCGGCTGTAGAGCAGGCACTTCAGCGTGAAGAAGATGGCGTGGTGCGGGAAATGCTGGACCGGGCACACAGCAGACTGCTGAAGCAGGGGGATGCAGGCAATGAATAAGCATGGTGCAGAAGCAGAAGCGGTATACTACAGCGCGATGGAATCGCTGATCGGCCCATTGACTCTGTGTGCAACAGAACAGGGGTTGTGCCTGATTGAATTCGGCCCGTTTGAAGAGACGCGCGGGCAAGCGGAGAAATGGCTCGCTGCACAGCTTGGCCGCGTGGAGCTGCTGCCGGGGGATGAGCAGCTTGCCGGGGTGAGACTTCAGCTTGCGGAGTATTTTGAAGGGCGCCGCCGGGACTTCGACCTGCCGCTTGATATGCGCGGAACCCCGTTCCAGCTGCAGGTATGGGCAGCGCTGCGCAACATCCCTTACGGCGCCTCTGCTTCCTACAAGGAAATCGCGCAGGCAGTAGGGAATGTAAAGGCAGTCCGGGCAGTCGGCGGTGCGAACAACCGCAATCCGGTTCCTGTGATTGTTCCCTGCCACCGTGTCATTGGTGCAGCCGGTGCGCTTGTGGGCTATGCCGGAGGACTGGGGATCAAGAGCCGTCTGCTGGAGCTGGAGGCAGGGGAATCAGCCCGGGATGGAGCCGGAATTTATCTCTTTTAATTTAAGGGATTTACCAATTGCTGTGCAGATGTTGAAATGCTATGATAGAATCGCGTGCCCTTGGCGGGCATGCAGACAATTGAGCACAAAGGTGGACTTAAGATGGATATTGCATTACCTATTATTACGCTTGTCGTAGGTCTGATTGGCGGATTTGCTATTGGTGTATTCTATCTGCGCAGACAAATGTCAACGATGCAGAATGATCCTGAAATGCTTCAGAAAGTGGCTAAGCAAATGGGCTACAACCTTAACGGCAAACAAATGCAGCGTGCCCAGCAGATGCTGAAGAATAACGGCGGACAGCCGGGACGGCCTGCTCCAGCAGCCAGACAGAAACCGGGCCGCAAAGGCAGATAATAGGTTCTCGTTATAAATAATTATAGATACGGGGACGAAAGGGGGAGGCTTCATGGGGGGCATCAAGGAATATGTGAACGGTAAGGTATCTGTGAACCGTGAGCAGATTGAGTACCACGTTGCGAAAATATTGGAGTTAATCGGTGAAGACACCGGCCGTGAAGGGCTGCTGGAAACGCCGGCCCGCGTCACGCGGATGTACGAGGAGATCTTTGGCGGTTATTCAATAGATCCCCGCGAGGCGCTCGGCGTTACATTTGATGAGTCTCATGAAGAGCTGGTTATTGTAAAAGATATCGTCTATTACAGCCAGTGTGAGCATCACATGGCCCCTTTCTTCGGCAAGGTGCATATCGGCTACGTGCCGAGCGGGCGGATTGCCGGGCTTAGCAAGCTTGCCAGACTGGTGGAGGCAGTGAGCCGGCGCCTGCAGGTACAGGAGCGTATCACAGCACAAATTGCTGATATTATGGCAGAGGTGCTGAGTCCGCACGGCGTGATGGTTGTGGTAGAGGGAGAGCATCTGTGCATGTGCGCCCGCGGGGTGAAGAAGCCCGGCAGCAAGACGGTGACCATGGCGACCAGAGGCAGCTTCCGTGAAGATGCTGCGGCCCGCGCAGAATTCCTGGCCTTAATCAAAGAATAGAACGGAGCAGGCTGTAAGCCTCTCCGAATATATGCAAATCCCGTCCAGCCCTCCGGTGATGGACGGGATTTTTTTAGTTCTGACGTGCGGCAGGAGCGGCCTGCTGGGCTTTCCTGCTTAAAAAGGCTGCCACATCAGCTTGCGTGCGGCGGCGTAACGCTCGGAGACATACGGCCAGTTGACCACCTTCCACCAGTCTTTAATGTAATCGGCCCGGTTATTCTGGTGTTTAAGGTAATAGGCGTGCTCCCAGACGTCCAGCACCAGCAGCGGGACGACGTCCCACTGTGACAGATTCTGATGCTTCTCGGCAGTCAGGATCTCCAGCCTGCGGCTGCGCGGGCTCCAGACCAGGAGGGCCCAGCCGCCGCCTTCAACCCTGTTGGCCGCCTCAGTGAACTGGTTCTTGAAGGCGTCGTAGCTGCCGAAGCTGCGTTCGATGGCATCCAGCAGGGCCCCTGTCGGGCGTCCCCCGCCCTGCGGAGACATGACATTCCAGAAGATCGTATGCAGGTAATGGCCTGCCCCGTTAAAGGCAAGCTCCCGCTCCCAGTGCTTAACCAGATCGAAATCACCGCTCTTGCGGGCCTCAGCCAGCTTGAGCTCCGCCTTGTTCAGCCCGTCTACATAGCTCTGGTGGTGTTTGTCATGGTGAATGACCATTGTCTTCTCGTCAATGTAAGGCTCCAGCGCATTATAGGGATAGGGAAGGGGCGGAAGGGTATGGCCGCCGATTGGGACCGAGCCCGGCTCACGCAGCTCCGGCAAGGAGGCTCCGAGGGCCTCCAGTCCGGGAACCTCCCGGGCCTCAGGCCAGAATACCGGCTCTTGCTGCCCGGGCTGGTCTATAGCCGCTTCCCGCATCATTCCAGTGATTTGTCCCGGAGCGCTCAGCGTTCCCAGTACAGCAAGGTAATACTCCGATTCGCGGATAATATGCAGAATCACTACGCCGGCCAAAGGCTGGCCCTTGACGGCCGGGCTGGTCTCCCGCAGAGCGTACAGCTGGCGGATGAGTTCACGGGACTGTCCGCATGCGGTATGAACAAGCTGTCCGGTATCGTCAGCAAGCCCGGCGTGTCCGCCCGGGACAGGAACGAGTGAGACTTCGAGCAGTCTCCGCGCACTCTGCTCTGCGGCGACCAAAACAACAGCCCATTCTTCCAGCAGTTTAAGATAGGGCTCCTCCAGAGCGGGAACAATTCCTTTGATAACCCCGGTATGCTCCTTCTCCTGGGTTTTCCAGACAATAATCTCCTCAAGAATACGCACAGGCAGCAGCGGCCCGTATATATACAGCATGGCTGGAAGACCTCCTGTCTTTAGCTCAATAACGGTTCATTATATGAACCGTGAAATGAGAATATGAGAAGGATTCCAAGATCAGGCGAGGATTCTTTGTCAGCACCGCAGGGTGCTCTTTCCGGAAAAATAGGCAGCCTGACGACCCAAAAAGCGTGCAGGCCGGTATAATAACGGCGCTGCACGCTTTCTTAAGTGCTGGTTGTTTATTTGCTTGCAGCCCTGATTCCGCTGCCCTCCTGCAACTCTGCCAGCTGCACATTCCCGAGGAAAGCGGAGACACGGCGCAGATATTCACGGGGATGCTCGCGGAACAGCAGCTCATGATGGCTGTCCTCTATAATCCATGAATCGGAATAGGGATTGCTCTGATTGGCTGCCAGCTCCTCGGCAATCGGATAGGGCGCCTTATCATCCTTCGTGCCGTGCATGAACAGGATCGGGAACGGATAATCCTCCTTTTTGACTTGGCTGTAAGGAATCTGATTCAGTCCCGTACCGTTCAGCACCGGGAACAGCAGCTCCATGATTTCCAGGGAGGGCTGGCGGGGCAGGTCAATATTCTGCTTGATATTATGATAAAGCGTATCCGGCTCCAGCAGGAACGTGCTGTCCAGAATCATGGCATCGACGTCTTCTGTGACAAGCCCGGCCTGAAGCGCAGTGCCTGCGCCCATGGAGAAGCCCCAGACTACAATCTCACGGGCACCCCGTTCTTTGGCGAAATTAATCGCACCGAGCAGCTGCTGGGACTCTTTTTTGCCGCCGGTAGCTATATCCTTGTTAACCTGGGCGGCAAAGCCGTAATCGAACATGACGACATTAAAGTTCAGGCTGTGCGCGTAATGGACCAGATCATACATGGGAACCCAGGTTTCCTCGCGGTTCGCGCCGTAGCCATGGCTGAACACGATTGTCTTGGTGGAGCCTTCAGACGGAATGTACCAGCCCTGCATCGTGCGGCTGCCGTCGAGCGCCGGGAAGTTCACATCCTCATATTCCAGCCCCTTGGCAATCATGGGTGTGGAATAGAGCGGGGCTACTGTCGGGTTAGACAGCACCCAGGCGATATAGGCATGAAGTGCAATAAAACAGAAGACAAAAAAGAAAAAGACCGATAACAGCAGTGCTACAACAATATGCTTGAAACGGATCATCCGCAGAGAAATCTGATGTGCTGCATCCGGCTTTTGCTTATCAGGCTTGTGTGAGACCGGCGGGCCGGTACGGAGAGTTGCCAGATCCATAATGTCCACTCCTAAAATAATAATTCATATATTTAATCGTAGGTTCCAGGCCATGCAAAGTCAATGAATTCGCCGCTTTTGTAATGTAAATGTAAACTGCGACCCAGGCTTTTCCGGTAGCTTTATTATGCTGGACTTTCTCCGGACTTTTGCTCTAAGATAGAGTTGACTATGTAGAATAATGTAACCGGGTTTCATTTAATGAAACAGGTAAGGGGAGAATAATGTGGAGGACCGGAAGCTGACTGTTCGCGCTGTAGAAAGGGCGCTGGATATATTACTGTGCTTTACCCAGGAGAGCGATTTGAGCCTTACAGAGATTGCTGGGAAAATCAGTCTGCACAAAAGCACAGTGCACCGCCTGCTGACGACGCTTGAGGAAAAAGGATTTCTGCTTCGCAATGAAGGGACGGATAAATACCGGCTTGGCATCCGGATCTGGGAGCTGTCCACCCACCTGCCGACCCTTGATGAGCCCGCGGTGCTGCTGCTTCCGGCAATGGAACGGCTGCGTGACCGGCTTGGAGAGACCGTCAGCCTGTACCTGCGTGATGATCTGGAGCGTGTACGGATTCAGGCCGTCCAGAGTCATCAGGCTATCCGGCGTGTAGCGCAGATCGGAGCCCGTCTGCCGCTGTCTGTAGGTGCTTCCAGCAAGGTGCTGGCTGCCTATGCGCCATCTGAGATTCAGGTGCGGCTGCTGGCTGATCCCTCCTGGCCGGAGAGCGTCGACCGCAGCCTTTATCTGGAGCAGCTGAGAGAGATTACACGCCGCGGATACGCGACCAGCTTCGAGGAGCGCGAGCCGGGAGCAGCTGCGGTAGCTGTTCCGATTGTCGGGCGCACCGGCAAGGTTGCAGCGGCGCTGTCCCTTTCAGGCCCCGTCAGCAGGCTGTCACAGGAGACGCTGCAGCAGTATGCTGTCATTCTTGCAGAAAATGCCGCTGAGATGGGTCTTATGATTGGATAACTGTTAATTATTTTTCAGGGCCGGAATTTCCGTTATGGAAGCGTTTAATTAGGGTATATAAAAAGTAAACGTCAGACAAAACCGGAGTGATATGCCAATTAGGAATAATATCTATCCGATTTAGCACTGGCGTTCTTTTTTTTATACTTGATGAAAAATTGTATCTGCGCCCAAAATGAACTATGATAAAAAGCTATATATAGGAAAGCAGGAAATGGCGATTTGCGCATGTATATGTTCTTTGCTAATTCCGGGCATGGGGTGATTCTATGATTGCGGCAGTACCAGACACGTTAATGGAAGAGATTCAGCAGCTGCAGGATACGTTCGGCGCTGCTGCGGATCAGGCTATCGTGCTGACCGACAAGGACGGTTGCTTCATTACTTCACCGGCAACTCCCGGCACGCTTTTCAAGGAGATGCTGGATTCGCTGCAAGACACTTCCCGCGGCTGTGAACGGCTGCTGCACCGGCTGGGGGACTCACAAGATCCTGCCGTGATGGAATGGGTTCCCGGATTAAAGTATGCTGTTACTCCGCTGGCTGCAGGGTACGGCCGGGTCTATTATTTATGGTCTGGGCTCTATATGGTGCAGGGGACCAAGGAGCAGGTGCTGGCTGTGTTCGAAGCAAGGATGCAGAATCACCCTGCCTACGGCCGGCTGATATCCAGTCTCCGTGCTATGCCGGAAATTAGCGGGGAGCGGATAACGGAAATCGGGAAAAGCATTTCGGTGCTTGCCCGCATCATATGTAAGCTGCTGGCCGGATGGGTGCCGAAACCGCAGAAAGATCGGAACGGCCGACCTTTTAACGGTGTCCCGGAGCAGCTGGGCATGGAAGGGGTACTGCGCCTTAAGGAAGCGGCTGAGGATCTCCAGCGTGCCGGATCGCTAGAGGAGCTTGGGAAGCAGCTGCTGGATGTGGTGACGGGTCAGCCCTTCCCTCAGTCTCAGGTGCTGGTGCTGTTCCAGAACGGGGATCATGCCGCCCATACATACTACGCAAGAGGCTGGACGCCGGAATCCGGCGATTATTACGTAAGGGATCTGGAATCCCGCTATTCCCCGCAGTCTTTTCTGTCCTCTGCAATTATTCATGAAGCAGCGGGGGGACTTATTCTGCTGGAATGCCCGCTGCTGGCCGGTAATGAATTTAGAGGGATTCTCTCTGTCGGTTTCAGGCAGCTGAGGGAAGCCGAGCAATGGATAATCCAGCTGGAGACGGTAGCGGGACTGGCCGGGTGGGCCATCCGTCTGATTGAAAAGGACAGCAGATACTGGAAGCAGTCCGGGGTATTCCTGGCGAGCTTACGGGAATATTTGCAGAATAACAATATCCCGCTCCAGTATTTGTCACTGGATGCTTCAGAGCTGGCCCGTGATTTTGCCCGCTATCAGGAGCGCCCGGAGGCTGAAGCGGAGCTGGTGAGCCGCGCTTGTCTGCTTGCTCCGTTCCGCAGTGATCTTCTTGGCGAATACGGATTTTTTGCAAAGGAGCTTGAACTGCTGAAACAGGTGGACAGGCTGCGCTTACCCGAATGTTCACAGGAACGGGCAGTCCTGCCGCCGGCAGTCCAGCTTCTGGCTCTTGTCCTGCACCATATGAGCGGACAGGCAGAACGCAAGCATCCAGGCGGACCGCCGCTGAAATGGATCGACTATTCCCGCTTCAGTCCGGAGCCTGACATGACAACTGCGGTTGAAGATGAGCCGCGCACATCGTTTGAGCGCTTTCTGCAGAGCCGTGCCTATTCCAGGCCTAAGAAGCGGGCGGTTACAGGATCAAGGCTGCTGGACAGTGCTGCGCTGACACTTCCGAAAGAGGAATGGGGCATCTCACCGCGCGAGGAAGAGGTGCTGGAGCTGATTGTGCACGGCAAGACGAACAAAGAGATTGCCGGCGCCTTGTTTATCAGTGAGCATACCGTCAAAAACCATCTAAGCCGTATTTTCAATAAAATGAATGTGACCGACCGCTCACAGATTATTGCACTCATCTATAAAGTGATCCTGAATTCGGAGCGGATTGAGATCTAGCAGGTCCGATAAATAAACAGCCCCCGCTGCATCCTCAGAATGCAGCGGGGGCTGTTTAAATCTAATCCGGTCGGGAGGCCGGATTATTTAAGATGTCTATTCAACAGGCAGAGCTGTTTCTGAAGCGGTAGCGTCAGCCAGCATCTGGCGGAGTACCGTTTGCAGAATACCCCCATTGCGGTAGTAGTCAATATCCACTGTACTGTCCAGCCGCGCGATGACCGGGAACTCGAACTGTGTACCGTCTTCGCGGGTAGCTGTAACCGTCAGCTCCTGACCCGGGAGCACATAGTTGTCTAGACCGGTAATATTGAAGGTCTCGCGTCCGGTCAGCCCCATGCTGCTCCAGCCGTGGCCTTCCTGGAACTGCAGCGGCAGTACGCCCATGCCGACCAGGTTGCTGCGGTGAATCCGCTCGAAGCTCTCGGCGATAACCGCCTTGACACCCAGCAGCAATGTGCCTTTGGCTGCCCAGTCACGCGAGCTGCCTGTGCCGTATTCCTTGCCGGCAATGACGACCAGATTCTGGCCGGCCGACTGGTACAGCATGGAAGCGTCGTAGATGGACATGACTTCTTCGCTTGGCAGGAAGGTGGTCACGCCGCCCTCTGTTCCCGGAGCAACTGCATTACGGATCCGGATGTTGGCGAATGTGCCGCGCATCATCACTTCATGATTCCCGCGGCGTGAGCCGTAGGAGTTGAAGTCAGCGCGTTCCACACCGTGGCTGCGCAGATATTCTCCGGCAGGTCCGGAGGTGGAGATGTTACCCGCCGGCGAGATGTGGTCTGTTGTGACGGAATCGCCCAGCAGAGCCAGCACGCGTGCATTGGTAACGTCCTTAATATCGCCGATGCCGTCAGCAAGGTTCTCGAAGAACGGCGGATTCTGGATGTAGGTGGAGTTGTCATCCCACTCATACAGCTCGCCTTCAGGTACAGGAATAGCATTCCAGCGTTCATTGGCGGTGAACACATTCTCATATTTGCGGCGGAACATTTCCGGACTTAGTGAGACTCCGATGGCTTCGCGGATCTCGGCAGATGTCGGCCAGATATCCTTCAGGAACACAGGCTCTCCCTGCGGGTCGTAGCCGAGCGGTTCTGTCTGCAGGTCAATATTAACCGTGCCGGCCAGGGCATAAGCCACAACGAGCGGCGGTGAAGCCAGATAGTTGGCCTTGACCTGGGCATGCACGCGGCCTTCGAAGTTACGGTTACCGGATATTACAGCGGCTACCGTCATATCATTGTCAGTGATAGCCTGGCTGACTTCATCCGGCAGCGGGCCGGAGTTGCCGATGCAGGTCGCGCAGCCGTAGCCGGCCAGATAGAAGCCGAGTGCCTCAAGCGGCTTAAGCAGATCAGCCTTCTCCAGATATTCGGTGACGACGAGGGAGCCCGGAGTCAAGCTGCTTTTCACATAACCCGGTTTGGTCAGACCGCGTTCTACAGCCTTCTTCGCCAGCAGCCCCGCACCGAGCATTACGCTTGGGTTAGAGGTGTTCGTACAGCTGGTGATTGCGGCAATAACTACGGCTCCTGTACCCATCTTGCTGGTGCTTCCGTTCTTGTGCTGCACTTCTACCACTTCGGCGATCTTCTCATCGCTGAGGCCGTAGCCGCCTTTATCGACAGGTGTGCGGATGATGCCTTCAAAATTCTCCTTCATGTGTGACAGCTCGACACGGTCCTGCGGACGTTTAGGTCCGGCCAGGGATGGAACCACAGATGCCAGATCAAGCTCGATCACATCGCTGAACTGCGGATCAGGGGTGTCGGAAGTACGGAACATGCCCTGTGCCTTATAGTAATCACTGACCAGCTCTACCAGTTCATCCGGACGGCCGGTGCTGCGCAGGTAGGCCAGCGTTTCTTCGTCTACAGGGAAGAAGCCGATGGTTGCCCCGTACTCAGGCGCCATGTTAGCGACAGTAGCGCGGTCAGCCAGGCTGATGTTAGCCAGACCCGGGCCGTAGAATTCGACGAACTTGCCGACAACGCCCTTCTTGCGGAGCATCTGGGTAACTGTCAGTGCAAGGTCAGTTGCCGTAGCCCCTTCCATCAGACTGCCGGTAAGCTTGAAGCCGACAACCTCAGGTGTGACAAAATAAAGCGGCTGTCCCAGCATCCCTGCTTCTGCCTCGATCCCGCCGACACCCCAGCCGACAACGCCGAGGCCGTTGATCATGGTAGTGTGGGAGTCCGTACCGACCAGGGAATCCGGATAGACTACAGTCTCACCGTCAACAGTCTTGGTGGCAGCTACTGAAGCCAGGTACTCCAGGTTGACCTGGTGCACGATTCCGGTTGCCGGAGGAACGGCGCGGAAGTTGTTAAATGCCGTCTGCGCCCAGCGCAGGAAGCGGTAGCGCTCCTCATTGCGTTCAAATTCGACATTCATATTATATTCAAGTGCATCGGCTGTGCCGAATGCATCAACCATGACGGAATGGTCAATAACAAGATCAACCGGAACGAGCGGATTGATCTTCTTCGGATCTCCGCCGGCCTTCTTGACGGTATCGCGCATAGCCGCCAGATCGACTACCACCGGGACACCGGTGAAATCCTGCAGCACGATGCGCGCCGGAATAAACGGAATTTCCTTGTTGCGGTCAATGCCGCCGGACCATCCGGCCAGCTGCTTCACATGCTCTTCTGTGATTGCCCGTCCGTCATACTGGCGGACAGCAGCCTCCAGCAGCACTTTAATGGAAAAGGGCAGGGAGGATATGTCGCCCACACCTTGTTGTTCAAGGGAATTCAGATCATAGTAGCGGTAGAATTTGCCGCCTGATTTCAGGCTCTTGGACAGTGAAAAATGGTCCTTGCTTGGCATATATGCGCCTCCTTGTTTCATCTGATGAAACTCCATTTCAAATTTCGTATATATAAAGTATAACGGTTACATAGATGAGAGTAAAGTTTTTTTTGCTGCTTAATTCGCCCAATTTTACCTGCGCTTTCGCTTCATTTCCCCGGCTTGTACTATGTGAAATCATACACATTAGCACAGTCTGCTGATTGCCTGAAGCCTGCCGTAATAACGGAATTAGCAGCCGGTCTTCCCCTGACGATTTTACCGCCCTCTGCCTGTTTCCGTCTGTATAGCATTACCTTTCCGCACATATACATAGGACAGCAGCCAAACAGGGAAAGGCGGTTATGAGATGGAGCAGGCGTGGAAAAAAAGTCTGTTTGCTTATGTTGATCTGTTGAATAAAGGACGGGTCGCTCCGGCCTATGCACAGGGACAGGGTACAGTGAAGGACATGCGGTTTCACAAAATGCAGGGTGAGCGCTCGCGCCGTCTTGCTCAGTGGTATGAAAGCCGGAGCATAACACCGCTGCGCGGAGAGACCGGTGTGCGGACGCTGCGGACGGTGCGGCAGAACCCCGGTGAGATTATAGCAGATGTAGCCCTGCACAGTGCGCTGTATTATGAAAAGGGCGGTATCACGCACCGTGAGGATAAGATTGAAACCGAGCGGCTTACCTTTGTGCAGGCAGGAGCCGGCTGGGAGATTATTAACATCGAGCGCAGTGTCCCTGAGCGAAGCTCGAAGCGCGGGGCGGGAGAGGCGGAGCCGTCACTGCGGCTGTCCAAATGGGGTGAGGTGCTGCCTGCCCCGCAGCCGTCACAGCCGCTGCTGAACCGCAGAATTCTGCGCGGAACCGCAGGCTCAAGAGAGGTCCGTTACCGCCGTGAGGAGGCGGCAGCCTATGCTGACCGCTGGTGGAAGGACGGCAACCCGGAATTTGAGGTTTTTGACGTCGACTGCACCAATTACGTCTCCCAATGTCTCTTTGCAGGGGGAGCGCCTATCAACTATACTGGTAAAAGAGAAATGGGCTGGTGGTACAAAGGCTACAATGGAGCCCAGGAATGGTGGAGCTTCAGCTGGGCTGTGTCGGACAGTCTTGGGCGGTATCTGGGCGGCCAGCGCAGCAGCGGACTGCGTGCCGAAGCTGTAGAGCGTCCGGACCAGCTGAGTCTGGGTGATGTCATCCTGTATGACTGGGACGGCAACGGACACTATCAGCACAGCACCGTTGTTACCGCCTTTGATGCGGATGGAATGCCGCTTGTGAACGCAAGAACGGTATCAAGCCGTCACCGCTATTGGGATTATCGCGATTCCTATGCATGGACCGACAGAACGGCCTACCGTTTTTTTCATATTAATGACTACTTATAATTCAGAAAGAGGTTAGGGCATGGGGAACACGAAATGTACCGTAGGACTGGTGTACGGAGGCAAATCCGGGGAGCATGAAGTATCGCTGCAGACGGCATTT
Organism: Paenibacillus camerounensis; assembly: GCF_000723885.1. Classification (GTDB taxonomy): domain Bacteria; phylum Bacillota; class Bacilli; order Paenibacillales; family Paenibacillaceae; genus Paenibacillus_AQ; species Paenibacillus_AQ camerounensis. The sequence continues at coordinate 61,258 of NZ_CCDG010000052.1, forward strand.
GCGGTCATGAACGCTTTTGACTACGATAAATATGAGATTATTCCGTTTTATATTTCCAAGCAGGGATTATGGAAGGTCGGAGAGACCCTTGGCGCCGCTTACAGCAGAATTGAGCAGCTGAAGCTGGATGGCCCGGCGGGCGATATGGGCATGGCGCTGAATACTGTATTCAGCGGGCTGAGCGGGGAGGGTGCAATCGTCGATGTCATGTTCCCGCTGCTCCACGGCACGAACGGGGAAGACGGTACGATTCAGGGACTGTTCGAAATGGCCAACATTCCATACATCGGGGCCGGCGTTCTGGCTTCTGCAGCAGGTATGGATAAGGTTGTGATGAAGAAGCTGTTTGGTGAAGCTGGGCTTGAGCAATGCGGGTATTGCTATTTCAGCGCAGCGGCCTGGAAGCAGAAGAGCCACGAGCTGATTGTCGGAGTGGAGGATAAGCTGGGTTACCCTGTATTCGTCAAGCCGGCCAACCTGGGTTCAAGCGTCGGTATTTCCAAAGCAGCGGATAAAGAAAGCCTAATCAAGGCTGTAGAGTTTGCCCTCCGCTATGATACGAAGGTGATCATTGAAGAATTTGTGGATGCCCGTGAGGTGGAAGTGGCTGTACTGGGAAATGAAGAGCCGGAGGCTTCGGTTCCGGGTGAAATCGTCTCTTCCGGTGAATATTATGATTATGCAGCCAAGTATATCGACGGCAAGTCGCAGATGCTGATTCCTGCGCCGCTGGACCCGGAAGTGGCAGACCGGCTGCGCGAAGCAGCGCTTCAGGCCTTCCGGGCGATCGAGGGCAGCGGCATCACGCGTGCGGACTTTTTCCTGCGCAGGTCTGACAACAAGATTCTGATTAATGAAGTCAATACCATGCCGGGCTTTACGCCATTCAGCATGTATCCGCTGCTATGGCGCGAAACCGGCGTCTCTTATCAGACGCTGCTGGACCGCATGGTTGAGCTGGCGCTGGAGCGGTACCAGTTCAGACAGGGCCTCAAGTACGACAACGAATCATAAAATCCAAAGCGTAACGGCGGATCAGATCCGGCCGGGAAGGAGAATCGTAGGCAATGGGATTTCTATCGGAATTCAATTCGGTCTGCAAGTTCAAGAACGAGCAGGAGCTATACGAGCTGCTGGAGTACGGGCGCACCAAGATGGTAAAACAGGGCTTCCGCGTCTACCCGACCGGCCAGAAGGTTATTGCATATACACCCGAGAACGTGGCAGTGGCGATAGTGAAAATTTCAGCCTCCATCGCGGAGATTAATTTTCAGGGCAATGAGGTTACCGCAGTGGAGATGGACCTGGTACGCAGGCTGAATGAGGAAGAGTCGCGTGTGCAGACTGCACTGGCCTATGAGATGTTTTTCGGGGAAGAAAAATGATTGTCCGCTTCGGTTATGTGGCCATGTCAACCGTCATCAAAGACTGCTCGCCCTCCAAGACCATGACCATGGCCAGCTTTAATAAGCTGGGCGACCGCGAGGCGGGGCTGCGGCGGCTGGAGCAGATTGCCAGGATGAATCTGCACAACACGCTGCGGCTCCTGAAGCATAATGTCGGCTCGGAGATTGAGGTATACCGGCTGACCTCCAAGCTGATTCCGCTCTCGACACATCCCGACTTGCAGGACTGGAACCCTTTTGCGGCGCTCGCCGGGGAGTTTGCCGAAGTCGGAGAATATATTAAAAAGCACGGACTCAGGGTCTCGTTTCATCCGGACCACTTCACGGTGCTGAGCACGCCCCGCCCGGAGGTGCTGGCCAGCTCCGTCCGTGACCTTCAGTATCATACGGACATGCTGGATGCCCTGGGGCTTCCGGCAACGGCCAAGAACAACATCCATATCGGCGGAGCCTATGGGGACAAGCCTGCCGCGGCGGAACGCTTCAAGGCGCATTTTGCCCAGCTGCCGGCAAGGCTGCAGGAGCGGATGACGCTGGAGAATGACGACAAGACGTTCAATGCGGCGGAGACCCTTGCCGTCTGCCGCAGTCTGGGTCTGCCGATGGTGCTGGATATTCATCACCAGTGGGTGAACAACGAAGGCGAGCTTCCTTGGGAGCTGTGGCCGGATATTCTGGATACGTGGAAAAGCAGGCTGGCGCTGGCCGATGTGGCTCCCGGAGAGGTGCTGCCGCCCAAAATCCACGTCTCCAGCCCGCGCAGCCCGTCCGATCCGCGCAGTCATGCCGACGGGGTGGAGCCGGCGCCTCTGCTCGCTTTTCTAAAGCGGATTGCAGCTGATACGCCTGCTGTTGATGTGATGATTGAAGCTAAGCATAAGGACGGTGCGCTGTTCGGCCTGATGGATGCCATGAAGGAGCTGGCGGAAGCAGGCAATGGAATTACGGTCCTGAACGGAGCCAGTATCCATGTCGAGCCATAGTTTTGACTTGATAAGTGTTTTGAAATAGGGTACGTTGAATGAAACTTAAGAAGCAGGAGTGTGCCTGCTTGGATGGCAGTGTTTCACGGGAGAGCGATCAAGTTCAAGAAAGCGGAGTGAAGAGATGAATCCTTTGAATTCTGACAAGCGGAATGAACGGGAGCCCTATGTGGTGACTAGTAAAGGTTACACGGCGGCAGCGATTAACGCTGCGGCTAAGGCGGGGGAATGGATCAAGAGCAGACAGGGACAGGTGAAGGAGCTGGGCAGCAAGACGTCGGCGCAGGATCTCGTAACTGAAGTTGATAAAGGTGTGGAGCAGATGATCCGGCGGCTGATCCTGACCCATTATCCCGACCATGCTATTCTTGGAGAAGAAGGGGTTACCCCCGGTGCGGAGGCAGTTACCGCTGCCCTGGAGGAAGGAATCAAGCATGAGCATTTATGGATTGTTGACCCGATTGACGGGACAACCAATTACGTGCACGGATTTCCATTCTACTGTGTATCTATCGCGCTTGCCATTAACGGACAGCTGGCGGTTGGAGTCATCTATGATCCGATCCGTGACGAAATGTTCGTAGCTGAAAAGGGCAAAGGCGCCTATATGCACGGGATACCGACCGCCGTATCCAAAGAGACGGACCCTGGCAGCAGCCTGATAGCCATGGGCTTTCCGCCGGACCGGACCTTCGCCCAGCCGGCGAATATGGCCGGTCTGCAGCAGGTTCTGCCGCAGATTCGCGGTGTCCGCGCCGGCGGCTCGGCTGCACTGCATCTGGCTTATGTTGCAGCAGGCCGGGTGGACGGCTACTGGGAGGTTGGCTTAAGCCCTTGGGACTGCGCTGCCGGTGTGCTGCTGGTGCTTGAATCCGGAGGCCAGGTGACAGATACGCTGGGCAATCCTTACGATGTTGGGTCCCGCCATATTGTGGCGAGTAACGGAAAGATCCACGAGTTCCTGGTATCCTCTTTGAAAGAAGCGGATGCAACGGGATTCAAGCTCTAAGGGGGCGGATGAGGCATGGAAGACCATGATTTGGAGCGTAAGCTGAGCGAAATGCTGCAGGAAGGCGAGATGGAGCAGGGCGACCGTACAGCCAAAGAGATACGGCAGATTTCGCCCAAATACGAAATCCGGATTCAGACTGCACATGACCCGATTGTAACAGAGACGCTGCGTTACCGCACAATCGCCCATGAGCTGGATGACCGCTATGATAAATATCTGAAGCGGGCCGGATTAGGCGGTCAGCAGCAGGATAAAGGCATTAAGCCGGCTGACGGACCCGTAAGCGGGCAACAAATAGAATAGAGTTTGACCACAGGAGCGGTTTCTCAAATAACGGGAAGCCGCTCCTTTGCTGCGGGCGGGCCAGATGTTAGAATGGAATTATATTAATCTGGGAGGGGTACGATGCTGATGGCATGGAAAAAATTATGGGCGGCCGGAACAAGCGGCATGCTTCTGTTCACACTGCTGCTTGGTGCAGGAAATACACCGGCTGATGCCGCCGGGGCAGCAGCCGGACAAGAAAACAGTCAGGATGTCTTTCGCATCGTGGCACTGGGGGATTCAATCACTGCCGGTTATGAGCCGGGGATGACGGACCCGAATACAATACCATACGGATACGCGGAGCGGCTGCTGGAACAGGGCTGGTACCACGGAAGAAGTGCCCTGAATAATTACGGCATTCTCGGATTAACCTCAGCAGGATTACTTAACTATACGGGAGCCATTAAGGCCGGTACCGTGATTACGCCTGACGGAATACAAGCAGGGTTGCGCGATCCGCGGATCAGCCAGTTTGCTGCACTTGCACCGGCGATCCATACAGAGCTTGCGGATGCAGACCTCATTACGATAACAATCGGAGGAAATGATGTCAGCAGCCTGTTCCTGAATGTTAAGTCCATTGCTACTGCTGATTTCGAAGCCCAGCTGGAGCAGCTATTGACCCTCTACGGCAGTAATGTGAAGGCAGCACTGGAGAATATCCGCGCAGTCAATCCTGCAGCGACAATTCTGCTGGCCGACCAATACCAGCCGGCACCCAAGATTGCGCTCGGTGCAAATTATACAACCCTTATGAGTGCGGCTGAGCGGTTCACGGCAGTTGCAGACAGTGTTACAGCCAGCCTGAATACGGCAGAGGCTCCGGTAGTGACGGCCCATGTTGCTGCACAGTTTGCCGGAGTAGAGGCATCACTGACCCACATCATTGGTGCGGGTGCGGCAGATTTTCATCCGACCCAGCTGGGATACGAAAAAATAGCCAGAGTCTTTGCCGAGCTGGAGTGGGGACAGTACCGTACACCTTCCGTTACGGCCGTTACAGCTCCGGGCGCAGCACCGTCCCCGATGTCTATCGTGGTAAAGGGAGTAGAGCTGAATACCCCCAACAAGCCGATTCTGAAGAACGGGCAGAATTTCCTGGCACTGAGGGATATCCTGAACGCAGTAGGCGCGACCGGCAAGTGGGACAACAAAACATCCAGCGCGACCATTGTGTACGGCGGACGTACAGTGGTCATCACAATCGGGTCCAAGTTTATCAAGGTTAACGGAGTCAACCAGGCTATCGACACACCGGCGTTTCTGCAAAAGGTCGGCAAAGAGGATAAAACCTATCTGCCGCTCGCTGCGCTGGCAACCGGGCTTGGCTTTGACGTGAACTATAGCAGCAAGCTGCGGACTGCATTCATAAATCCATAACAGGCATAACCTGACAGAATAACAGCCAATTTAGCTTATTGAGCAAAGGTGGATGAAATTTGTTGTCTAGTTCAAAATTTAAGTCAGACTATATCATTACAATGGATGATATTATTCGTGAGGGCGATCCCGTGCTCCGCAGTGTGGCTGCGCCGGTGGAGCTGCCGCTTCGGGCAGAGGACCGTGAGACGCTTGCATGCATGCTGCAGTTTCTCAAGAACAGCCAGGACCCGGAGGTGTCAGCCAAATACAAGCTGCGTTCCGGCGTAGGACTGTCTGCGAACCAGATCGGCCTGCAGCAGCGGATGTTCGTGATGTACTCGAAGGATGAAAAAGGAAGGATCGTGGAGCATGCCTGGGTCAATCCGCGGATCATCAGCCATTCAGTCTCCATGGTCTATCTGCCTGAGAGTGAAGGCTGCTTGTCTGTAGACCGGCCGGTGCACGGCTTTGTACCCCGCTATGAGACAGTGAAGGTAAAGGGATTTGACCTTGAGGGGAAGCCGGTTGCTGTAAAATTTAAAGGGTATCAGGCCATTATCATCCAGCATGAAATGGACCACCTGGACGGCGTAATGTTCTATGACCGGATTAATCAGGAGAATCCGTTCAAGCTGCCGCAGGATGTGGAAATCCGCAGCCTGTATGACCTGAAATAACAGGAGGAATAATGAACGGAACAGGGATAGCTGTTACAGCCGTATATTTGGGGCTCACACTTCTGATTATCGGGGTGTTCGTGCACAGGATGCGCAATGGAACATTCAGACGGCATATTATGGCAGAGGCGGCGATTGTAATCAGCTTTGTTGTTATGACAATGCTGGTTAACGAAGTACCTCTTTTTATAAGGCTGATTGGAGCAGCGATGGTTGCAGCCATGTTTAATCATGGACGGAAGAAGAGCAGAGAGAGCAGCCAAACCGGATAAAAGATGAAAACCCCGCTGCCACCGGCAGCGGGGTTGCTGTTATTATCGGATGAAAAGCAGATTACTTTTCTGACGCCATAGCCTGGAAGGAGGCGTCAGCCGCTTCAAGCGTAGTATCAATATCAGCATCGGTGTGGGCTGTAGTCAGGAACCAGGCCTCATATTTAGACGGAGCCAGATTGATGCCTCGGCTTAGCATGTGACGGAAGAAGCTGGCGAACAGTTCGCTGTCGGTATCCTGCGCCTCATCGTAGTTGGTAATCGGGTGATCGCAGAAATGCGTTGAGAACGCACCTCGGATACGGTTGATCGTCAGCGGAATGCCGTGCCGGTCTGCCGAGGCCTGCAGCCCTTCGGTCAGGCGGATGGCCAGACGTTCCATTTCATCATAGACGCCTTCAGCGCTCAGCACCTCCAGACAGGCAATGCCTGCCGAGATGGAGGCGGGGTTGCCGGCCATGGTTCCGGCCTGATAAGCCGGTCCGAGCGGAGCAACCTGCTCCATGACATGCTTGCGGCCGCCGTAAGCGCCGATTGGCAGCCCGCCGCCGATGATTTTGCCCAGGGCGGTCAAGTCCGGAGTAATATCCTCATGGTTATCAAGGCCTGTATAGGTCTGGGTAGAGCCGAAGTGGAAGCGGAATGCGGTGATTACCTCGTCATAAATGACAAGCGAACCGTTATCATGCGCCAGCTTGCATAAGCCCTCCAGGAAGCCGGGCTTCGGCATAACCATACCGAAGTTGCCGACAATCGGCTCAACCATAACTGCTGCGACATCTTCGCCCCACTTCTCCAGCGCTTCACGCAGCCCGTCCAGATCATTGAACGGAACGGTGATGACTTCCTGGGCGATGCTGCCAGGGACCCCGGCACTGTCCGGAATGCCTAGTGTCGAAGGGCCGGAGCCGGCGGCAACCAGTACAAGATCGGAGTGACCGTGATAGCAGCCGGCGAATTTCACGATTTTGCTGCGTTTGGTATATGCGCGGGCAACGCGGATGGTGGTCATCACGGCCTCGGTACCGGAGTTGACGAAACGGACCTTATCCATCGAAGGGATGGCTTCCTTAAGCATCTTCGCCAGCTTAATCTCAAGCTGGGTCGGCGTTCCGTACAGAATACCGTTTTGTGCGGCTTCTGTAATTGCTGCGGTAATATGCGGATGGGCATGTCCGGTAATGATTGGGCCATAGGCGGCGAGGTAATCAATGTACTCATTGCCGTCTTCATCCCAGAAGCGTGAGCCCTTGGCGCGTTTCATGAATACCGGGGCACCGCCGCCGACTGCCTTGAAGGAACGGGACGGGCTGTTGACCCCGCCGACAATATGCTGGAGGGCTTCCTGGTATAATTGTTCTGAATTACTGCGGTTCATTAGAATCATCCTTTCATATTGCCAGAGAATTTTGAATTGTGGGGAGTACCCTATGTAGCCCCGGGCAAGGGAACGGGCGAACAACGGGAAATACCGCTGTCCGCCCGTCCATTGGCCGAGTGGTGAATTAATTTGCTGCTGCAGAAGGGCTGCTCTCCGGAGAGGCTTCAGGTGTGGCTGTCGGCTCTGGTCCGGACAGTGTGTCCTGCACGAACTGCTTCAGTGCCTCCGAGCTCTTGAAGCCAATGACAGAAGCGCCGCCGCTGGTTGTATCTTCCGTCAGCAGTTCCATAGGCGGAATCTGCGCGCTGCCGCCCATAGAGCTGTCATAGCCGACAGTGCCAAGCTTCCACATATCATTCATGTCAAGGTTGGTATCAATAAACGGTGTGACCTGGGACAGGATGGAAGGCAGCTTGATAATCGAAGTCGTGCTGATCACCTTGTCCGCTACGGCCTTGAGGAAGCCGCGCTGGCGCTCTGTCCGGGTGAAGTCGGACGTGGCATCATGACGGAAGCGCACGTATTGCAGCGCCATGCTGCCGTCAAGGTGCTGGAAGCCTTTTTTGAGATCAATGTCGTATTCAGGCCCGTCAGCTATAGTCTTGTAGACCATGTCCTTCTCGACCTCATAATCAACACCGCCGACCGCATCCACCAGCGCAATGAAGCCCTGGAAGTCGGTATAGACATAATATTGAACCGGTATACCGAGCAGGTCGCTTACTGTCTGCATCGCTACTTCGGGACCGTGTGTAATAGCTGTGTTAATGCGTTCCTTGTCATACCCGGGAATGTCCACATAAGTATCGCGAAGGATGGAGAATACGTAGAATTTCTTCTTCACCGGGTCCAGAGAGGCAACCAGCATCGTATCCGAGCGGGGAACTTCACCTTTCTTTACTCCGCGTGCATCGACGCCCATAAGCAGGATGTTTACTGGTTCAGTGCCTTCCCATTCAGGAGGCTGAACGACTTCTGCTGAAGGAGTGGGAACAGCTGCAAAGGGTGAATCCTCACCGGTCTTATGCAGGTTGTCCAGCTGAGTGTACAGACTGGTAAAGTAGTAAGTGGCACCGCCGGCAATCAGGAGAAAGATAATAGCTAGAGTCCAAAGCAGCGTTTTCTTGTTCGACTTGCCGGTTTTTGCGTGCCGGTTCTTTCTTGGAGGCATTTCGTTCTTCCTTTCGCATTCACATTCTCTACATTATAATTTCTTTTAGGAATACAAGCAATTTCGGAATATTTCACCAAATTGTTTAGTGGAAACCGAAAGTAACTGATAAGGAGTGTATACATATGACGAAAACAATCGAAATCGGGCACGAGGTCCCGGATTTTACGCTTCCGGCATCCACAGGCGGGGAAATCAGCTTAAGCGATTACCGCGGGCGCAAGGTGCTGCTGTATTTTTATCCGAAAAATATGACGCCTGCCTGCACCCAGGAGGCCTGTGAATTCCGTGACGCCCATGATGAAATTTCCGCGAGAGGGGCAGTTGTGCTGGGAATCAGCCCGGACAGCCTGGCATCGCACGGGAAGTTTACAGATAAGAACAGTCTGCCGTTTCCGCTGTTGTCAGATGAAGATCATCAGGTAAGTGAAATGTTCGGCGTGTGGCAGCTCAAAAAGCTGTACGGCAAGGAATTTATGGGTATTGTCCGCTCAACCTTCCTGATTGATGAGCAGGGGAAACTGGCGGCAGAGTGGCGCAAAGTCCGCGTGAAAGGCCATGTTGAAAAGACGCTGGAAGAGCTGGCGAAATAAATAAGTATGCTGGTAATGATTTGAAATTGTCTGTAACATTTCTAACAGCCTTTATAAGGCGCTCTCATGATATAGTTGCCTCATATTACTTCAAATTTGGAGCAAGGCAAGGGGATGGCATGATGATGCGTATAGGGCTTGATGTCGGATCAACTACGGCCAAATTGGTTGTTATGGAACGGGGTACCATTGTTTATCAGGATTATGCCAGACATTTCAGTGATATAAAAAGAGCCGCACTATCCCTTCTGTCCGATGTCCGGGACCGGTTCCCGGACAGGAAGGCGGCGCTGGCTGTAAGCGGTTCCTCAGGCATGTCTTTATCAAAGCTTGGCGGAGTCCCCTTTGTTCAGGAGGTTATTGCCTGCACCAAAGCGATCAGTGAGCTGATTCCGCAGTGCGATACAGCAATTGAGCTTGGCGGAGAGGATGCCAAGATCATTTATTTGAACGGCGGCATTGAGCAGCGGATGAACACCGCCTGTGCAGGCGGTACCGGAGCGTTCATCGATCAGATGGCTGCCCTGCTGCAGACAGACCCTGCCGGACTTAACAAGCTTGCGGAGAAGCATGAGCGGATCTATCCGATTGCTTCACGCTGCGGCGTGTTTGCCAAGAGCGATGTACAGCCGCTACTTAATGAAGGTGCGCGGCGTGAGGATATAGCTGCGTCCATTTTTCAGAGCATCGTGAACCAGACGATCAGCGGGCTGGCCTGCGGCCGTCCAATCCGCGGACGGGTGGCTTTTTTGGGCGGTCCGCTAACCTTCCTGCCCGTGCTGCGCGATCTGTTCGCCAAGACGCTGGGGCTTAAGGAAGGGGAGGTGCTGTTTCCGGAGCGGTCCCAGTATTTTGTGGCGATCGGTTCAGCGCTGGCGCAGTCAGAGCCGCTAATGCTGCCGCTGGGGGAGTGGATATCCCGGATTGAAGCGGTCAATTTCAAAGCTGACCGCGCTGAGGATGCCGATCTGCCGCCACTGTTCGAAACAGCGGCAGATCTGGCTGAGTTCCGGCAGCGCCACGGCAGGGCTGCAGTCAAGCGTGCGGAGCTGGCGGATTACAGCGGGGCGTGTTATCTCGGAATTGATGCAGGCTCAACGACGACGAAGCTGGTCATAACCGGTGCTGATGATCAGATCCTGTACACCTCCTACGGCAGTAACAAGGGGAATCCGCTGCAGTCGGTCAGGGATGCCCTTAAGGAAATTTACAGGCTGCTGCCGGAAGACTGCTATATTGCAGGCGCTTATGCCACCGGATACGGCGAAGGTCTGATTAAGGCTGCACTGCGGACGGACGGCGGAGAAGTGGAGACGGTAGCACACTATAAGGCGGCTTCTAAATTTATGCCTGAGGTCGACTTCATTCTCGACATCGGCGGCCAGGATATGAAGTGCATCAAAATCCGCGGCGGGGCCATCGACAGCCTGATGCTGAACGAGGCCTGCTCGGCAGGCTGCGGTTCTTTCCTTGAGAGCTTTGCCTCTGCCCTGGAGCTGGGCATCGCGGAATTTGCCAATGCCGCGCTGGAATCGAGCAAGCCGGTCAATCTTGGCTCACGCTGCACTGTGTTCATGAATTCCAAGGTGAAGCAGGTGCAGAAGGAAGGCGCTTCGCTGGCCGACCTTTCTGCCGGGCTGGCGTACTCTGTTATCAAGAATGCCCTGCAAAAAGTAATCAAAATCCGCAATAGCGAGGATCTGGGACGCAATATCATCGTTCAGGGCGGAACCTTTTATAATGAGGCTGTGCTGCGGGCGTTCGAGCTGCTGACCGGCAGAACCGTTGTAAGGCCGGATATCGCCGGCGTAATGGGTGCCTACGGCTGTGCCCTGCTGGCTAAGGAACAATCCGTGGCGGGAGGCATCAGCACGCTGCTTGGACCGGAGGAGCTGGAGGCCTTTACCTGTCAGGTATCGCCGGGCCGCTGCGGCCTGTGTGCCAACAATTGCGCGCTGACGATCAGCCGTTTTCCGGATAAAAGCTTCCATGTGACCGGTAACCGCTGTGAACGCGGAGCCGGGGGGAAGAAGAGTAAGAATACACTGCCGAATCTGATGCAGTATAAATACGAACGGTTCTTCGATTATGAGGGGCTGCCGGAAGATGAGGCACAGCGGGGCGTTGTCGGCATTCCGCGTACGATGAATATGTTCGAGAATTTTCCGTTCTGGCATACTTTTTTCACCCGGCTGGGTTACCGGACGGTTCTGTCCCCCAAGTCCAGTAAAAAGCTGTATGAGAGCGGAATGGACACCATTCCTTCCGAATCCATCTGCTATCCGGCGAAGATGGCCCACGGCCATGTGCAAAGCCTGGTGGGCAAAGGCGCAGACTTTATTTTCTATCCGGCAATTGTGTATGAGAAGAAGGAGGATGAAGCGGCCACGAACCACTTCAACTGCCCGGTGGTTGCTTCTTATCCTGAGGTCATCCGCAACAATATGGATAGCCTGAAGGAAGGCGGAGTTCCGCTTGTCAGCCCGTTTCTGACCTTTGATGATATTGCTGCCCTGACCAAAGGGTTGATGAAGACCTTCACCGATATCCCGAAGGATGAGATTATTGCCGCTGTTCAGGCCGGTCTGGCTGAAGCGGAGCATGCCAAAAGGGATGTGCGCTCCAAAGGCGAGGAAACCTTGGCGTTCCTGAGCGCGACAGGCACAAAGGGAATTCTGCTCTGCGGCCATCCGTACCATGCAGATCCGGAGATCAATCACGGTATTGCCGATATGATTACCGGCATGGGGCTGGCGGTGCTGACTGAGGATTCGGTCTGTCATCTCGACCGCAGTGAAGGCGATGTGGCTGTGGTCAACCAGTGGACCTATCATGCCCGAATGTACCGTGCCGCACGGCTGGCCTCCACCCGCAAGGATCTGGAGCTGGTGCAGCTCACCTCCTTCGGCTGCGGTATTGATGCCATTACCTGTGATGCTGTGCAGGAGATCATGGAGCGGAACAACAAGGTCTACACTTTGATCAAAATTGATGAGATCAGCAACCTCGGCGCGGCCCGCATCCGGCTGCGCTCGCTGCTTGCCGCCATGCGCGAGCGCGAGAAGAGCGAAGTGCAGCCGCAGCTCCTGTACAAAACGCAGGCCAGCATTACCTTTACTAAGGAAATGAAGGAGAGCTACACCATTCTGTCGCCGCAGATGTCGCCGGTGCACTTCGAGCTGTTTGAACGCGTCTTTCAGGATGCGGGATACCGGCTCAAGATATTGGAGACAACCGGGCCGCAGGAGACAGAGGAAGGGCTCAGATACGTTAATAATGATGCCTGTTACCCGGCGATAGTCACCATCGGGCAGATTCTGTCAGCCCTAAAAGGCGGAGGGTATGACCTGAACCGCACCGCGGTCATTATGTCACAGACCGGGGGCGGCTGCCGGGCGACCAATTATATATCGCTGCTGCGCAAGGCGCTGAAGGATTCAGGGCTGGGGCATATTCCGGTCATCTCGCTGAATGCCTCCGGCATGGAGAATCAGCCCGGCTTCAAGATCAGCCTCAAGCTGGCGAACCGGCTGGTCGCCGCAGCCTGCTACGGTGATCTCATGATGCGGCTGCTGCACCGGTTCCGGCCGTATGAACGGATTCCGGGCAGCGCTGAGGCGCTCTACCGCAAAGGAATGGACCGCTGCAAGGCCAGCCTGTCAACCTTCTCCTTCCGGGAATACAAACGGCTGGTCCGGGACATTGTGGCGGGGTTCAGCCGCCTTCCGGTCCATGATTATGAGAAGCCGAAGGTAGGCATTGTCGGCGAGATCCTGATCAAATTCCATCCGGATGCGAATAACCGGATTATTGAAATGATTGAGGCGGAGGGCGGCGAGGCTGTCATGCCGGACTTCCTGGACTTCATCTTCTACTGCATCTATAACCCGATCTACAAGGCGGAGCAGTTCGGCAAAAGCAAGCGGCTTGGATACATCAATCCGATGCTTATCTCCTATCTCGAAATTTACCGCAGGCCGGTGAAGGTGGCACTGGAGGAAGCAGGACTGGCGAAGAGCAGGGAAAATATTTACGGGCTGGCGGAGAAGGCGAGCCGTCTGGTATCAGTCGGCAACCAGATGGGCGAGGGCTGGTTCCTGACAGCGGAGATGATGGATCTGCTGGACAACGGAGTGGATAATATCGTCTGTATCCAGCCGTTCGCCTGCCTGCCGAATCATATTACCGGCCGGGGAAGCATTAAAGGGCTGAAGGAGCTGTATCCGGGAGCTAATATTGCGGCAATCGATTATGATGCGGGTGTGAGCGTGGTGAATCAGGCGAACCGGATCAAACTGATGATGTCGATCGCCAGCGAGCTGATCAGCAGTAAGCATGCGAAGCAGCCAGCCGGCCGCCAGAATCATCCGGTTAAGCTGGAGACCTTCAGCAGCGGGGTTTAGCCCGACAGGTCTTGTTCCGGTGGCTTCATCGGAAGACGGGGCTTAAATAATATTTATATAGATTGAACTTAAGAATTTAAGTTAAGGGAAAAGTGGCGGAGGGGAATTTTGGAACTGGAGGAGCGGTAGCGTCCGCCTGAAAGCTTTTCGCAGAAAAGCTCGCATCGGAAACATAAGCTGTCTGCGGATTTCAACCGTTAAAAAGGGTTTAAATCAAGAAATCTGCAGAAGGGCAGCGGCTGGAAGTCCAAATATTCTCTGGAGTCACATGCAATCCCAAAACAGCAATATTAGTTCAATCTATATAGTTGGATTTTCTTCAGTAAAATTCATGATTGTACCCATTTCCTAATGATTAGGTGGAAAAACGTTACTTATTTTGGGGTGCAAACCTGTTTTGAGGTCAAAACCGCAGGTTTAATTGGCTATTTTCCAACCAAATCCTTCCATATGAGCCTTCTGAATGAATTAGGTTGCTTTTTTCCACTATATTTATGCGGGCAAGAAAACGGGGCTGGTTGAGGAAGAATTCAAGAGGTACACGCTACACAAAAGCGGAGCAGGGATTCAGTCCCTGCTCCGCTTTTGTGTGCGGCCGGCTCCGGCTATTGGCGGGTCGGCTGCTTCTGCAGCTTAAGCTTCACCTGCATCGACTTGTTCAGGTGCAGAAAGTTATGCCGGGTAGCCGGCATTAACACCAGTCCGGCTGCCGTCTTACCTCCCCAGTAATCCAGCAGCCACTGCTCGGTTGCTTTGACAGCCTCCTGCTCCTTCACCTGATTGAGCCGCCGGGCGCTGACTTTGGTTCTTAGCTCGGCAGCGCTTAACCCTGCGATAATGGAGCGGGTCCGCTGAGCGACAGCCAGCCTGTAGTCCGGCAACGCCTCAAAAGACAGAACGGAGCTCAGTTCGGCAATCTCTGACTCATCCATCCCGTTGCCGGAGTGAATGAACCGTGTATTGAGCTTATCCGCAAAGCCTCCGCTGTGCAGTATCTGCTCCCTGCCCGAGATCAGTACATTCATCGTGATGTCTTCGATCCGCGCTGCATGCCACAGATGCCAGGCAATGGAGTTCCTGCTGGCAGATGTGCGTACCGGATACGCCCGGAAGGTCTGCTCCCCGAGAGTGTTCATAATCACATCCTCATAAGTCGCCAGCCCGCCAGCTTCTCCTGAAGCATACAGCCAGCGGTGCTGCTCCAGGAATAAGTCCGCCGCTTCAGATTGCTTATCAGGTCTGCCAAGCAGTCCGGTTAATGCCTTGTGATTCTCGTTCCACACTTTCCGCTGCTCCAGATTCATCCCTTTCATCCTCTCTGTATTACAAACTCCTGTCCTTACTCGAATTATAAATAAAATCCACGGATGGATATAATTGAGAAGTGTCTGTTTTACGTCAAAAGCTCACAATAAGCTCAAAATCATCCCGAGCCTGACAGCTGCACTAAAGATTGAAAACATATTATGAAAATACAAGTAAAGAAATATTAATTTTCAGGAATTTTCAGTAAAGTGTTGACGTAAAAATACGTAAATAGTAAAATAGTTCGTATACGAAGTATTATTATGAACGAAAAGCGTGGTGGCCAGGTTGGAGGAAAAAGAGCGGCAGCTGGATGACATTCTGTCTTCATTCCGCTGCATCACCCATAATTACCAGCAGCTTCTCTGGAAGGATGCAGAAGAGCTTGAAGTAACATCTACACAGCTCATGGTACTGCGTAAGCTGGCTATGCACCCCGATATCGGCATTACCGAGCTTGCAGATCTGCTTCACTTAGGCAACAGTGCTGCGAGCGGGGTGGTGGACCGGATGGTTAAGGCTGGCCTGATTACAAGACAGCGGTCAGAGACAGACAGGCGGGTTGTTCATCTGGCGGCAACGGAGAAGGGGCTGGAGATCAGAGAGCGCAGTAAGCAGTCAATCCGTAAGCATCTGCAGCCTCTGGAGAATATTCCTGCTGAAGATGTTAAGGAATTGCTGCGGCTGCATGGTGAAATCATTAACATTTTAGTTCAAGGGAGAGAAAACAAGTAACTATGAGTACAATACATGCAAATACTGCGGGCGGAGCCAAGGCAATCCGCAGAGGGCCGATTATCGCCGCGCTGCTGATCGGTGCTTTTGTCGCGCTGCTCAACCAGACGCTGATGAACGTAGCCCTGCCGAAAATGATGGAGGACCTTAATATTGTGGCCAATACGGCGCAATGGCTGACAACCGGCTTCATGCTGGTGAACGGGGTGCTGATCCCGATCAGTGCTTATCTGGTAGAGAAATTTACGACCCGCCAGCTGTTTATTACGTCGATGATCCTATTTTCCATAGGTACACTGATATGTGCGATCGGTACAGGCTTTGAGATGATTATGGTCGGCCGTGTCGTGCAGGCTGTCGGCGCCGGCATTCTGATGCCGCTGATGAATATCGTGTTCCTGCGCATTTTCCCGATTGAAGAACGCGGTAAAGCGATGGGGCTGATGGCAGTGGCGATGATCTTCGCTCCGGCGGTTGGGCCGACGCTGTCCGGCTGGGTTGTGCAGAATTATTCCTGGCGCGTGCTGTTTTATATCGTGCTGCCGCTCGCTATTTTCTCCACACTGCTGGGGATGAAGGCGATGCAGAATGTTGGACAGCTGACCTCTCCAAAGCTCGACAAAATCGGAATTATCCTCTCAACGCTTGGCTTTGGCGGTCTGCTGTACGGCTTCAGTGATGCCGGAACCGACGGCTGGGACAGTGCGATAGTGATTACCTGCCTGATCCTGGGGGCACTCTCCCTGTTGCTGTTTGTATGGCGTGAGCTTACAACCGATACACCGCTGCTGGAGTTCCGGATTTTCCGTTATAATATGTACTCTTTGACTACTGTAATTAACATTATTGTTACTATGGCGATGTATGCAGGCATGATCCTGCTGCCGATTTACCTCCAGACGATCCGCGGCTTTACGCCGATGGAATCCGGTCTGATGCTGCTGCCGGGCGCAATTCTGATGGGGATTATGTCTCCGATTACAGGTATTATTTTTGATAAAATCGGGGCAAGATGGCTGGCCGTCATCGGACTCCTGATTACTACAATCACCACCTGGGAATTCAGCCAGATTTCCACAACTACAACATATACCCATCTGATCCTGACCTATACGGCCCGGATGTTCGGAATGTCCATGCTGATGATGCCGATTGTGACGGCCGGGCTTAACCAGCTGCCGCAGCGCCTCAGCTCGCACGGTACGGCAATGTCCAATACACTGCGTACAGTAGGCGGGGCGCTGGGTATGGCGCTGTTCGTCAGCCTGATGACCAACCGCACCAAGAGCAATATTACTGAGGCTGTAACGAGTGGAGCGGTATCCCAGACAGATAAGGCTGCTATGCTCAAGCTTACACAGGAGGCGACAATCAACGGGATCACACATGCATTTACTGTGGCTACATGGGTAACGGCTGTGGCTCTGGTGCTGGCGCTGTTCATCAGGAAGACCTCACCTCAGGCAGATTTCATCAAAACAGAGGAAGCGGGGTCCGCAGTACCCCAGAGTATCAAGGCGCAGACTGTAAAATAATAAAAGCAAACAGGACATCTCCCTGCAGCCGTTGCGCTGCTGGAGATGTCCTGTTTTTTGGTGCAGCAAGAGATTGGCTGTACTTCACCCTCATGTACGTACAGACGGAGCATTCTGGTTAGCGGGCTGCGCCGGAGCCTTGTTATAGACAGCGGCAATTCCGGCGGCGATCTCACCCAGCCTGCGGCGGATATGCTCCGGCTCCAGCACTTCGGCTGCAGGCCCGAACCCGAGGATAAAGCCGTACAGCCAATTGTCCTCCGGGTAATAGACACTCACGGTGTAGCCTCCGTTTCCGTCGGGCTGCAGCTCGCTGCAGTCAAAGTAGTCCTCGGCGAGATGCCTTCCTGCAGCGGAGAAATGCAGCACAACCGGCGTCGTTCCGGCCGGATCTGCCCAGCCGCTGCTCCAGGGCAGGCCGCTTACCGGAATATCCTGCCGGGTATAGCGGCGCTCCTCCTTAATCAGCGATTTCATGCGCAGCAGCTTGAACAGCCGGAAATCGCCGCGCTCTGCACAGAAGCCGTACAGGTACCATGACTGGCCTTTGAGTACAAGCGTATAAGGCTCAACTGAACGGCTGCCGGCTGCACCGCTGGCCGCAACGTAGTCAAAAGAGACAGCGGAAGATTCCTCCATCGCCTCCTTGAGCAGCGCCAGCCGTTCTTCCAGCGGACCCTGCAGCCCCCAGGGGGAAAAGTCGACAACGAGCTGGGCGGTTTTACTGCGGAAGGCTGCGGTCTGGGAGGGAGGAATGACACTGCTGATTTTTTCCATAAGCAGTGTGTGCTCAGCACCTCCATAAGAGGAGACGCTTTGCAGCGCGGTAAAGATATCAGCGAGCTCACGCTCGGTCAGCATATTGCGGTCAAGCCGGTAGCCCTCCATCAGGCCGATTCCGCCGCCTGCCCCCTGGTAGGTTACGACGGGGATTCCGGCACTGTTAATGCTTCCAATATCCCGGTAGATGGTGCGTACGGATACTTCGAACATATCGGCAAGCTCTTTGGCCTGGATCAGGGGACGGTTCATCAGCAAAATAACGATGGAAAGCAGACGGTCTATTTTCACAGGCAGCCCCCTCTTTGTTATAGGCAATTACCATTTATATTATATTTTCCGCAGCGCAAAGAAAAGAAAGCATTGTTATATTCATAACATTCGATTAATATCTAATTAGATATAATATTAATTATATTGCGGGGTATATGAAAATGCGGAACGGAAAGACCGGTCCTGCCGGCAGGCTATCGGGGGGATATTCAAAATTATTTGCAGCAGGGCTGGTTAACGGAATCGGTGACCGCTTCAGCAGTATTGCCATGCTGGCGCTGGTTCTGCAGATGACTGGTTCAGGCATGGCGGTAGGAATTTCTCTGGGCGTCAGGGTACTGCCTTATCTGTTCATGGCCCCTCTTGGAGGAATACTGGCAACCCGATTTCCGCGAAAGGCTATTATGATTGCAGTCGACCTGCTCCGTGTGCCGGTTGCACTATCTTTTTTGCTGGTGGACGGAGAAGACCGGCTGTGGCTGCTGTACACCGGAAGCTTCATAATGGCTGCGGGAGAAGCTGTATACAGCCCGGTGCGCAAGTCTTCCATCCCGCTGCTGGCCGATTCATCCGCTTTGCTCAGAATAAACGGCCTGGAACAGCTGATGAACGGCAGTGTTCTGATCCTCGGTGCGTTCATAGGCGGCGTAGTGTCGCTATGGTTTGGCCCGGAAATGGCATTTATAGTGAATGCCTTATCCTTCCTAGTTGGAGCTTTGCTGCTGTGGGGGATTCATTTTCCGCCGGCAGCGGCAGAGCCGGGCCGGACTGAAGGGACCGGGAAGAAGCCGGCAGCAGCCCATTTATCCGGGGGCCGGCTTCAGACACTTAAGTATGTTGCCGGAGGGAGCTTGGCCCTGCAAATTGTGATAGCCTATGAGCTGCTGGTGCCGGTGATTAACGGATGGGACAACGTGCTGATCAGTGTATATGCGGTGCAGGAATTCCATGCCGGGGATGCGGGTATAGGGGCCTTTTATGCGGCGCTTGGAATCGGCCTCAGCCTCAGCTTTTTTGCGGGAAGGCTGCTGAAGAAACGGCTGCTGACAGCCGCACTTACCGGGCTGATGCTGGAAGGCATGCTGCTGATGGCAATCAGTGCAAGCGGCAGCTTCATACATGCGTTTTTTCTGTATATACTGCTGTCTTTAGCCGGCGGTGTGGGCAACGCCTGTCTGGATACGCTCGTAATGCGGGAGACACCTCCCCGGCAGCAGCCGCTCATATTTGGGATGCTGTCGGCGGTAAGCGGTACGCTGCTTGGCCTTTCAATGCTGGGAGCAGGCTGGCTGCTGGATTATGTGGAGCCTAGAGTGCTCGGCTGCGCCGGAGGAGCCGGATTCGCAGCTATCTCGCTGCTGCTGGCCGGATATGCTGCAGTGCGGGGAAGGCTGCTGAGGAAGCGGGCGCTGTCCCGTTAGAGGGTTTAAAAGTGATCTGCAGCAAAACAGCCGCTGCGTTCCGGGGCGTGTCCCGGTCGCAGGGCTGTTTTTTATAGTGATATCAAGGCTAGCGTTCTTTGGACGGTTCTTTCAGCTTGGTCTTTAGCTTAAGCTCAGGCTTGCGGCGCAGTACGTAGACAGCGAGAAAGCGGCGGTAGCGGAATACCGCAATCAGGGCAGCAAGGGCGGCAACGCCGCTGACAATCCAGAGGGCATACACCTCGAACAGGTGGAAGATGCCCATCCATTGCGGACCGAACACCTTGCCGATCCCGAGAAAAATAATGACCCAAATCAATGCCCCGCCGTAAGCGTATAATGCAAATTTCCGGAAGGGCAGCGCAATAATGCCGGCGAAATAACCGGTGAAATGCCTGACACCCGGAATGAAATAGCCGATGGAAATCAGAAAGCTGCCGTACCGTTCAAACCAGTGCTGGGTCTTCTCAAGCTTGGCCGGCGAGAACAGGAACCATTTGCCGTAGCGCTGAATGAAGGGAAGGCCCGCTTTTAATCCGATAAAATAAGTAATCGTCATTCCAACCGTAGTTCCCGCAAAGGCAACAACAACCAGTGTCAAAAAATCCAGCCTTCCGGTATAGGAGAGAAATCCGGCGAATGCCATTGTGGTCTCTCCCGGAAAGGGCAGTGCTATAAATTCCAGCAATAGCCCGAAAAACAGCACGTTATAGCCATATGCGGCGAATAGCTCCTGAATCCACTTCAGCATCTCCATAATAAGTCACTCTCCAAAGGCGGTATGTCTAATTCTATTTCGAGGCATGTCTTCATACAATCTACCAAATAGGTGCTAAAGCCAATAGAATGCTGGAGGTAGAGATAATGAAGGGCAGCAACAAATCCCTTATCCGCCGGAATGCCGTCCGCGGGTTGATTGCTATGGCAGTTATGTTATGTGCTTTGACCGGTTGGGCAGGCGCGCAGTCCCTGAATGAGCGGAAGGCCAACCCTCTGCAGGCCGGTGCTGCCGTGCCTGTACTCTCTAAGAATAATCTTCCGGCTGATGTGATGCAAGATTTGAGCGCCCCGGCTGTGAATCCGGCTGCTGCCGTGACGGCTGCCCCGAGAGCAGGACAAGCCTCAGACACAGGTTCAGCTATTGCTGCACAGCGGGATGTTGCTGCTGAAGTACAAAAGGCAAAAGGGAAGGCAGACCCAAAGGCAGACCCAAAGACAGTCTACCTTACCTTCGACGACGGCCCCAGCAATGTGACGCCTGAAGTGCTGGAGGTTTTGCGTGACGAGGGTGTTAAGGCAACTTTTTTTGTACTGGGGCAGCAGGCCAAAAGCCATCCCGAGCTGATCAATGCGATCTGGGAGCAGGGACATGCCATCGGTAATCATACCTATAATCATAATTACCATGATTTATATAGCGGATTCACAGAATTCTGGAAGCAGATTAAGCAGACGGAAGAGGCCGTGCGGGAAATAACGGGTATCCGTCCCCGGCTGGTGCGTGCTCCGGGCGGTACGTACGGACATTTTGATGCCACTTATTTTGAGCTGCTAAAAGAGGCCGGATACACCGTCATGGACTGGAACGTAGACAGCGGGGATTCCAGACGCAAGGGCGTACCAGCTGCGGAGATTATCCGCGAATCGCTGTCACTGCAGGCTTCCCGGGTCATCCTGCTGCTTCATGACGGGGCCGGACATGCGGAGAGTGCCAAGGCACTGCCGCAGATTATTGCCCGGTATAAGGCGGCAGGATACCGTTTTGGCGTGCTGGATGCGGCGCAGGAGCCGGTGCAATTCAGAGTTTCTGCCTCCGCGGCGGCACGGATCAAGCCGTCGGACGCATGGATAGCCTCCAATATTACACCGAATGCCGGGCTGTTCGGGCCGGGGAAGCCGCTCATCCTTGAGGTGGGCAAGCAGGAGGTGAAGCTTGATCCCGGAGAATACAGAATCAGAAAAGGGCAGTATGTCGTTCCGCTGCGGGCTGTTATTGAACGGTTAGGCGGACGGGTGGGCTGGGATACGGTTAACCGCAGCGGCAGTGTCTGGTGGAACGGGCGTGAAGTCAGTGCGGATGCGGGGAATAAACGCCTGACACTGATCTCGGGTGACGGGACCCTTGTAACAAGGGAGTCGGATGTGGAGCTGATCGGCTCTGCCCTATGGCTTCCCTTGCGTGACCTGCTTGAGGAGTCCGGGCATCCGTTGCTGGAGGTTAAAGTGACTGCGGAGGAGCGGCGTGTAAAGGCGCTGTGAGACAGGCCTGTCCCAAGGCATAAAGAAATTACGGGGTTTGGGCACCCTTTTTCGTGGGAAGAATAGACAGTATTAGGCTCTTGTATATCTTGCATTCTGTATACCAGAGCTAGTCTATAACCACGAAGGAAGGATGCCAATTGTCCTCTTCATCATTAATAGATCAGCAAACCGGAAAGAGCAGTCTGCCGGAACGGTCTCCCGACGTCACGGGACTGCTGTTTCGCAGAAGCCGCAGTGTGGCGGCGGAATGGATACGGATGCTGACAGTTGCGATTGTGCTGGGCGGTCTCTACTGCTGGAGGGGCGGTGCTTCGCTGCTGTTCCTGCTTACGGTTAGCGGGCTGCTGATGGCCGGCGGATTCCTGCTGCAGGCTTTCGGGCCAAGGAGGTTCAACATCGTCCGCAGCATCACGCCTGTCCGTCCGGTAGCCGGAGACAGCCTGACCGTAGAGGTGCAGGTCAGCTTTGCGACCCGCCTCCCGTTGCCCTGGATGATTATCACGGATTACTGGGGCGGCAGCTGGCACCGGGAGCTGCTGTTTCCCGGCTTCCGGCGGTCCTTCCGTTACACTTACAGGCTGCACCGTTTGCCGCGCGGCATTTATCACCTGCATGGCAGCCGCATCAGTTGGGGAGACCCGGCGGGACTTTTTACGGGCGAAAGCCGGCTTAAGGGGCAGGAGACCCTGAAGGTTCTTCCGAGACCGCTATATATCGGCACCGTCCGGCCGGAGAGCAGCCGGTACACCGGTGAAGCGATGCCTAAGCGGGGCCGGGGGAGCAGTGAAGCTGCAGATATCCGTAATTATGTGGCAGGTGATCCGCTGAACCGTATCCACTGGAAAAGCAGCGCCAGCAGGGGAACGCTGCAGAGCCGGGTGCCGGAGAGGGAAGCCGCACAAATGTCCTGTATTGTGCTTGCTAACCGTGCAGAGGAGTATGAGATTCCCTATAGCTCCCTGAATCCGCGCAGCGAGCGGAACAAGTCCGAGCCGGCCTTCGAACGGGCTGTATCGGCTGCAATGGGGCTGATGCTCTCTGCTGAGCGCAGCAGCGCTTACGTGCAGCTGTTCACCGGGGGCTGGCCTGAGGGTATGGCCAGACATGAAGGGCTGGGTAAAATTCCCGGCAGAGTACAGGAACTGCTTACTGAGATCCGGCCCGGCGGGACACGGAGCCTCAGCAGACTGCTGGAGGATGCTTCGCAGCAATGGATTCCCGGCATGACGGTAGCTGTTATTACAGGCAGGCTGGAGGAAGAGGCAGCACGGACAATCGCCCGGTTCCTGGTACAGGGAGTGAAGTTGGAGCTGTACTACGTGTGGGATCAGCCTGCTCCGCTTCCGGGCGGCGCAGCGGCAGAAATGCGGCAAGGGCAGGCTGCAGCAGGCCGTGGACCGGAGGAATACAAGCCGCGGACCGCAGGAACGGTTAGCGGTAGTCTGGCCCGGATCGGTGCGAGAGTATACTGCCTGGATCATCCGGATGCGGCAGAACGGAACAAGGAGGCAGAAGCTCATGAATTTCCGGGGAGACCTACACTGGGATAGACCGCCGGAGGGTACTGCTGAGCTGACAGGTCCTCCTTCTTCCGGGCTTGGCGGTGAGCGTTCCGGTCTTCGGACTTCACCTGTACCTATACACAGGCACAATGCAGAGCAAACAGAGAACAGTCAGACCGGCAGTGGGGAGAGCGCTCCTCTGTACTACCGTCTGCTGTTCTCTTTGGCTATTATGGGGATGTTCATCAGCTGGCTGATGCCGCTGCATCAGTCAGTGCCGGCGGCGGAGACGGCGGAGCTGCTGGAGCTTCTTATGGTTGCGGCCGCAGCACTGCTCCTGTGGGGAAGCTTCCGGGTCCCCGCCGCAATACAATTCAGCTTGCAGTTTGTAATAATTGCGCTGACCTGGTATTGGGCATGTGACCGGAATGAAGGGCCTGACTGGCTCAGTGCGTATATATCAGGGATGCCGCTGGATGCCGCAAGGCTTATTACAGGCCGGGTATCCGGGCTGAGTGAGGACAGCCGTCTGCTTATTCTGGTATTGGGCTGGGGACTGCTCGTTGCCTCTGTGCAGCAGCTTGCGCTTTACAGGGGGAGTATTTCACTCTTTACCGCAGTATCTGCAGGCTATCTGCTTGTACTTGATATTGCTTTTGGTATCAACACTACCCGTTACGTCGTGGCAGCGTCCCTGCTGATTCTCTGGATGCAGGGGTTAAGCGGCCTGCTGCGTCTCAGGGAGCACAGCGGCCGGCGAAATCTCCCGTACTACCGCTGGGCCGCCTTTACGCTGCTTACTGTTATTCTGCTGGTAGCTGCGGCGGTGACGGGCGGTGTGCTGTACGGAGCGCGTCCGGCTGCGCCGCTCAGCCTGCAGCCGGTGATGGAGCGGCTGCAGCATTTAGCGGAGGGTGAGACCCCAAGCGGTGTGGAGGAAGCCGGAGCCGCTAATACCGGTACTACGGGCTACGGGACCGCAGAAGGCGAGCTCGGTGCGCCGCTTACGCCCGGAACGGCCCCTGTTTTTACGGCTTTCGCCGGGCGGCCTGTGTATTGGCGGGGAGAGAGCCTTGCTTATTATGACGGCCGCCGCTGGATCCGGGAAGGAATTATGTATGAACCGCTCAGTCTGAGGGGACTGCCCTCGGAGGAAATGTCAGCAGAGCTTACAGCAGCCGGCCAAGACAGCAGCCGGATACTGGATCTGCGGGTTGAGCTTGCGGCTCCGGCAACTGGCGGGCTGCCGCTCTTTAGTGCAGGGCAAGTAGCTGACGTGGGTAAGGTTGAGCTTGCTGACGGGAGCAGTCTTGGCTATGTACTGGCAAGCCCTCAGAAGAACCGCTTCCGTCTGCCGGAGTCTTCCGGCTCGGCTGCAATCACAGCTTATGAAGTGACATCACTGCTGCCGGAGAGCAGTCCGGCTGTACTGCGCAGCCTGGGGACGGAAGATCCCGGGGACATTGCCGGCCAGTATCTGCAGCTTCCGGCAGCGCTTCCCGGACGGGTTAACACTCTTTCCGCCGGGCTTACCGCAGGCGCCGGGAACAGGTATGATGCTGTTACTGCTGTCCAGAGCTATCTCCGCAGCTCCTATCCGTATACGCTGGATACCCGGATTCCGCCGGGGGATGCAGATTTTGTGGATGATTTTCTGTTTACCGCGAAGCAGGGCTACTGCGTCCACTTCGCTTCGGCGATGACTGTCCTGCTGCGCAGCAGCGGAATTCCCGCCCGGTACGTGCAAGGCTACGGACCGGGAACCCCGGAGCGCGGCGGCGGCCAGCCTGCGCGCTTCCTTGTCACCCAGGCCGATGCCCATGCCTGGGTGGAGGTCTACTTCCCCGGCGCGGGCTGGGTGCCCTTCGACCCCACGCCGGGGACAGCCTTCGCCGCCGCAGGCCCGGCGGCGGCAGATGCAGCGGCGCTGGTTCCCGCGCCGCAGGAG
>NZ_CCDG010000053.1 GCF_000723885.1 Paenibacillus camerounensis
TATCCATAATCCTTATATTTCTCGCAGGAACGGTTACCGCCTTCTCTGAAGGACGGCATAGCCGTTTCTACTTGTTATACACCTTTAAATAAATAGATTATGATTCGCTGAAGCCGCCTCACCCAAATAATAACCGACTCCGCCGATTTTAATCCCGTCCATGAGCTCCTCCTTACGGATGCCCATAACATCCATGGACATTTGACAGGCAACCATGTCCACACCCTGTGCGGCTGCACTTTGAAGGAGCTCTTCTAGAGAGGCAACATTGTGGCTTGCCATGATGCGGCGGATCAGCTTCGGACCTGCACCGAGCATGTTCATTCTGGATAAGCCGAGCTTGCGGCTGCTCGAAGGCAGCATCTTGCTAAACATCCGTCCAAGCGCGGTTTTCGATACAGACGGAGGCTGCGGCTTGCGTAAGATGCTCAGACCCCAGAAGGTGAAGAACATTGTTACTTTGCGGCCGCTGGCAGCAGCCCCGTTGGCAATGATAAAAGTGGCTATAGCTTTATCCAGATCACCGCTGAAGACAACCAGGGTACTTGCCGGCTCCGCAGCAGAAATAACATCAGAAGAAGGTGAAGAGGACGGCTTCATCTTGGCAATTACCGCTTCTATGATACCACCGGGGCTCCGGTCCAGCTGAAGAAGCCGGGCACCGGACATTGACGCCCATGCCTTCACATCCTCATAGAATCCGGGATCAGATGCTTTTACGCGCAGGCTCTGGCCCTCAGCCAGCTGATCCATAGTCTGCTTGAGCTGCATTAACGGGCCCGGACAGCTTAAGCCGCATACATCTAATTCATTGTCTATCTGAAGACCAGGCTCACTTTCGGCTGAAGAACGCCCTCTAATCTTAGGAGCTGTCCCGCCGCTGCCGTCCGGTCCGGAGAATGGAGCTGGCTTATACTGCGACTGCCGGTACGTTTTATAGCCGCCGCTGAGATTTTTTACTTGATAGCCATGCTGTCTCAGTATTTGGGCAGCAGTATATCCGCGCAGGCCAACCTGACAATAGACCCAGATCTCCTTGGAAGCGTCCAGCTCATGCATCCGTTCGCGGAGCTCATCTACCGGTATGGATATTGAATCCGGGATGTGCCCGTTCTGATGCTCCAGTACGCTGCGTACGTCAAGCAGGATGGTTCGTTCAGGCTCGCGCAGCTCGAGCTGGTCATAGGTGAAAAGCTGTACACGTCCGGCTATATTATTCTCTGCTGCATATCCGGCCATGTTAACCGGATCTTTTGCAGACGAATATGGAGGGGCATATGCCAGTTCAAGCTCTGCCAGATCACTGATATGACCGCCGAAATGAATAGCTGCGGCTATCGCATCAATCCGTTTGTCCACCCCGTCATAGCCGACTGCCTGTGCGCCAAGAATTTTACCTTCCGGCGTATACAGCAGTTTAAGGGTTATCGGACTTGCGCCGGGATAGTAGGAGGCATGGGACCCGGGATGGACGATGACCGCCCGATAGCTGACTCCAAGGCGTTTCAATGTCTTCTCATTGCTACCTGTCGATGCTCCGGTCAATCCGAATACCTTAATAATGGATGAGCCTTGGGTTCCTTTATAAACGGAATTCAGTCCGGCAATCCGGTCGGCAATGATTCGGCCTTGCTTGTTGGCGGGGCCAGCCAGCGGAACCGCCGTCCTGGTGCCATGAATGAAGTCCATAACTTCAATTGCATCACCCGCAGCATAAATATTCGGGAGATTGGTTTCCAGCGCTTCGTTAACAAGGATATGTCCGCGTTCGCCAAGCCTAATTCCGCTTCCGAGCAGAAAAGCGGTGTCCGGAGTAACCCCGATTGCCAGAATGACCAGATCTGCAGCCAGCAGACGGCCGTCGGCAAGCTCTACGCCAATACCTCCGTTAATGGACCGGAAGCCCTGGACACGCTGTGAGAACAGCAGATTAACACCATGCTGTTCCATTTCCTGGGCTAAAGAAGCGGACAGTTCGGGATCAAAGGGTGCCAGCAGCTGCTCGTTTCCTTCAATCAGTGTTACATCTAATCCGGCCTCCCTTAAATTTTCAGCCATTTCGGCACCAATAAATCCGCCGCCGATAACAATAGAAGATTGGTTGTTATGAGAAGAAATAAGTGCTTTTATACGGTCAATATCCGGAATGCTGCGGACGGTATGGATGAGCGGATGATCCTTCCCCGGCAGATCCGGAATGACTGGACGGGCACCCGGTGATAAGATCAGCTCATCGTAGCCCTCTTCGTACAGCCCCCGTCCCTCACTCCGGACTAGAACCGTACGTTTGACAGGATCTACGCCAATAACTTCGCTCTGTATCCGCACATCAATCCGGAAACGGTCTGCCATACCTTTAGGGGTCTGTACCAGCAGTCGTTCGCGGTCCGAAATTGTACCGCCTATATAGTAAGGTAAGCCGCAATTGGCAAATGAGATGTAAGGGCCTTTTTCAAAAAGAATAATTTCGGCATGCTCATCCAGTCGGCGCAGACGGGCTGCTGCGGAGGCACCTCCGGCAACTCCGCCAACAATCAATACTTTCCTGCTCATGATTCACAATCTTCCTCTCCAAATAAAATAAGTATCATTTGCGCAATCCGCGGATCAGCAAGCACGTAGTTCACTTCCAGGCCATTGCGCTCGGTTGCAACAATGCCTGCACTGCGCAGCTTCTGTAGATGCTGGGAAACGGTCGATTGCGGAAGGTCCAGGCATTCCTGCATATAGGATACGTTACATTTCTTCTTACGCATCAGACCGCGGACAATGCACAGGCGGACAGGGTGAGACAATGCCTTTAGTAATTCAGCCAGTTCGTTAAACTGCTTGGAATCACTGTCAAGAAAAGCGCTATTATTCATGGGGTACCTCCCGTTTGTTATATATCCTTATATTCGAATAATACGATATAGTTTCTGCAAAGTCAAATGCTGCGGGAAATAGAACTTTGCTCCGGAAACGGGGATCAGCCAGAAAAGCATAAGGATCCGGGCATACTTTTATCCAAAATGAAATTAACGTGTTATACTTTTAAGGGATGAACAGGACAACGGCGCAATACGGGTACGGAGGTTTGTAATGAAAGCTCGGAATAAGGATCATTTTAACGTTTTAATGCAGTTGTTTATTATCTTTTTTAAGCTGGGACCTTCGACCTTTGGAGGCGGCTATGCCATGATCGCGGCGATTGAGCGGGAAATTGTGAATAAAAAGGCCTGGCTGGAGCCGGATGAGATCGGAGATATGGTTTCGGTTGCCGGTTCCGCTCCGGGAGGGGTTGCCGTCAATTCGGCTGCTTTTGTGGGATATAAGCTGGCAGGTGTTGCGGGAGCGGCCGTTGCCGTTTTTGCCATTACGCTGCCCACCTTTCTCATCGTACTCATCCTGAGCATACTAGGCATGCTGTTCAAGGATGTTCCCAAGGTAGAGGCTGCTCTGAAAGGAGTGCATGCTGCAGTTGTGGCACTAATCATTGTGGCTGCTGTAAAAATTGGCAAGGCGTCGATTATGGATATTCCCACGCTGCTGATTGCATCTGGCTGTGTTGTTCTGCTGCTGTTCACACCGCTTCACTCCTTGTATCTCATTCTGGGGGGGCCTGTCGCAGGAGTCTCTATTATAGCGGTCAAAAGGGTATTAGGTCTCTCGGCACAAACGGAGAAGAAGGTGAAGGATCAGCAAGCTGATCTGAATTACCTGGAATATTACATTTGAAGGTGCTGGTAACATGTTAGGTGAATTGTTTGTTTTGTTCCTTAAGGTCGGACTGATCTCATTTGGCGGCGGTTATGCCGTGATTGCACTTATTCAACGCGAGATTACGGAAAAGGGCTGGGTTACTGCAGGGCAATTCCAGGAGCTGGTTGCCTTGGCAGGGATGGCACCGGGCTCGATTGCAACAAATACAGCCACACTGATCGGCTACTCGCAAATGGGAGTGATAGGCGGAATCGTGTCTACAATAGGCATTATTCTGCCATCGCTCCTGATTGTCATTCTGTTTACCGCATTTTTTCTCCGGATGAAAAGCAATACCTGGGTACGTTCCTCTTTTTACGGATTACGTCCTATTATTACCGGGCTTATCATTTATGCGGCCATTCATTTTGGTATAGGGAGCACTAACGGATCTTGGGTAAGCTGGTCGGCTGCCGGAATGATTCTGATCTGCGTGGCAAGTCTGATTGCGGTACTTAAATATAAAATCCATCCATTTGCGGTTATCCTGTTATCGGCGGTAGGCGGGATTGTTTTGTTTTAAGCTGCAGTATTATTCCTTAAATTTTATACATTGTGTTAACACATAATTAAATTAAGTCAATGAAGCAGCGGGTTTTAAAGCCGGCTGCTTTATTGTTGTGGAATGATTTGAGGCGTTCCAGGCAGTAAGAAGAGAACACTGTGACTTTTTTCGTATTTTACATACAGGATTCGACGTTCTTTTTTATCGGTGTATAGGTCAAAAGTATAATTTTCCATACATTTACATAAAACTGTTTTTTTGTTGATCCTTGCCCGTTAGCATATAAGACGATAAGCGGTGGACAATTATGGATTATACCGCCTGATCTATAATCTAAGGAGGCAGGACATGAAGGAGAAGCATTCGGGTTGGAAAAAGAAGCTGCTTAACGGCACGCTGGCTGCAGCAGTTGCTGTACCGCTGCAATTGTTCGCATTCGGTGCCGGAACAGCAGTATATGCTGACGGGCCAAGCGACCCCGCACCGTATATTGAAGCCAAGGTGGCCAATGAGCGTGCCGGCCAGAAAATTCTGTTCGATAATACCCATGCCCAGACGGCCGGAGCGGCCGACTGGGTAATCGATGGTGCTTTTTCCGATTTTGGCAATGCGCTTGCGCAGGAAGGCTATTACGTTAAGGAGCTCCGCAAGACGGCTCCGATTACGTCCAGTGATCTTTCCGGCTATGATGTCTTCATCGTGGCTGAAGCCAACATTCCTTACAAAGCCAGCGAGCAGGCGGCGATGGCGGAATATGTAGAGAACGGCGGCAGCATCTTCTTCATCGGTGACCACTATAACGCAGACCGTAACAAGAACCGCTGGGACGGCAATGAGTCCTTCAACGGCTACCGCCGCGGCGCCTGGGACAACCCGGCCAAGGGCATGAGCGCCGAAGAGGCCGGCTCCGCCGCGATGCAGGGTGTAGTCAGCTCCGACTGGCTGGCGGAAGAATTCGGCGTGCGGTTCCGTTACAACGCACTCGGCGATATTACCGCGAACAACATCGTGGCCCCGTCCCAGGCATTCGGCATTACAACCGGCGTATCAGCTGTAGCTATGCATGCCGGCTCCACACTGGCGATTCTCGACCCGACCCGGGCGAAGGGCATCGTCTATCTGCCGAAGACAAACGCTGCCTGGGGCAACGCAGTGGACCAGGGGGTCTACAACGGCGGCGGGGTTGAGGAAGGCCCTTATGTGGCTGTAGCCAAAAAAGGCGCCGGAAAAGCGGCGTTTATCGGCGACTCCTCACCGGTTGAGGATATCACCCCGAAATATCTGCGCGAGGACACCGGCGCAAGAAAAACAACATACGACGGCTTCAAGGAAGCTGATGATGCGGAGCTTCTGGTGAATACGGTCAACTGGCTTGCTGAGCAGGAGAGCTATACTGATTTCACCCAGGTTAACGGCCTGACGCTGGATCAGCCGACACAGCTGCTGTCTTTTGAAGAGCCGGCGTTGTCCACCGAGCCGCAGCCGGAGCCATGGGCTGCACCGAATGCCGGGTACAAATGGTACGACCGGACCACGTTCAAGGCGGGTTCTTACGGCGGACCGGCGTCTGGTGCCAATGCTGAGTACCAATTCACGCATCAGGCCGTGCTGCCAAATGCGCAGAATTTCCAGATCCGTGTAAGCGCAGATAATATTCCTGCTGGAACCAGCGTATCCGGCTTCCAGCTGGGTATTTACCAGGTTAGCGGCGGAGCCCAGATCGCCAAGGTCCAGAACAGTGACGGCACTTGGCCGGCCAGCTACGGCTACAGCTCCAATTTCAGCCTGACGGCCGATCTGAACGGCTATGCCTACAAGGATCTGACTGTGCAGATCAAGCCGGGGACGACCGCTGCTTCCAATCTGCGTCTCCGCCAGAACGGGACGAACCTGCTGACCAAGCCCGTGACGCTGGGCAACGTCGCGGCAGAACCGCTGCCGGCTGAGGAAGATCCGATCCCGGCGGCTGTATCCATCACTGAAGCCCGGAGTAAAGCGGCCGGTTCTCTGGTTACGGTAGAGGGAGCCGTCACAACCGAACCGGGAATATTCGGCGGACATACCTTTTATCTGCAGGATGAAACGGGCGGATTGTATGTCTATCAGAACCAAGCCGGCTTTCATGCCGGTGACAAGGTCAAGCTAACGGCTTCAACGGCCTTATACAATACAGAGCTGGAGCTGACCGAGGTTGTAAAGATCGAAAAGACCGGCACAGCGGCGCTCCCTGAGCCTGCTGGCGCAGCTGCGGTGAACGACAGCAATCAGGGGCAGCTGGTCAAGCTGAGTAATGTGGAGGTAACGAATATTATCTCTGCGGCACCAAGCGGCTCCTTTGAATTCGACGCTGTCGCCGGTGAGGGGACAAGTAATCATATCCGGGTAGATGTCCGGACAGGCATTACGCAGGACAGCTTTCCTTACTCGGAAGGACAGAAGCTGGATATCATAGGCGTTGCTGCGGTCTTTAAAGGCGTCTTCCAGCTTAAGCCGAGAAGTCTCGCCGACTTCAGCACTGCGCCAGAGACAGCTGCTCCCGTAACTGACGCGAAGCTGTCTGCAGAACCGAACGCTGCGGGCTGGCTGAACCGGCCGGTTGAAGTAAGCCTCAAGGCTGATTCCGAGACAGCCGAAATTTATTACTCGCTGAACAGCGGTGCGGAAGTTGTGTACAATGCTCCGGTTGCCGTCACCGGAGACGGCCGGCATACACTGGCTTATCATGCAGTTCCGGCTAAAGGGAAGCCGGAAGAGGCCAAATCACTGAGTATTCATATCGACACCGCTGCGCCAACGGCAGAGCTGACGGAGTCCGGCCATGCAGTCGGCGATGTTACTGAGGAGGCCCGGCTGAAGTTCGAGCTGGCTGCTGAGGACAAGCTCTCCGGTGTAGCCTCTAAAGAGCTTCTGGTAGATGGGCAGCCGGTTGCTGAAGGACAGACTATTAGCGCCGCTGAACTGGGCGCAGGTTCCCATACGGTTAAATACATCGTAACAGATGCAGCCGGCAACACTGCCGAGAAAAGCTACACGTTCCAGATTACAAGCGGAGCGGTACTTGCAACGGATAAGCCTGGACAGGCGGTGCTGTCCTCGAACAGCGGACACGGCAACGGGCTGAGTGATGGGAACTTTACAGTAACGATGAACCTCTGGTGGGGCAATAATGCTGCCGGCTACAAGCTTTATGAAAACGGCACTCTGGTGGATAGCAAGCAGTTAAAGGATATCTCTCCGGCTGCCCAGACGGCCAGTACCGCGCTTCAAGGAAAGGCGAACGGTATCTATGTGTACACGGCGGAGCTGAGCAATAAATATGGTACGACTCAAAGCCAGCCGCTCACTGTGACAATCCGTGATGCAGCTCCCGGCAAGCCTGTCCTCAGCCATGATAACTGGGACGGCGACGGCTCTTATACGGTGACGATGAATCTGTGGTGGGGGACTAACGCTACAGAATACCGTCTGTATGAGAACGGACAGCTGATCGACTCACAGGCTCTGTCTGCGGGTACTCCTTCAGCACAGAACGCTGGTACTGCCGTCAGCGGCCGTGCTTACGGTGAGTATGAATACCGGGCGGAGCTGGTCAATGCAGCGGGAGAGACTGTGAGTGACATTATTAGGGTAACCGTCAGCAAATAATATGCCGGACGAACAAAGGAGCAGCCGGATATCGGGCTGCTCTTTTGTTCATCTCCGGACGTATGCTCCTACCGGCGATCAGCTGGCCGATTTAGAATGGAAGAAGCCTTCGATGCTGCTTGGAAATAAGAGAAAGACCGTCTGATAACGCACCATTCAAGCTCTTGAACGAGGATTCTCTTTAAATCCTAGGCCGCTTCCTATATAATCGTCCTTGTCGTTGAACTCATTGTGACGGAGGAATGGAAGGAATGGATATCAGGATTGATGATCTGAGCGGTAAGGAAATTGTTGCACTCATAACCGAGCATCTGCAAAGTATGTTTGATCAATCACCGCCGGAGAGTGTACATGCTCTGGGTATAGACAAGCTTAAAGGACCGGGTATTACCTTCTGGAGTGCCTGGGAGGAGGGAGAGCTACTAGGCTGCGGCGCGCTTAAAGATCTTGGGGATCAGCACGGGGAACTCAAATCGATGCGCACTTCCGGGCAGCACCTCAGAAAAGGCGTTGCCTCCAAGCTGCTGGCTCATATCCTTGAAGAAGCGGACAAGCTGGGATACCAGCGGTTAAGTCTGGAAACAGGGTCGACAGACGGCTTTGAAGCAGCCAGAAAATTATACGAACGATTCGGATTTGAATACTGCCCCCCGTTCGCAGACTATGAGGAAGATCCCTATAGTGTGTTTATGACAAGAGTGACTGCTTCCTGAACTCAATTGACAGGCATTAATACCAATGAACCTGATTAAGGATCATTGGTTATTTGTGTTCTACGCCGTGTGCCGGACATTCAGAACTCATTGGATTATGAAAAAAAATTCATTTTGCGTTAAGCGCCGTGTTATTTTAACAGGTTATAATGATAGCTATAAGTAATGTCACTATTGGAGGCATAAAGGATGCGCATCCTGGTAATAGAAGATGAGGAAGGCTTGTCCGATTTTATTACACTGGAACTCAAGCATGAAGGTTACGAGGCCAGGCCTGTCTATGACGGAAGGGAAGGCTTGGAAGCCGCGCTCGGCGAGGAGTGGGACATTATCCTGCTGGACCTGATGCTGCCCAAGCTGAACGGTATTGAAATTTGCCGGCGTGTTAAGGCTGTAAAGGATACGCCGATCATTATGATTACAGCGAGAGACAGTGTGATGGACAGAGTTACCGGCCTGGATAGCGGAGCCGATGACTACATCCCGAAGCCTTTTGCCATTGAAGAGCTGCTGGCCAGAATCAGGGTAATCGTGAGAAGGAATGAGAAGCTCAGCAGCCAGCCCTCCATGTCCCTTGCATTTAAGGATTTGGAGCTGCATATTGACTCCAGAATGCTGAAAAAGGGCGACCGCTGGATTGAGCTGACTAAGAAGGAATACGAGCTGCTGTTTATTTTAATGAAAAATATTAACCGGGTGCTGACACGGGAAATGCTGGTCGAGCAGGTCTGGGACTACGATGTGGGGATTGAAACCAATGTCGTAGACGTGTACATCAGGCATCTCCGCAACAAGCTGGAGACCGCCGACAAGGAAGAATATATACAAACCATCCGAGGAATAGGATATATAATGCGGGATGAGAAATAAAAGAAAGCTTTCCTTAAGGAATATAAATATTAAGTGGAAACTTACTCTATGGGCCGCTTTTTTGCTGCTCTTTCTGTTTCTGTCCTATAATCTGCTGCAATATACTGTAATTCAAAACTGGGTGAACAATCACGAAAAGGAAATTATCCGCAATAACATGGCTGAGATTGTTGCCTTTATCCAGGATTACGGGGACAGAAGCGATCTGGCGCAGGCCAAGGAATATCTGGAGATTCTGAATGAGCGCTACCAGCTGATCCGGATTGTCGGCGCCGATCACACCCCGATTCTGAGCCTGTCTGACCATGTGCCTGAAGATTGGGTTCAGCCGAGAAATGTCAGCTCAGAGGAGCTGCTTGAGGTATCTCCCGGAGGAGATGCGCTGTTAATCTACAGAAAGCCTGTGGAATTTGACGGCTTCAGCGGGACGGTTGAGATTGTTCGGAATCTGGAGAATTTTGAAAGCCTAATCAATCTCAGCACCACGCTGTTCATCATCACCGGCTTGGCAGCGCTTGTGCTGAGTCTGGTGGGAGGCCGGCTGCTCTCGTTCCAGCTGCTTAATCCGATCAATTCGATGATTCGAACGATGAAGCGGATCCGGGAAAACGGGCTGAACGAACGAGTTCAAATCAGCAATCATCAGGATGAAATGACTGAGCTGTCACTGATGTTCAACGAGCTGATGGACAGCCTGGAGAAGTCCTTTAAGCAGCAGCAGCAGTTTATTGAGGATGCCTCACATGAATTAAAGACGCCTCTGTCCATTATTCACGGGCATCTGTCCATGATCAAACGCTGGGGCAAGGATGACCCGGAGGTTCTGGGCAGATCGATTCAGCTCAGCCTGAACGAAACGAACCGGCTGATTCAGATGGTCTCCGAGCTGCTGATTTTGACAAGGGTTGATGATTCCGGCGCTGCCGCCAAGGAGTTCCAGCAGACGATTAGAGTAAAGCAGGTTATCGGGGAGATTGTTGAGAATTTTCAGACACTGAACCGGGAATTCCTTATCAGCACCCGGCAGGAGATCAGCGATGATTATATTCTGCGTGTGCAAAAAAGCCATTTTCAGCAGCTGATGATTATTATTCTGGATAATGCGATTAAATACTCCGGCCGCACCAAAGAGATCCGCATAGACACAGCGCTGACAAACGGAAATCTGGAAATTGCAGTGACGGATTACGGGATGGGCATACCGGAGGATGAGCTGCATCTGGTCACTAACCGGTTCTATCGGGTGGATAAGGCGCGAAGCCGCAAGCATGGAGGTAACGGGCTGGGACTTGCCATTGCAACCAGACTAATGGGCAGCTACGCAGGTAAGCTGGAGATAACCAGCATATATGGGGAATGGACCAGAGTGACTTTGCAGTTCCCCTTATTAAATGAACAATCAGCAGGCAGTGACAAGGAGGTATAATCATGATCCAGAGCAGGTCTTCACAGATTAACGAGTCTTTTCTGCAGGTATTGAATGCACGGCATCAGGCAATTGCCGAGAACATTGCCAACGCGGATACGCCTAATTACAAGAAGAAGACGGTGGAATTCGAGGAGCAGCTCAGGCGTGTCATTAACAGCGGTTCGCAGCAGGAGCTGGATGTCAGAAGGACCCATGATAAGCATATCTCCATCAGGGATACCGGGGCACCCGTCATTCCGTACAAGATTTCCAGAACAAGCGATACAGCGATGAATAACAACGGGAACAATGTGGATGTGGATCAGGAAATGGCTACTCTGGCGCACAATCAGCTGATGTACAATTACATGGCCGATAAGGTCAGCGGGCATTACACGAAGATAAGAGATATGCTGCAAAATTTGAAATAAGGTAAAAAGGATAAAGAGTACAGCTGCGGAAGGATGCGGCTGTGCTTTTTTTTGCCTGTATGGCGGAAACGGCCTGTTCCGGTGCATATTTATCCCATTCCCTGCAAATACCAACAATGGGGGGATGTCGAATGGAACAGCAGACAAGATTTAGTAAGAGCGAAGAGCCGGAAATGCTGTCTTCAGATCTGGCGTTCAATATTGAGCGGATGCAGCTGGAATTTTTGAATTGCTCAGATGTGTTGTACCGGCACTGCAGTATCGGGGGCATAAACCGGGCAACGCTGATTCATGTGGACGGGATGTGTAATGTCCAGGCGGTGGATGAGTTTGTACTGCAGCCGCTGATAGAGCATTTCCGCAGCAGTTCGCGGGTGGATGAGGTCCGGGAGGTTGAGTTGAAGGAAGTTTTTATACCCTCGATAAAGATCAGCATCGTCTATGAAACACAGAAGGTTATTAAGGCGATCCTGCGCGGGGAAACAGCTATTTTTACAGAGGGAAACGCTTTTGTAATGCTGGCCGATCTGGTGAAAATGGAGCAGCGTTCAATTGAGGAGGCGACTTCGGAGAAGGTTGTGCGCGGGCCGCGGGATGCGTTCATAGAATCGCTTCGTACCAATACCTCTCTGCTCCGGCGGCGAATCCGCTCCTCCAAGCTGAAGCTGGAATGCATGACGCTGGGCAGGCTGACCGAGACGGAGATTGTGATCGGCTATATGGAGGGTATCGTTAAGGAAGAGCTGGTCAAGGAAGTGAGGAAGCGTCTGCAGACAATCGAGCTGGACGGCATCATTCATTCCAGCAATATTGAAGAATATATTGAAGACAATATGTTCTCGCCCTTTCCGCAAGTTCAGAATACAGAGCGTCCGGATGTGGCAGTCTCCAGCCTGCTGGAGGGCAAAGTCATTATCATCACGGATAATACGCCTTTCGTGCTGGTTTTACCCATGACCTATTGGTCTGGACTGCAGGCAGTCGACGATTACACTGACAGGTTCATCTACGCTACCTTTGTACGCTGGATCCGGTATACCTTTGTTCATGTTTCACTTCTGCTGCCCTCACTGTACGTGGCATTGACCACATACCATCTGCAGGTAATCCCGACACCGCTTGTGGTCAGCATCGCCTCTGCCCGGGAAGGCGTACCGCTGCCGGCTGTAATTGAGGCGCTGATCATGGAATTTATATTCGAAGGCCTGCGTGAAGCCGGCATCCGGCTGCCCCAGCAGGTTGGACCGGCGGTCAGTATTGCGGGAGCTCTGGTTATAGGGCAGGCGGTTGTGGCTGCGGGAATTATCTCAACTCCGATGGTCATTATCGTTTCCCTTACTGGGATTGCTTCTTTTGCCTTCCCGGTCTATAACCTGGGGACGGCTTACCGGATGCTCCGGTTTCCGCTGCTGCTCGTCTCGGGGGTACTGGGCTTCTACGGAATTGTATTGTTTCTCATTGTGCTGTCTGTTCATATGGTAACGCTGGAGCCTTTTGGTGTGCCTTACATGTCACCCTATGCGCCGATGACAATCCGTAATCTGAATGATGTGCTTGTCCGGGCGCCCAAATCCAAGATGCGCTGGCTGCAGCCGTGGCTGGCCCAGAGCGGGGCAGCCCGGTTCCCCAAACGAAAGAAATAACAGGCGGAAAGGGGCACGGAGATATGTACAGAAAAATAACAGCCTTACTTCTGATTCTGCCGCTGCTCCTCACTGGCTGCTGGGACAGGCAGGAGCTGAATGATCAGGCCATTGTGCTTGGCTGGGGAATGGACCTGGAGAAGGAGGGAGTCTACCTGGCGACCGCCAATCTGGTGCTCCCGCTCGCTTCGAAATCCGGCGGACAGCAGGGCGGGGAACAGGGCGGCCGTTCCGGCTTCATGACAGAAAGCGCATATGGCAAGAACAACCGGGATGCGGAACAGAACATGCAGAGAAAGCTGTCACGGGTTATTTTTCCGGGGCACCGGCGTAACATCTTTATCGGGGAAAAGCTGGCGGAGCATGGCGTCTTCTCTATCCTTGATGAGTATGGACGAAGCCCGATGGTCCGGCCGCGGACGAATATCTTTGTCGTCAAAGAGGGGACGGCGCAGGATGCAATGAGCCTGGCCTACCAGCTTGAGACTAATCCGGCGATAGCAGTGCAGAAAATCCAGGAGAAAAGCGGTGCGCCGATCAGCCGGTCGTTGCTCGACTTCTTTATCATGGCTAATGGCACCGGCTGCGGAATTATGCCCGCGCTTAAGATTGTGCCTCCCGAAGTGAAGATGGACAAAAAAAGTAAAAATGACAGTCCGCCGCAAACGACACTCAGTTTATACGGGGCGGCTATTTTTAACAGCCGGCTGAAGCTGGCGGGTTATCTGAACCATAATGAATACTGGGTCAGACTGTGGATTACGGATCAGCTGACCGGCTGGAATTTTACTACAATTGTCAATGCTATTGATGCCGATCAGCCGGGCGGGGCGGCCGCAGATGCATTATCCGGAGCAACAAGCAGCCAGGCTGTAACAGTGAATGTGGATACCTTCAAGAGTCAGATCACTCCTGTTTTTGACGGTGAGCTGCCCAGGTTCCGCATCCGGCTGCAGGGAAAGGGCTACATAGAGGAAAATGACTCGCCGCTGAATCTGTCCAAAACAGAGAATATAGAGAAAGTGGAGGCGCGGATGAATGTATACCTTGAAGAACGGGTCAGAGAGGTTGTCAAAAAAGTACAGAAGGATTTCAAAAGTGATATTTTTGGGCTGGGAGACATGCTTCACCAGTTTCATCCCTACCGCTGGAAGAAGCTTGCCGCTGACTGGGAGACTGTCTTTCCGGACATTGAGCTGGATATAAAGGTTAAGCTTAATCTGACAGGAACCGGAGTTACAGGCGAATCCCTGCTGCCTGACAGCGAGGGCGGTGATAAATAATGAAGATCAGCAACCGCCAGCTGTTCTGGATGATTCTGATGATGGAGATCGGCATGAACCTGCTGATCTCGATGACAGCTACGATTCACAATGCCAAGCAGGATGCCTGGATTTCCTACATAATGGCTGGAGCGGCGGGGCTGATCATCACCTATACCGCCGCCCGGCTCAGCTCCCGTTACCCGCACCAGACTCTAATACAGTACAGCACAGCCATTCTGGGCAAATGGGGCGGGAAATTGATCATCATCCCTTTTATCCTCCAGTGGTTCTGGGTGATGAGCCTGATCCTCAGGGATGAATACCTGTTCATCCGCCTAAGTGTTCTCTACAAAACACCGGACTGGGTGGTGATCGGTACGATGATTGGGGTGGTGCTGTACACCGTATACCATGGAGGGATAGAGGCGATTGGCAGAGTCAGCGAGCTCTGGGGACCGATAGTTATAGTTATTCTGGCACTGACCTTAGGCCTGACCTTTAATAATCTTAACTGGACAATGGTGCTGCCTGTATATGCAGATACAGGGCTAATGACAATTGTAGAAGGAGCGCTTGCCCCACTCTCGCTGCTGGGTGAAGCTGTGCTGCTTATGATGCTGTTTCCCTTTGTGGAGCATCCCGGACAAGAAACGCGCAAAGCCTTGCTGCTGGGAGTAGGGTTCTCATCGTTCCTGCTGCTGCTCGGCGTTCTGTGGGTCATTATGACCTTTGGTCCGGCGGTTGGGAGCCGGCTGCAATTCCCGTTTTTTGAGATGGTCAAGCTGGTCTATCTGATGGAGTTCATTCAGAATATGGATGTTTTTGTTATGGCGATATGGCTGGTCTGCATCTTCGTGAAGCTGTCGATTTACATGTTCATTACCTGTTATGGATTAGCACAGTGGATAGGGAAAGCGCGGAGCTGGAAAAAAATCACTTGGGTGGCAGCACCGGCAACCTTTATTCTCACAATGCTGGTCATCAAGCTGAATCCGCCAGCGGGTCTGCTGTTGAAGGGAGTCTGGGTCCGATATGTGATGCCGGTGAATATGGTTGCGATTCCGTTGTTTTTACTGGCAGTTTCTTTTATCCGCCATGGGAGGCGTCCGGGAAGCTAGTCCGGGGTTGTTATGTTAAATATAAAACACACGGAGCATGTAATATGCTACCGTGTGTTTCGTGTGTTTTTTAGTATGAAATATCCGTCTTTTGCGTAAACGTTTTTACAATGGATTTCCGCTATCATGGCCTTCAGGGATGGACAACCGGGTTCCCGGTAATAAGTCAAAACTCATATATATAAAGAGGGTCAATTAGAATTTATATGTTATGAAAACTAACATAAAACGATGAAATAACTAATAAATATGGAAAAACAAGCCACAATACCTAACGCATATGAGTTAGGTATTTCTTTTGAAAACGTTTTTATTTTAAATTTTCAGTAAAAAGGGATTGTAATCTAGAATATCCTATACTAAAATAAACCTAGAAATTGCGTAAACGTTTTTGCAAAGTTGAGGACACTTCACCGGTCATGACGCTGATATATATGAGGAATATGCTGCGTAAACGTTATGACAGAGAGGAAAAATATGGTTGAGAGAGAGATTACGATCAAAGACGTAGCCAGACTCGCCGGTGTCTCGGTGGCTACCGTCTCGCGGGTGATGAACGGCAGGGACCGTGTAAGCGATGCAACCCGCAAGAAAATTCTTAAAATCATTGAGGAGCTGAATTTCGTTCCGAATACGATGGCAGCCTCTATGGTCAGTAAAAAGACGCATATGCTGGCCGTGGTCGTGCCAGAAATCCAGAACCCGTTCTATACCGCAGTAATCGGCGGTACCGTGGAAGCGGCCAAGAAGGAGGGATTCTCAACACTCGTTGTTTCTACATATAACGATGAGGCGGAGGAGGAGGAATTCTTCGACGGCTTTCTGGGACGCAATGTGGACGGGATCATTCTGATCGGCACACATAAGGAAGCCGGCTTCTACCGGAACATCCGTAAGCCTACCATTCTGGTGGACCGCTACATCAATGACTGCGGACATGACGGAGTGGTAATCGATAATTTCCGCGGGGCTTACGAGGCGGCGAAGCATTTTGTAGATAACGGTCATGAGCGTATCGCCGTTATTGACGGGGCGCATGACTTCAATGACGGTAAGGACCGTTACTGGGGCTACCGCCAGGCACTTCATGAACATGGCATCACCCCGGACCCCGGATATCACAAGCAGGGCAGCTGGCTGGAGGAGGACGGGTACAAATATACAATGGAGCTGATGCAGGCTGCTGAGCCGCCTACCGCAATTTTTGCAACTAATAACGTTATCTGCACTGGCGCCATAAAGGCGATACGCGACCTGAATCTCCGGATCGGAGAGGATGTTTCCCTGATTGGATTTGATGAGAATGAGCTCGCCCAGTTTGTCCAGCCCCGGGTAACTGTGGTGGGAAGGCCGATGCGGGAGATGGGCATCCAGGCAACCGAAATGCTGATTCAGAAAATTAAAACCCCTCCAGCCGAGCGGACGAAGCTGAAGAAGGTTGTGCTGGATGTGGAATTGATCAAGCGTGGTTCTGTTAAAAAGCTGAATTAGCGGCTCAGAGGAGGA
Organism: Paenibacillus camerounensis; assembly: GCF_000723885.1. Taxonomy (GTDB): domain Bacteria; phylum Bacillota; class Bacilli; order Paenibacillales; family Paenibacillaceae; genus Paenibacillus_AQ; species Paenibacillus_AQ camerounensis. Next base: position 16,846 of record NZ_CCDG010000053.1, read on the forward strand.
CATATGGCCAATATACTTGTCGTAGGCAGCATGAATATGGATATTGTGACACGTGTTGCGGGCCTTCCTGTTCCGGGTGAAACGATACACGGTCTTGGTACCGGCTTTCATGCCGGGGGCAAGGGCGCGAATCAGGCCTGTGCGGCCTCCCGCTCGGGAGCGGAGGTTACAATGGCCGGCGGGCTTGGTTCCGATCCCTTTGGCCGGCAGCTGCTCAGGCAGCTTGAGGAAGATGGAATTAATACCGAAGCGGTCGTCAATAAGCCGGAAACGACCGGAATTGCTATTATCACTACCGACAGTTCCGGGGAGAACAGCATCATCCTGTCACCCGGTGCGAACTTTAGCTATTGCACTGAGGATCTGAAATGGCTTGATTTCTCCCGCTATGATGTGATTCTGCTGCAGAATGAAATAGCGGGAAGCGTGAACGAAGCGGTACTTGAAAAGGCAGAGGCAGCAGGAGTTCCGGTCTGTATGAACCCTGCTCCGGTCAGCGGATTTGAACAAGCTCTGCCCAGTAGAATAAGGCTGCTGATCTTGAATGAAATTGAAGCAGAGGCATGTAGCGGAGTTCAGGTTGCAGACTTCAATGAGGCACAGACCGCAGGACGGAGGTTACTTGATGAAGGAATTCCGCAACTGATTATTACACTGGGCAACAAGGGCTCGCTCTACATGGACGCTGACGGGACGGTAATAAAGACGCCGTCTTATCCGGTTAATGCTGTGGATACTACAGCTGCCGGTGACACTTTCATCGGGGCATTTGCCGCTGCCTATTACGGGGGCACAGAGCTGGTGGACAGTCTGCAATATGCGTCTGCAGCAGCAGCGCTGGCTGTATCAGCTGCCGGAGCACAGAGCTCTATACCAGTGAAAGAACAGGTGGATGCTTTTCTTGATCAGACCGAGGCCTGACACGCAGCCGGTGATGAAGTGGCAGGAAGACCAAACATCTTCTGGTGTCACGGTCAATCCCGCGAAATATCGGGTCCATACCGTTATTCCCGGCGGGAGCTGCAATTCTGCATCCATAAACTTTTATCCATTAACGCTTAGTCTTTTTAAAGCATGGAAATGATATCCGGTTTCGGATCTGTCAATGAAGAAGGGGGTCAAGATCATGAGTCAGCCAGTACTGTCCATGCAAGGAATCAGCAAGGAGTTCCCGGGTGTCAAAGCTTTGGCGGATGTTGATTTTGAGCTCTATCCCGGTGAGGTCCATGCACTGATGGGAGAGAATGGAGCCGGTAAATCGACGCTGATGAAAATTTTGTCCGGTGTCTACTCGCCAACCGCAGGTGTAATCAGGCTTAAGGGCAAGGAAACGGCTTTCGGCAATCCGCTTGATGCCCAGCTCCAGGGTGTATCCATTATCCATCAGGAGTTTAATCTGTTCAACAACCTGTCCGCAGCAGAAAACATTTTCATTGACCGTCCGGAAATGGCTGGCAGGTTCGGCCGGATCAGGTGGCCCAAAATGGTGAAGGAGGCACAAGCGCTGGTTGACTCCATCGGAGGCGGTGAAATTGATGTACGCCAGGAGGTCCGGCATCTGGGTGTACATAGCCAGCAGGTAGTCGAAATCGCCAAGGCACTATCTTTTAAGGCAGATGTGCTGATCATGGATGAGCCGTCGGCTGCGCTGCCTGAGAATGAAGTGAAAAAGATGTTCGAAGTTGTCCGGAAGCTTCGCTCGCAGGGAGTGGCTATTGTGTACGTCTCGCACCGGATGAAGGAAATCTTCGAAATAGCTGATAAGGTCACCGTTCTGCGCGACGGCCGCAGAATTGACACCAGGCCGATTGGTGAAGTCACGGAGCAGAGCCTGATCCAGATGATGGTCGGCAAAGAGGTTCAGCAGCTGTACCCTGAGCGGGAGCAGCCGCACGGGCAGGAGGTAGTGCTGAAGGTCAACGGGCTGTCGCTGGATGCAAGCCATAACATTTCGTTTGAGCTGCGCAAAGGGGAAATCGTAGGATTGTTCGGCATACCGGGCTCAGGCTCCCACACTGTTGCGGAGCGGCTATTCGGGCTCAAGCGGGGAAACGGCGGGGTTGAAATCAATGGCCGGGCGGTTAAGATTACCAGTCCTGGCGATGCCAAGGCACACCGGTTAGCTTACGTCCCGCCTGACCGTCACCGTCAGGGTATCATCAAGCCGATGTCGATCAGGCAGAATATTTCTTTTCCGACCCTGCCTGTTTTGTCCAAGGGGCTGTTGCTGGACCGTGATGCTATCCGTGAGGTGAGTACAGAGTACATGGAGAAGCTGCGTATCAAGGCACCGGGAGACGGACAAAGCGTCGATTTTCTCAGCGGAGGCAACCAGCAGAAGGTGGTTATAGCCAAATGGCTTGCGGCCAAGCCCGATATTCTGATTCTGGAGGAGCCGACCCGGGGCGTGGATGTCGGCGCCAAAGCGGAGATTTACAGCATCATCCACGGGCTTGCCCGGGATGGGCTCAGCATTCTGCTGATTAGCTCCGAAATGCCGGAGGTGCTGGGCCTGAGCGACCGGGTGCTCGTGATGTACAAGGGGGAGATTGTCCATGAATATGCCCGTGGTGAAGCCGATCAGGAGCAGCTGCTGCAGCGGGCATCCCATCCCCGGAAGGAAGGAGCCGCAAAATGAAGCGTATTTTAAATGTGCACGAGGCGCCGATCCTGATTTTCACGATACTAGTCATCGTACTGTTCTCGCTTATTTCACCTGATTTTTTCGCGATCAATAACTTTAAGCTGATTCTGGACCAGAATATCACCATGTTTATTGTGGCAATCGGGATGACAATGGTTATTCTGCTCGGGGGGATGGACCTGTCTGTCGGTTCAGTACTGGCAGTAACGGCAACCTCAGTCGGCCTGTTTCTCAGCAAGGGGATATCTCCGGTTATTGCGGCTTTGCTGGGGGTTGTAATCGGTGTTCTCTGCGGGATGGTCAACGGTTATTTTATCGCCGTCCGCCGAATTCCTGACATCATTGTCACCCTGGCTACGATGTATATATTCCGGGGCGTAGCGGTCGGCATCAGCGGCGGCACCTGGATGAACAATTTTCCGGAAGGCTTCCGCTTCTTCGGACAAGGGACGGCGGGAGGTGTTTCGTTTCCGCTCCTGGCAGCAATCCTGCTGATAGCCGTATTCATCTATCTGCTGAAATTCACCCGGGCAGGCCGGAGAATTTATTCGGTCGGGGGCAACAGCTCCGCTGCCAAGCTTGCGGGGATCAGCGTCCCCAAGACCAAGTTTATGGTCTACGTATTAACCGGGCTATTGGTGGGCATCGCCTCTGTCATTTTTGCAGCCAAGGTAGGCAGTGTACAAGCATCGACTGCCGGTAACAGCCTCTCTTTTGAGGTCATGGCGGCTGTGCTGATCGGCGGCGGCAGCATCTTTGGCGGGGTGGGAACGATTGCCGGCACGATGCTCGGCGTACTGTTCATGGGCATTGTCAAGAACGGGCTGATTATCGCCAAGGTATCCCCGTTCTGGGTGGATGCTACTACCGGATTCTTGATTATCCTGGCTATCGTCATCAACACGCTGCAGCGGGCACGCCAAAATAAAGGGAAAGAGGGGGATCTCGTATGACAACCTGGACAAGCCGTCTGCCGTTCAAATCGGGTACGCTGCTCGTTCAGCTGATCCTGCTGCTGTTCATTCTGATCCTATTCAGCTTCCTGTCACCCTATTTCCTGTCTGTAACCAACTTCATGAATGTGCTGAACCAGATGGTTGAGGTCGGGCTGATCGCCATTCCGATGACCATGATCATTATATCCGGTGCGATGGACCTGTCTGTCGGCTCGATCCTCGCTTTTTCCGCGGTGTCGATGGGGGTTGCCTTTGAACGCGGCTATAACATCTGGGTCTGCGTGATCTTCGGGCTGCTGGCCGGCCTGATGTGCGGTGCGGTTAACGGTTATCTGATTGCCCGGCACCGGATGCAGGCGATTGTAGTCACGATCGGGATGCTGGTCATGCTTCGCGGTCTGGTCTATGTCGTGAATGAAGGCAGACCGATCAGCGGCTTCCCTGATTCCTTCTATTTCCTGGGGCAGGAGTATATTGCCGGTATTCCGTTCAACGCCATCGTCCTCGTTATGATGTTCCTCATAGCCAGCTTCTTCATGAAAAAGACGAGGTTCGGCACCTACATTTACGGGATCGGCAATAACGAGGAGGTTGTCCGGTTCTCCGGTATTTCCGTAGTCCGTGTCCGGTTTATCCTCTTCATGCTTAGCGGATTGTTCTCAGCACTGGCGGGTGTATTCCTGGTGTCACGGCTGGCGAGCGCCGAAGCGACATCGGGTACCAATATAGAGCTTGACGTCATCACAGCTACCTTAATCGGCGGCACTCATATTTTTGGAGGGAGGGGAAGCCTTACCGGTACTTTCGTCGGTCTGCTGATTATCGTGTTTTTGCGCAATGGTCTGAATTTGCTGGGTGTTTCGGTGCTCTATCAGGCGGTTATTCTGGGGGCGCTGCTGCTGCTTGCGGTAGCCAATAAAAAAATTAGCGGAGAGTGAAACCTATGAAAAAAATGACATTGGCTGTATTGACTGGCGTACTTGCTTTGACCTTGACTGCTTGTAGCGGAAATTCAGGTAACCCTCCGGCTAATAATGCCGGGTCTTCAAGCAATGACGGAGCGGCCGCTTCCGGCACCAGAACCTACTTCATTAATCCGAAATCAATCGGCCCCGCATACTGGGCGGCAGCGGAAAAAGGCGCTATTCAGGCAGGCGAGGATATGGGCGTTGAGGTGATTTTCAATGCACCGACTGAGGCGGATTCCTCCAAGCAGATCAACATGATTCAGGATATGCTGACCCGTAAGGTGAGCGGAATCGGAGTGTCTCCGAATGATGCCAAGGCGGTGGGGCCGGTCTTCAAAAAAGCAGCCGAGCAGGATGTGCAGATCGTAACCTGGGACAGCGATGCTCCCGAGACGGACCGCCAATACTACGTAGCTCCTGCTACTGACGAGGAAGTAGGCGAACTGCTGGCTAAGACGATTGGTGAGGAGATCGGCGGCGAGGGACAGGTAGCGTTCATGGTAGCGGGACTTGGTTCGCAGAATCAGATTGCCAAATCGGATGCGGCAAAAGCTTACTTTGAAGCGAACTATCCGGGCATTGAACTGGTAACAACGGTAGCCAGTGACGATGATCAGCAAAAGGCTTACGCCAATGCCCAGAACCTGATTCAGACGTATCCGGACCTCAGAGGAATTATCGGCTTTGCGGGCGGCGAGCCGCCGGCAGCGGCTGAAGTGGTTGAGCAGGCTGTGAAGGCCGGTACGATTCAGCAGGGACAGATCGCTATTACCGGTATTGCTGTACCGAGCGTTGTGAAGAGCTACATTGAGAGCGGCACGATCAAGACCGACATCATCTGGGATCCGGGTAAGCTTGCTTACACTACCGTGTATATTCTGGATCAGCTGGCTCAGGGCAATGAAATTACGGATGGTATGGAAATCCCGAATGTGGGGCCTGTTACCGTAGACGGCCAGAACGTATTCATCGGCACACTTGAAGTGACCAGCGAAAATGTAGGCAGCTTTGACTTCTAGTCAGAGCTGTTAGAGGAGGCAGCTTGCATGGAACATACAATAATCATTGAAGATTTGACAGCAGACAGCTTTGCCCCATACGGAAAAGTGGTGGATATTCCTGCAGGAGAGCCGTCCAAGAGCGGCGAAGGCTGGGACTGCTGGAGCTATATCCAGATGCTTGATGTATCGGAACCGGTCGGCTTTGGCCTGGTGGTCACGAAGCAGCGGGAGTTCAAGGTGACAGCGATGGAGCGGCATGTCAGCCGTGAGGAGCTGCTGCTCACCTTTGATAAAGAGATTATCCAGCCGGTTGCCGTCTGCATCGACATCAACGACCCGGAGGAGCAGCCTGATCCTTCTACGGTGAAGGCATTTCGTATAAAGCCGGGACAAGCGATTGTCATCGGCCGCGGCGTCTGGCACAGTCCGGCCTATCCGGCAGCAGAGGATGCAAGGTACCTGTTTGCGATTGAAAAGAAAAAGGATAAATTCGGCGATGAAATGATTAACCCGTGGGTGGATTTTACCGGCGGAGACAGTGTTACTTTTGGATAAAACATAAAGGAGCATACGATGATGGCACAGGAACAGCAAGTGATGGAGTGGATTGACGGACATCAGGATGACATCCTCGGATTTTTGCAGCAGCTGATTCAGATTCCCAGCGTGAATCCCTGGTTCTTCGACGAGCCGAGCCCGTCCAAAGAGAAGGATGTGCAGGAGTTTATTTCCCGTAAGCTCGCGGAACTTGGCGCGGAAATCGAAATGTGGGAGCCGGTTGCGGATGATCTGAAGCAGTATGAGGGGATGGCCGGATATTATCCGGGGCGTGATTTTACCGGCAGACCTAACCTGGCAGCTACTTTTGGTAAGGAGACAGACGGCAAGTCGCTCCTGCTGTTTGGTCACATCGATGTTGTAATGGCAGGTTCGAAATGGACGGTAGACCCGTTCGAGGGCCAGATCATTGACGGCAAAATGTACGGCCGCGGCACCGTGGATATGAAGGGCGGCGTGGCTGCAATGATAATGGCGGTCGAAGCGGTTCTGCGCAGCGGCCTGAAGCTGAAGGGACCGGTTGTCGTGGGAACGGTTGTCGATGAAGAGGCCGGAGGCATGGGCGCGCTGGATTTCATTCATCACGGCTACCGGGCGGATGCCTGCATCCTGACTGAACCTACCTCCCTGACCATTGCACCGCTATGCCGCGGCATTCTGTGGGGCAAAATCAAAATTCAGGGCCGCAGCGGGCACATTGAAATGCCGCAGGCAGACTGGAAAGATGGCGGAGCGGTGGATGCCATCAAGAAAGCGCGGTATATTCTGGATGCGTTCGACCGGCTGAATGAAAAGTGGGCGGTAAGCAAGACCCACCCGTATTTATCTATCCCTTGTCAGGTGCATGTAGCCCAACTGAATGCCGGAGAATACCCGACCTCCTTTGCCAATGAAGCGGAGATTGTCTTTAATGCCCAGTACCTCCCGTCGGAGCGTGACGAAAAGCTGGTCGGCGGCCATGTGAAAAAGGAGCTTATAGATTTCCTGCGTGAAACTGCCGGACAGGACCCGTGGCTGAGTGAGCATCTGCCGGAAATCGAGTGGATGGTGGATGCCGACTGTGCTGAAACCGATGTGGCTGATCCGTTTGTGCAGACCTGTGTCCAGTCGCTGCAGGCCATTGGCGAAGAGGGCAGGATCGAAGGACTCGGCTTCCATACCGATATGGGCTGGCCGGTCAATGTCGGCATCCCGACGGTCAACTTTGGACCCGGCGACCCGAGCCTGGCTCATCACAGCGATGAGTTCACGCCAACCGTTGAAGTGATCCAGGCGGTCAAAATGATGGCCAAGACGATTATCGACTGGTGCGGTGCAGAAGAGGCGTAATGAGAGAAGGCTTAATGAAAAGACAACTTAAAGACGGATATTAAACGGGCAACGGCCTTATAACATATACGGAGGTGCCATAACAGCATGAAAATTCTATTTGTCGGCGAATCCTGGGTGGTCCATATGATCCATACCAAAGGATATGACAGCTTCACTTCTACCAAATACGAGGAAGGGGCAACTTATCTGCTGTCCTGCCTGCGGGCAGAGGGAATTGATGTGACTTACATGCCGGCGCATGAGGTCCAGGTCCGCTTCCCCCAGTCGCTTGAAGAGTTAAAAGCTTATGATGCCATCGTGATCAGTGATGTGGGTGCGAATACGTTCCTGCTGCAGAACCCGACCTTTTACCAGATGGAGATTATCCCGAATGCGCTGGACAACATTAAGCAGTATGTGGCCGAAGGCGGGGGGCTGTTAATGGTCGGAGGGTACCTGACCTTTATGGGCATTGAGGGTAAAGCAAACTATGTAAACACAGTCCTGGCTGAGGTGCTGCCGGTAGTGATGCAGCCTGGCGATGACCGGGTGGAGATGCCGGCCGGCTTCTCGCCGGTGGCGGCGCAGGAGCATCCGCTGGTGGGCTACGGCGACTGGCCGCGGCTGCTCGGCTACAACAAGCTTGCTGCCAAGCCGGATGCCGCTGAGCTGCTGAGCTATAACGGCGATGCTATACTTACCGTGGGTACGTACGGTGAAGGCAAAACCGCCGCTTTTGCCAGTGACTGCTCCCCGCACTGGGGCTCCTTGGAGTTTATGGACTGGCCGCATTACTCTGCGTTCTGGTCTAATCTGGTTAAATCATTGCAATAGCCGAAGTTGTACTGGACAGCTTTACTGATGAACCGCCCCTTTTGAGGGCGGTTCATCTTTTTTTCACGGTGAATTAACTGTATTAATGAAGAATTATAAAGATATTAATACAGATAAATCATTATATTTTATAAAAAAGAAATTTACCTAAAAATAATTATAAATGGATATGATTGACAATTTAAAAAATAGAAACTAATATAAGAACAACTCACATACTTACACATCAATTTTCTATATGGATTATAGGGAAAGGAGGTGACAGATATGGCGGCAGTTGCTGTACAACAAACAGCAGGCTTATTCTCCGGCTTGCTCGAACGTATGGAGAGTATTGATTTTGTTAAACAATTTGCTGATAATCCTGATGCTGCTTTGAGAGCAGCCGGATTGGGGATCAGCCTTGCTGACTTTACGAAGCAATTAAGCGAGAATCCGCAATTATTTGAAGCGGTTGTCGGTAAGCTTTCCAATAACGTGGAGTTTATCAACAAATCGAACATTGCAATGAGTTCATGTGATCAGCCTAAATAAACCATTTATTTACTGTTAAGCTGAGTATGGGATCTTCTCCATACTCAGCTTTTAATTAAGGAGAGCTGAATGTATGGATACAGAAATCTACAGTACAGCTACACTTTCCGATCTTGAGGAGATGTCCCGGTTACACATCCCGTTCATGAAAGAGCTGTCCGCTGAGCTTGAAGCATGGTATAGCGGACTAATTAGATGGGAAGTGCTCAAATATAATGGCCTTATTATGGGATGCCACCGGACAGTGCTGCTTTCCGGATGGGGATTCTTATACGGGGTCTATGTCCGTCCTGAGAATCATAATATCTGGAGCTGTTATCAATTGGTTCAGCACACTGTAGACTCCCTTTCCGGATGTGTAACGGATGGCTTTATTACATGGATTGACGACATGCCCTCCTGGAAATCTGTGATGATGAAGCGGCTGGAATTCAGTTCATCCGTCAGACCGGTCTACCGGCTGTTTTTTAAGGATGCAGGACTGCAGCGGCTGCGGCAGGCAGAGATTAAGGACAGCCTGCTGCAGTGGCGGTGCGCTGTGCAAGAAGACAGTACCGATATTGAGAGTCTTGCAGAAGCACCAAGCTCCTTCATTGATAGTGTCAATCTGAGCGGTGATTTTACCAATCCCGAATCAGGCTGGTTTGTCGGAGAGGATGAACTGGGAATAGCCGCAGGCATCCGGTGGTGTGTTTATGGAGATACATTGTTCGCGATGTTTACACTTTCTTCCCAACCTGAACTGGATATCACGGCAGCTATTGTTCAATTGCTCGCTGTGCTGAACCGTGACGGGCTAACTACATACAGAATAAACCTGGAGCATCAGCGGAAAATCACGCTCCTTCGTCTTTCGGGATTCTCGCCGTATACCAATGAGTGCGGTCATGAAACCCATTATCTTTTCAAATCCGTTAAAGGAAATGTCCTATGCGAAACTATAAGGTAATTCTGGTCAATCTTAATTCACTGCCGAATCTGGGATTCAGTCCGGTTTTCCCGGTAGGTGCCAATTATGTATTTTCACTGTTATCCGAAATGGGTGCAGAAGTTGATTTTATCGATTTTGTGCAGCATCCGGACTTGCTGGAAACGCTGGATTTTCTGGAAAAAGAGTTCGACTGCATCGCATTCTCCATCCGAAACCTGGATTCCATGGAGCTGGACGGTGAATATCTGGTAGATTATTACTTGAAAATCACAACCTTAATTATAGAGCAGGGCAGGCAACAGAATCCCGATGTGAAAATTCTTCTGGGAGGAAGCGCCTTTACCGCCTACCCTAAAGGATTTGCTGAAGTATTTCCCTTTGATGCCGCTATAGACAGCGATACAGAGGAACGCTTATTTCAGTTTATCGCTGGCCATATCGAAGAAATGCAGAATGACCAGCTTGCAGGTATTAGCAGTGCCTGCCCTGAACGGTTTGCATTCGAAATTAAGTATGAACCGGAGCTTGTAAGGGCTTATCTGGCAATTGGGGCGAAACAGATCGGCATTCCGACCCGGTGCGGAGGCCGATGTCCGATGCAGTGCATTTATTGCTCTTACGGTTTGCTCGACCAGAATACCCATTATACCCGTCCACTTAACCTTTTGCGTAATGAAATTATCCAGCTCTATCAAATTGGCGTAAGAGAGCTGTTCTTTACGGATTCTTTAATCAATATTTCACCTGAGCATGCCCGGAATCTATGTCTGTTGCTGATTGAGCTTAATCTGCCGGAGCTTGAGTGGACTGCATATGCCAGGCCAACCCGCAATGAAGAGTTTTTGAGGCTGGCGGCTCTCTCAGGCTGTAAGACCTTGAGTGTTTCGTTCGATACCTTTTCTCCCGCTATGCTGACAAACTTGAAAAAAGGTTTTTCTGTTCATACCATCAGCAGATTCATAACCTTATGCGCCCAATATAAAGTAAATCTTGTAGGTCTGCTATTATTCGGCGGCCCCGGAGAAACAGAGCTGACTATTAAAGAAACCTGTGAGTTTGCCAACCGTTTTCTTGAACCGGGTCAGCTTTTCTTTTCCTTTGGGATAAGGATCTCACCGGGAAGCGGACTGGAAATGCTGCTTGGGCAAGTAGGCAATGAGCTGCTTATTCCGCACTTTCTGGGCTTTGATGAACGGATCTTTGACTTTGTACTGACTCACCTGGACGGAAGATTCATCTCAATGAACCTTCTGCTCAAAATCAGTAAATGGAGAGCAGCCTATAAGGCAATGTCCTGTAAACAAACAACACACCCCCAGCTTTCAATGGTCTGCCCAGAGTGCTGATCTCCTGAAAAGAGGTGCAATCCGGATGTACACATTTAATGACTACTTGGAGCAATGGGCCGGGCGCATCGGCGGCAGTCCTGCGGTGGCCGATGCTGAACAGGAGCTGACTTACAGTATGCTGCTGTGTAAGGTGCGCGAGCTGCAGGGCTATTTGCACTCACGGGGCTTGCGCGAGGGGGATGTTGTAGGGATATCTGCTCCCCGCTGCGTTTCCCTTGTCCTCCTGTATGTGGCTGCATTGGGACTGGGACTGTCTGTCGTTCCGCTTCCCGAGCAGGCAGCGGAGATCCGGCTGCAGCAGATATTGTCCTTGATCCCGGTGAACGTTCTCATTCAATACGAAGGATACAGCCAGCCTGGCAGTAAGTCCTATGTAATGTATAGGATCAGGCCTGCTAAGGACGGCTATATAAAAGAAACGGACCGTACTTTTATTCCATATCAATTGAGCGACAGCTATGCAGGCTATACGTACTCACCGTCAGAGGCCAACGCCAGCTACTATAATCTCACCTCAGGCTCTACGGGCGGAGTTAAAGCGGTGAGAACAGGGAGCCGGGAGATTATTATGAATGCGCTGCTTGTCAGCGAGCGTCTCCCTCTCAACACAGAAGACTGTTACTGCTGTTTATTTGCTCCAGATATGCATCCCCATGAACTATTTGCCAGACCTCTGCTGTTTGGAGCCCGGTGTCTGTTAGTAGCCAATCACGAATTACGGAGCTTCGGGCATCACATGCGTGAGCACCGGCTGACACATTTGCTGGCTACCCCCCACACCTTATCGAATCTGCTGAAAATATGCCAGGGCAGGGAAGACTGGCAGGGCATTAAATTCCTGCTGGGGACCGGGGAGAACGTTCCATATGACCTTAGGTTTAAATTCTATAACCGGACGGGGAAAAAGCTGATATCGGTTTGGGGATGTACGGAGACTACGGGGATCGTACTGGTGATGCCGGAAGCCTCTTTTCTGGAGGAGGGGACTATTCTGGGTCTTCCTGTGCCCGGATATGAGCTGATAATTGAACCGGGCAGCGGTGAATTGCTGATACGCGGGGATAGCGTAATGAAGGGCTATTGGAATTATGAGGAACAGCAACCTGTTGATCAGAACGGCTACTATCATACCGGAGATACGGTTACCTGTAATGCCGATGGTGTGCTGACGTTTACCGGCAGGACAGATTCTTTCATTAAAGCGGCAGGGAGAAGGATTTCACTGCATGAGCTGGAGCAGCAAATCGGGAGCCTGCCCGGCATAGTGGAGATAGCAGCGGTTTATTCGGATGTAAGCCATACGGTAGGCATCTTTTACTCGGCGAATTCGGAATCAAGCAGAATGTATCCGGATATTCTTCAGCTGCTGAATGATGCGCTTACGCCTACTAAATTCCGTGTTATGCAATGCGCCGGATTGCCAAAGCTTACTAGCGGTAAAATTAACAAAAAAGAATTGGAAGCAAAGCTTGAATAAGGAGGCGCCCGGTATGAAATCCCAGGAATTTATTTATGAGCTTTTAGAACGCAAATTTTCTGTACAAACGGCAGGAATTCATAAAGACTCGAAGCTGCGGGAATTGGGTCTCGACAGCTTTGATATATTCTTTTTCGTTGCAGAGCTGGAGAACAGGCTTGGTTGTAATATTCCTGATCAGAATTTACTGTCTTTTCAGCGGATTGGTGATGTAATTGACTATATGGATTGTAATCAGGTGAAAGCGGGGGATAACGCTTGAATAAAGAAGAAATCATACAACTTTTAACGGCAGACGGAGAAGAGCAGCAGATGCTTTTTGACACAGCGAAGGGGGTCAGGGATAAGCAGTTTCCGGAAGGAGTCAGTATTAGAGGTGTCGTCGAGGTATGTAATCTCTGCCTGTGCAACTGCGATTATTGCCCGATGCGGCGGGATAACCTGAAAAACAACTCGTTGTTTACATTGAACGAGGAGGGAATCCTGGGAGCGGTTGAGCAAATGACAGATTGCGGAATCCGTACAGTGTTTCTGCAGGGCGGGGAAAATCCGGCGAATACCCGGATAGCAGGAGGCGCCATCCGGAAGATCCGTTCCATGTACCGGGATGAAGTGAATATTATTCTGAACCTGGGTGTGAAAACGGCTGCAGAGTATGCGTACTTATATGAGCAGGGGGCGAACGGTTATATTCTGAAATTTGAAACAAGTGACCCCATCAATCATGAGCGGCTCCGGCATGAAGCTTTGGATAAAAGGATTGAGGCGATTCAGATGCTGCTTGAGACCGGTTATGAGGTGGGCACCGGAATGATTATCGGTTTGCCCGGCCAGACCATCGACAGTATCGCTGACGATATTCTGTTGGCTAAATCACTGAATGTACATATGTGCAGTGTGTCGCCTTTTTTGCCGGCTCCGCACACTCCGCTTGAGAGTTACAGCAGCGGTTCGATTGATTTGTCGCTGAATGCTATATCTATTATGCGGATTTTACATCCGGAATGGTTGATCCCTTCCGTAAGCGCACTGGAAAAAATCAGAGCGGGGGGACAAATTGCCGGACTGAATGCCGGAGCCAATGTAATCACAGTTAACTACACACCCAAACAGGAATCCGAGAAATATCATATCTACGGTGAAAACCGCTTTGTAGTCACCCTCGGACACGCTTTACAGACCATCGCAGGTGCCGGGCTTCAGGCTGCTGCTGATTTGATGAAGCCAGCGGAAGGACCGAATGCTATTTCTAAGGAGACTAATCATGAAAGTATACCAAGCTAAGCCTTCATTGATTCTGGTCGATCAATCGGTACGGAGTGCTGGAGCGCCTGCGGGGCTTCCGTTGAACCCATCTTATTATGTACGTGACACTGAGAATAGAAGGACAACGGTATTGGAAGCAGAGTCCTTCAGCTTATTGACAGAGCTGATGCAGCCTTTGCAATACGCTGAGCTGCTGAGCCGGTACGGGGGGGACGAAGAGGAGCTTCGGGCAGTTTTAGACTGGCTGATTGCCCGGGATTTCTTGTTATTAAAAGGCGGACCGGCTTCCGGGCAGGCCAGGCTGCTTACGGGCAGCTCCGAAGAGCGTCTAAAGGGAATACCGCTTATTCCCCGGACCATTATGTTCAATTGTACCCCTAAATGTAATTTGCGCTGCAAGCACTGCATTGTATCTGATAAGCATTATAAGCAGCAGGATATTCTGCGGTTCGAGGATATACAAGCTTTTCTGGATGAGGCAGATACCTGCGGTGTGGAGAATGTAGTTCTATCAGGCGGAGAGCCTTTGCTGTGGCAATCGATCTATTCCGTTATTGAAGATTCATTGAATAGAAGCTACACGGTAATTCTATATACCAACGGCATGCTCATCAATGAGAAGTGGCTGACCCTGTTCCGGAGCATACAGGAGCAGAAACCCGGCGGCTTAAAGCTGCATGTTTCCCTGGATGGAGGAACCCCGGAAACACATGACGGCGTCCGGGGCGTCACTGGAAGCTTTAACCGGATCATCGGATCACTGGAGCAGCTTAACCGCTGGGGAATACCTGTTGCTGCCGTTGAAAGTATGGCTACAGCGGAGCTGTATTCTGAACTGGATTTTTTAATCGCTATCTGCCGCGAGAATGGCGTCGGGAGTCTGTATCTGCACCCCGTATTCAACTTTGACAGGAATCCGCAAATTCAAGAGCTTGAGCTGGAGTGGGACAGCCGGCTCCGTTACTTGCATAGAGTCAGTGAGCTTTCCGGCCTGGAGCTTGGAGTCGAGTTGCATTACAGTGACCCCTATTTTCCCACCGGACTCTTTCAGGAGAAGCCTTCGCTAGCCCGGAAGAACGCCGAAGCCTTCTTGAGCGGTATTCTCAGCGGAAATCGCATGGAGGGCGGTAATTATGATGTTGTTAAAAGGGATAAGGATGTCTTAACGAATTGCGATGGCGGTGTGAGCCAGATGTTTGTTGATTACAACGGGGATGTGTATCCTTGCATGATTTATGCGAATTCGGCCCGTCCGGTTGATCACTGCGGAAATGTTACCCGAAATTCGCTGCTTGAAGTCTGGAATTCCGAAGGGATGAACCGGGTAAGAAAAGTAATGAGCCGCAATGAGCTGACGGTCTGCAGCCAATGTGAACATTTTGACCAATGCGGGCCGGCTGTCAAGAAGTGCAGAATCGCATCTGAGATTGCTTTGGGTGATTTTTTTGGGCCTTCCTATTTATGTGTAAGATATGCTGCACAGCTGGGTATCGCCCCAGAATTACTTACTTCCTACTGGCAAGAGCTTCTTAATAAGTAAATGGGGCCGCTTATGAATGCTGCAAAAGGAAAGAAGAACGGGCGGCTGTGGAACGGATTCTCTTATCTGTTTATCAGAACGCCGATAGCGGCGTTGCTAATCATTGCAGGACTATGCGGAGGCTTATACATTTGGGCGAACAGCCTCCTTCTGCAACATTATGTAACGGTCAGCGGGTTGGTGTCTGTGACGGAGGAATATATGCTTGTTCGCTTAAAGGGGAATTATGACAGTTCCTATATCGAAATCCGCGATACTGCAAGCTGGTATTTAAGTGCGGACGGAGGGCGATATACGGGAACGGTCATAGCGGTGCAGGCTGAACCGGGCCGGAGTACTGTCGAGCTTGAAATCAGCAGCAGCCAATGGACCCGGGCTAATACAGAATCGGGTAAGGCACTTTCCGGACAGCAGGTCTATGTAGAAATTCCCCAGGGGCAACGAAGCTTGTGGTTCAAAATGATTCATAAGGGAGAACGCCTATGAGGAAAACAATTTATACGCAGATGAAACCGCTGTGGCCGATTATCCGCCGGTACAGGTGGAGTTTCATCAATTTGTTCATCTGCGTTGTGGTTACTTCTGTTATAGGCATGGTTTATCCCTATATCTTCGGAATGCTTATTGATGAAGTCTTCTATCAGAGGAATTTCCAGTTCTTGAAATATATCGTGATTTTGTATGGCACTGTTTTTGCCGGAGAGCAATGTCTGCATATCTGCTTTAACAGTGCCTGGGCTTATCTGGCTACCCGGTTCTCGTTTGATATCCGTAAGACGCTTTATGATAAGCTGCTGTCACTGCGGCCGGCATTTTTCACTGCAAGCAAATCCGGTGATCTAATGACCATTATTAACCGGGATACCGAAGAAGTTTTGGCCTTCATCCATCTTAATGTTTTTTTTCTTGCAGCTAATATCCTCCGTTTACTGACAGCGGTAGCTTTTGTGCTATATGCAAGCTTCTATTTAGGGCTCCTGATGCTGGTGGCCGTTCCGGCGGTTGTTTTTGTAACGGTGCTGTTTAACCGGAGATTACGAACCAGACTGACGGAGCAGAGAGAGCAGTATGGATCACTGATGAGCTGGTGCTTTGAAATGCTGGCTGGTTTGCAGGATATCAGGCTGCTGGGGGCCGGAAAGTACAGCTCCAGAACATTTGTACATTTGATTATCCAATATATGCGTGTTAAGAACAGCTCAAGTAAGCTGGAATGGATCTCTGAAAGAACGGTAGGGTTAATCAGTCTTTGTTCTGACCTCGCTTTGTATATTACGGCATGCTATCTCATTATCCATCAGCAGCTGACGCTCGGCGTCTTTATTGCAAGTATGGAATACTTCTCCAAGGGTGGTGAGCTGCTGCAAAGAATTAGCGGCGCAAGCCGCAGTATTCAGCGCAATAAAGTGGCGATAGACCGGGTTATTTCTCTGCTTCAGGAGCCCGAAGAGAATAAGGGATTAGATTTACCCGGTCTGCGGGTGACAAAGGGGAATATCGAATTTGACAACGTTTCCTTCAGCTATAACCCCGAAACTCCGGTTCTACAGAACCTGAGCCTTGTTCTGGAGGGCGGAACGACAGTGGCTCTTGTGGGCAAAAGCGGAAGCGGGAAGACCACATTGGCATCTCTGCTGCTGGGTCTCTATAAGCCCGATTCGGGAGAAATCAGGGTTGACGGAACCCCCATCAGCGGCTGCAGCCTGCGATCTCTCCATCGGGCAGTTGGTACCACCGCACAGGAAACTTTTCTCTTTGAAGGCACACTGCGCGAAAATTTACTTTGGGGAAGCGTTTATCAGAAGGACAAGGCACTGTGGACTGCTTGTGAGAAGGCATTCATTTCAGAATACATACGGACACTGCCCGAAGGAATGGACACCTTGATTGAAGGAGAACAGGGACTGAGAATGTCAGAGGGACAAAAGCAGCGCATATCTCTGGCGCGCTCCTTTTTGCGGTCAGCCCCGATCATTATATACGATGAGGCCACCTCGGGACTCGACGGTGAAGCAGAGAAGGCTGTGCGGGCTCAATGGCATAACCTTAGCGGGAGCAGGACGGCTATTGTTATTGCCCACCGGCTGTCCACGATATTAAGCGCTGATAAGGTAGCGGTCCTGGATAACGGTAAGATCATCGCTTATGATCACCACTTGCGGCTGCTGTCTGACAGCGAAGTCTACCGTCGGCTCTTTTATGAGCAATATGCAGAAAACGGATTGGGGAGAAATCATGGAGAACCTGCTGCGCAATATCAGGCTTAAGCTTCACTACATCAAGACCTTCAAGGCTGAACTGCAGCCCCGCCGTTATGATCTGGGTATGCTCGGAGGTTGTAAGGTGCTTCTGCTTGGTTTAGGGCTGTTCTCACCTTTACTGTTCAAGCTCCTGATTGATAGGGTTATAGTGCAGCATGAATTAAAGGCACTTTGGCTTGTTTGTTCCGGTTATGCTGCTATATATGTTATGCAGTCTATCGTTCTGGGTGGACAAACCTTTGTGGGCAATAAATTTACGAACCATGTGACGTTTGATATACGCACAGCTTTATGGAGCAGATATCTTAATATGCCGCTCAGTACGTATAACCAGCTGAATACAGGCGATCTGAAAGGTAGAATGGACCAGGATACAGATGCAGTGGACCGTTTGTTCAAGGTACAGCTGATGGAGTACAGCTATAGTTTTGCATACCTGCTGGCGGGTGCAGCCATGATGGCAGTCTTCAGCTGGAAGCTGGCACTGGTCGCTTTGCTTATGGTGCCTGTTTCCTTCTGGATTACAGATAAGCTTGGTAGACGGGCAAGAGAGGTTTCCACAAGCTACCGGCAGATTTACGGTGAGTATGAGGGATGGCTGCAACAATCCATCCAAAGCTGGAGGGAAATTAAGATCAACCGGATGGAGAAGCGGAGTTCACTCAAATTCACAGGCTATTGGCATGCGATGAGCAAAGTTTTTTTTCGAAAAGAAATGTACTGGTTCATCAACCGTGTCCTTCAGGAGTTCAAGGATCTTTTTATAACTAGGATGAATCTTTATTTTCTCGGCGGACTGCTAATCTTTCACGGAGAAATGACGATCGGCGGACTGCTGGTCTTTATGAAGTATTATGAAATGCTGTTTACGCAATTAAGAGCCATCAACGATTTTGATATGCAGTTTAATGGCGATGTGCCCGGTCTTGAAAAAATCTCCTCCATGCTGGCTGAAACGCCAGATACGAAAAATAAAGTTAGAGTGAAGCCAACGGCAGATCAGAATCATCTTCCTGTCCTGCAATTTAAGAATGTTTCTTTCTGTTATAATGATGAGGGTCCTGCTGTACTGAGGGATATTTCCTTTGCTGTTCAGCCTGGGTCAAGAGTAGCAATTGTCGGCAGGAGTGGCTCCGGCAAAAGCACAATAGCCAAATTAATGCTAAGAATCGGTCAGCCTTCTCATGGAAGCATCCAAGTGGGCGGACGGGAGCTACAGCAGATTGGTGAAGCCGAATTGCGTAAATCCTTCGGTGTAGTCATGCAAAATCCGGCCATTTTTAATATGTCTATCCTGGAGAACGTCAAGCTGGCCAGGCCAGCCGCTTCTGCGGCGGAAATTAAAGAGGCCTGCAGGCTGGCTGAGATGGAAGAGTATATCGGAAAGCTGACCCTTGGCTATGATACCGTTGTCGGTGAAAAGGGAGTACAGCTGTCCGGCGGACAAAAGCAGCGGCTTGCTTTGGCCAGAGTGCTGCTGTCAAATGCCGGAATTATTATTCTGGACGAAGCGACCTCTATGCTTGATCATATTACAGAGGCAGCCATTCATCAGACCTTTGCCAAGCTGCCGTCTGATCGCACAGTAATTATTATTGCACACCGTCTTTCCTCGGTCATGTACGCGGATGAAATTCTGTTGCTGGATAACGGGCAGATTGCGGATCAGGGCAAGCATCAGAAACTGTGGCAGGAGAATACCCTCTACCGGCTGCTGTTTGAGAATGGAGTGGGATCCAGCAGTCCCATTGTAACAGCTAATCGGACTTAGTGACAGGCAGCTCTGGCGGGCTGCTTTTTTTGTCGTAACGGTTTACTTAAAAAATGAAGGATTTAACAGCAGTGCTGTCGAATATACGGTTCGGATATATATAGCTGAATTTGTTAATAGTAAATCTGAAAATAAATAATATAGAAGCGGGGAATAGACATGCCATATACCGTTGATTTTAAAGAGGTGTCTGCAGTGGGGCTGGAATCATCTCCTGTGGCAGAGGCGCTGGCCGGATTGCGGGCGAATGAAGCGCGTTATTTTATGAACAAGTACAAGCATGTGTTCACGACCGTACCGGCCGGTGAAAGCCAGGAAGACCTTGACTATGTGAACCGGATTCTGAAGAATGAGCGCAATATCGAATTTGCCGCCAAGCCGCTGGAAACCTCACGTTTTCAGGTGGAAAATATTCAGTTTACCTATGTCTTCTACGAGGACGGCCTGGCGATTAATGTGATGTATACCGTAGACGACCCGAAGAAACGGGCGGTCGGCTTCAAGCTGTCCGAGGGGATGGATGTGCCCAAGGAGCTGGAGGAGAAGTTCAAGTTCGCGCGGCAGAAATCGAAGCTGGCCGGAACGATCCGCGGGTCTTTTTTTGTGATCAAAGGAGAGTACTGAAAAGGGCAGCTTCCACGATTTAACATCCGCTTAACATGCTCCATATCTTCACGTGATATAACAGAAACATCCGGTTATAAAGAGGAGAAGATTAGATGAAGCTGAGCAAAGAGGAGAAATCATGGATTCTGTATGACTGCGGCAATTCGGCCTATTCGATGGCGGTGACGACGGCACTGCTGCCGATTGTGTTCGGCATGTTCAAGAATGTGGACAGCAGTATGGATTTGGGCTACTTTAATTCGATTGCCAGCATACTGGTGGCGATACTCAGCCCGATCCTGGGGACGATTGCCGATTATAAGGACCGGAAGAAGCGCTTTTTTATCTTTTTTGCGGCGATCGGGATATTGGCTACGGCTTCTCTGGCATTCGTCTCACCGGATAGCGGACAGTGGCAGCTGCTGGTTGCTTTTTACATACTGTCGGCCATCGGGTTTGCCGGGTCCAATATTTTCTACGACTCGTTCCTGGTGGACATTTCCACGGATGAGCGGATGGATAAGGTTTCGACGAGAGGGTTTGCATTCGGTTATATTTTCAGCGTCATTCCGTTCGGGATCAGCCTGCTGCTGATTTTTGTTATGGGGATGGATAAGGCCGTCGGCTACCAGATCGGGTTCATCATTACGGCGCTTTGGTGGGGGCTGCTGACCGTGCCGATGATCCGTGACGTGAAACAGAGATACTATATCGAACCCGAGCCTAAGCCGGTGGCCAAAAGCTTTAAACGCTTAGCCGTTACCTTTGCCAACATCCGTCAGCACAAAATCGTGTTCGTGTTCCTGCTTGCGTATTTCTTCTATATTGACGGAGTGGATACGATTATCAAAATGGTGGTGCCATATGCCACGGCGGTGCTCGGCGCAGACTCGCTGGACACCTTCACACTGCTCGGGATTCTGCTTATTATCCAGGTTATTGCTTTTCCGTGTGCGATTATTTACGGTAATCTGGCCAAAAAATACTCTGCACGCACAATGATCATCGCCGGTATTTTTACATACATCATCTCCTGTATCGCCGCTTTCTTTATCTCGTCCGTGTGGCATATCTTTGTTCTGGGGGCGCTGATCGGTTCAGCACAGGGAGGAATTCAGGCGCTCAGCCGGTCGTATTTCGCCAAAATCATTCCGAAGGAGAACTCCAATGAGTTCTTCGGGTTCTATAATATTTTCGGAAAATTTGCTGCGATACTCGGACCTGCCCTAATGGCTCTAACCACTACGTTGACGGGCAATGCCAGCTATAGCATTTTGTCGATCATTCCGCTGTTTCTGATTGGCTTGTTTGTCTTCATCACCTTACCTAAGGGGAACTAAAATGGACTCCAAAGCAGCATTTACGCCAAAAGCGAAGCATCTGATCGTTATTTCCTATGATGCTTTTTCAGAGGATAATTGGGATTTAGCGCGCCGCCTGCCTAACCTGGCAACATTAATGCAGAGCGGTGCATACAGCAACCGGCTGCGCAGCGTATATCCAACGCTCACCTATGTCGTTCATACGACCACCGCGACCGGCGTCTACCCTGATAAGCACGGCATCCATCACAACAATCCGCTGCAGCCGTTCGTCGCGGAGGAGGATCAGCACTGGTTCTGGTTCCGCGAGGCGATTAAGGTCCCGACGATCTATGATGCTGTGCGCAAGGCCGGAATGAATACCGCAGGTATTCTCTGGCCGGTCTCCGGCAAGTCCTCCATTCAATATAATATTCCAGAGATCAGAGCACTTAAGGGGGAGAATCAGGCGCTTAAGGTGCTCCGCAGCGGCAGTCCGTTATACTGCATCCAGATGGAGCTGAGGCACGGAAAGATCAGGCAGGGGATTCAGCAGCCTTATCTGGATGATTTCACGACTAAATGTGCTGTGGATACCATCAAGCGCAAAAAGCCTAACCTGCTTATGCTGCATCTGATTGATCTCGATGATGCCAAGCATCAGTTCGGGACTGACAGCGAGGAAGTGAAGCAGGTCATCCTGCGGATGGATAACCGGCTTGGCGAGATTATGCAGGCGGTTGAGGCTGCCGGGATCAAGGAGGATACGGTAATTATGGTGCTCGGTGATCACGGGCAGTTCAATGTGCGGTACAAAGTGCATTTGAACAAGCTGCTTCAGGACAAGGGCCTGATCTATGAAGAGAACGGCGAAATGAACTGGCGGGCTTACTTCCAGTGCGGCGGCGGTTCGGCTTACCTGCATATCCGGCCGGGGGATGCTGAGGCGGAGCAGCTGGCCCTTGAAGCTGTAAAAGCGTACATGGAGGATGCTGCGTCAGGTGTTGATGCGGTGTATACGAGAGATATGCTGGACCCGCTTCATGCCAGTCCGGTAACCGGTGTTATGCTGGAAGCCAAGAAGGGCTACAGCTTCGACGAAAGCCTGGACCAGCCGTTCATTGTTGATCTGGCAGCACACGGCATCCGTTATGCCACACACGGCTATTCTCCTGATAAAAGCGGCTACCGCTGCAATATCGTTGTCTCCGGCAGGCAGATCAGGCAGGACTTTGCCTTCGGGGAGCTCGAGATGGTCGACATCGCCCCGACGATGGGCCGAATTCTCGGTGTAGCCTTCGGGCATGGGGACGGACGGGTGCTGGAGGAGATTTTTGCGGATGCAGAATAAGCAGCAGGATAGGAAGGCCTGATGTTCTCAGCCTGCCGGGATTATGCCGGCGGGCTGTTTCTGTGCGGAGTGAAGCAGGGCTGCGTACATACGCTTCTACGTGAAATGTTCATTCTATACTAGTTTTTGAGTCTTATAATCCTAACGGCTTAATTATTCTTTACGTTACAATGGCAATGCAGCCAGCGGAGCTTCAAGAGGAGGCCGCCAAGCAAGAATATAATCCATGAATAGCCGAATAAGATCGATTGGCTTCTCTCAGGGACTGCGTTACATTAGGGATAGCTTAAATGAGCTTGCAGAGAGGAAGATTACAGATGTATACATTTAAAGAGTATAAGCAGCCGGAGATCCTGCACAATCACTTAAATCTCGGAGGAAGTAATCCGGCAGGAGAGAAGATTGAGGTATCAAGTTTATATATTACGCGTGGCGGCAAGCCGTTCATTCCGGTAATGGGTGAATTCCATTTCTCCCGATATGCCAGAGAAGACTGGTATGATGAGCTGTGCAAAATGAAAGCAGGCGGTATAACGCTTGTGTCTACGTATGTCTTCTGGATATACCATGAGGAGGTTGAGGGGGTATTTGACTTCTCCGGCGACAATGATCTGCGTGCTTTCATACTGGAGAGCCAGAAGGCCGGCCTGGAAGTTGTTCTGCGCATCGGCCCATGGGCGCACGGCGAATGCAGAAACGGCGGATATCCGGATTGGCTGCTTGAGAAGCCCTACAAGCTGCGCGAGAATAATCCGCAGTATCTTGCCAAAGCCAAGATCCTGTATGAGAAAATTTCGGAGCAGGTTCAAGGCTTCTTTTATAAGGATGGGGGTAATATCATTGCCGTCCAGATCGAGAACGAGCTGACCAATGATGCCGAGCATCTGGCTAGATTGAAAGAGATGGCAATAGAGTGCGGAATGATTGCGCCTATTTATACTGTAACAGGCTGGAATGCGGTCTCCGGTGCCAAGATCCCTGTTGACGAGGTGATTCCCGTATTCGGAGGTTACTGTGAAGCCCCGTGGGAGGATCATTTGAATCCGCTTCCGCCGTCGCCGCATTATTTCTTTACCGGTATGCGCAACGATACAGGAATCGGGGCGGATCTACTTCCACGCGGAAGCGAAGAAGACGGTGAATGGCAGCTGCCGTATGAACGCTATCCTTTTGCAACCTGTGAACTCGGCGGCGGTGTGCAGGTGACCCATCACCGCAGACCTATAATCAGAGAGATGGATATTTACGCGATTTCACTTGTGAAGCTCGGTGACGGCAACAATCTGATCGGTTATTACATGTACCATGGCGGGACGAATCAGATCGGTAAGCTGTCCGCCTTCCAGGAATCGAAGGCTACGGGCTATCCGAATGATTTGCCGGTGCTCTCCTATGATTTTCAGACAGCGCTCTCAGAGTATGGGGAAGCACGGGGACAGTACCGGCTGC
Organism: Paenibacillus camerounensis; assembly: GCF_000723885.1. Taxonomy (GTDB): domain Bacteria; phylum Bacillota; class Bacilli; order Paenibacillales; family Paenibacillaceae; genus Paenibacillus_AQ; species Paenibacillus_AQ camerounensis. The sequence continues at coordinate 40,954 of NZ_CCDG010000053.1, forward strand.
TGAATCTGCTGCATCTGTTTGTGCAGGACTTTGACCAGGCCCTTGCCCCGATGACCCGGGTAGAGGCTGAGCAAACGGTGAAAAGGGATGATACGACGTCCTTGCGGTATGTTATGCGTACAGACGGTAACAGCGGATTTGTTTTTATCAACCATTACCAGAGACTTTCGCAGCTTGAGGATGTTCGGGGTGCTGTAATCGATACGGGGACCGTTGTCTTCCCGGCGATTGATGTGTGCGGAGATGTCAGCTTCTTTATGCCTTTCCGGATGGATCTGTCCGGAAATGTGCTGAAGTATGCGACGGCTCAGCCGCTATCCCGATTAGGCAATACCTATTTCTTCGCCCAGATCCCGGGTGTTGCTGCGGAATATCAGTTTGAGGACGGACGGAAATTCACCCTTGAAGCCGGACTGGAGTCAGCATTCCAGGTGAATGAGGTCAGCGTTATTACACTCACTTGGGAGCAGGCCAAATATTTACGCAAGCTGGATGGAGAACTTTATATCGGAGAGAAGTGCGACCTGTACAAGGCTGACGGCGAAATCCGTTCCATCTCCGATGGGACATTCGGTTACTGGCACTGGCAGGGCAAGGGTTTTGCATATAGCACTGTCCAAAAGCCTTTCTCTGAACCTGTCCTCTCTCTAGAAGGTGCGGAACAGGCTCCATTTGAACCTAAATATGCAGAGGAGCTTCATATCGGCGGCGAGCGTAAGGTCTCCTGGCAGAAAATAAAGGTTACAGGCTCTCAAGGCTTTGTAAATATTAACTATTACGGCGATGTTGCACAGCTATATGCAGACGGAGAGCTGGTTGCTGACAGCTACTATTACGGAGAAAGCTGGAGAGTGCCGGCGAAGCTGCTGGAGGGGAAAAGCTGTTATCTTGCCGTTTCTGAAATCCGGGATGATTTCTATAGGGAGTTTTAGATAGAATAAAGAACGCTTTGCTTGGTGTTTTATTGTGCCTGTAATCGCATTAGCCGGGAGAGAAATGCAGTAAAATCCAGAAAGCTTGAAATAAGTCGCGAAATTTGCGACTTTTTTGTTTTATTCACGTATATGTATCTTAATATAGGCTTAAATACGCAAAAAGGAGCGATGCATCTTGAATTTCATGAATGGGGATGGAGAGAATCCGGTGCCTGGACGCAAGCTGCCGGGAATGAAACCGGAAAATTACAAAAAGATCGGATTATGGGGAGCCGCTGCCGCGGTATTGATTTATCTGGGCTCAACCTCCTTTTATACCGTGCAGGAGCAGGAACGTGCAGCTATCCTGACTTTTGGGAAATATACGAATGAGTCCTCAGCAGGACTGCATTTCAAATGGCCTTATCCGGTACAGGAAGTAATTACAGTGCCTGCGGAGCTGACCCAGAGGATACATATCGGGTACCGTCAGGAGGCTGAGGGTGCGGTAGCCGTTGAAGATGAAGCGATGATGATTACAGGCGATGAGAATATCGTCTCAGCCGATGCGGTCGTTCAATGGAAAATCAGCAATATCCGTGATTATCTGTATAACATTGATGATCCGGAACAATTCCTGCGTAACTCAGCCAGCTCATCCATCAGAGCAGTTATCGGTTCTGAGAAGCTGGATTATGCGATTACCGACGGTAAGACGGTTATTCAGGATAAAGTCCGTGAGCTGCTCATCGACCTGCAGAAAAAATATAACACCGGTATTCAGATCATTGATATCAAGTTCCAGGATATTGAGCCGCCGAGCGGTCAGGTAGAGGAAGCCTTCCGTGAGGTAACCAATGCCCGCGAAGAGAAGAACACGAAGATCAACAATGCCAAGAAATATGAGAACGATATCATTCCGAAAGCACGCGGTGAAGCGCAGGCGCTGCTTGAGAGAGCCGAAGGAGAGAAGAAATCGCGTATTCTTAATGCGCAGGGGGATGTAGCCCAGTTTAATGCGATTTTTGCCGAATACAGCAACAACCAGAGTGTAACCGAAAGCCGGCTGATTCTGGAGACGCTGGAGACCATTTTGCCTAGCGCCAAGATCTTCATAACCAACTCGAATAGTGATACTGTGAATTATTTGCCGCTGAATGAGCTGATGCGCAATACTTCTGTCAGCCCGTCTGCTTCAGCCGCACCGCAAGGAGGAACAGCAGAATGAAAAAAAACCAGATCATCACACTGATATCAGCTGTAATACTAGTCATACTGCTTGCCGGCTCTATGTATGTAGTGAAGGAAGGCGAATATAAGGTGGTTCTCCGTTTCGGTGAAGCGATGCGTGCCGTTGAGGAGCCCGGCCTGAAGCTGAAAATCCCTTTTATCGAGAATGTCTCAGCACTTCCTAAATATCAGATGACGTACGAAAGCTCGCCAACGAGCATTTTGACCAAGGATCAGAAGCCGATTGTGGTTGATAACTATACCGTATGGAGAATTACCAACGCCTCACAGTTCCTGAGAACCGTACAATCTGTAGGCGGCGGAATTCAGCGTATTGACGAAGCAGTCTATAACTCGGTGCGCCGGAAGCTGTCTGAGGTCAACTACGAGAATATTATCAGTGAAGACACCGGACGGGGCAATATTAACGATGAGATCACCAAAGACGTCATCTCCGCCCTTACCCGTGATAATTACGGGATTGAAGTCATTGATGTACGGATTAAACGCACAGATCTGCCTGAAGAGAACAAGCAGAGTGTATACAACCGGATGATTTCGGACCGCCAATCCATTGCTGCACGCTATCTGTCTGAAGGTGACGAGGAAAGTAAGAAAATAACCTCCAAGGCCGACCGTACCTCTACCGAGCTGATTGCCCAGGCCGAAGCGGACTCCAAGAAAATTATCGCTGAAGGCGAAGGGGAAGCTGCCAGAATCTATAATCAGGCTTACGGCAAGTCTCCTGAATTCTACAGCTTCTACCGTACCCTGCAGAGTTATGTGACCACACTGCAGAATGAGCCGGTAATCATGATCCCGATTGATTCGCCATATGCCAAAATACTGCTTGGGCAGTAGCATTTCCCTAATAAACGTTTCATAGAAGCAAAGCAGCGGTTCTCCTTTACAAGAGGGCCGCTGTTTTTTCGAAATATAAGAATGTATATGTGTTACGCTATCCATAATCCTTATCTTTCTTGCAGGAACGGTTACCGCCATCTCTGAAGGACGGCATAGCCGTTTCTACTTGTTAAAGGCAGTTCCGTAAAGCAACAAATGTCGATGTGAAAGCAACGTTAGACTATAGTTATCAGGTGCCTGATATGTTTAAATACACTAAGATTCTATATTTGAGTTACATGAGAGGGTGCACAATAATAATGAATAATCAACAGCTTGGCTTAAAGCCGCCACTGGGCTGGAACTCCTGGAACACCTTCACCTGGGACATTAATGAGCAGCTGATCCGGGAGGCCGCGGATACCTTTGTTGCAGAGGGATACAAGGATGCCGGATATGAGTACATTGTGATTGATGACTGCTGGAGTCTGAAGGAGAGGGATGCAGAGGGCAATCTAGTCGCCGATCCCGAGAAATTCCCGAGTGGAATGAAGGCGCTTGCCGATTATATTCATTCCAAGGGGCTGAAATTCGGGATGTACTCCTGTGTAGGCACACATACCTGCGCGGGGTATCCGGGCAGCTTTGAGCATGAATTCCAGGATGCGGCATTACTGGCAGAGTGGGGCGTAGACTTTCTGAAATATGATTATTGCTTTAAGCCCAGACATATTTCAGGAGAGCTGCTGTACAAGCGTATGAGCCTGGCGCTAAAAACCTGCGGCAGGGACATCCTGTTCTCGGCATGCAACTGGGGTGAGGATAACGTATATCACTGGATTCGCGAATCAGGAGCGCATATGTACCGGTCTACAGAGGATATTCAGGACAGCTGGGAATCGGTTAAAAAGCTGACGTTGTCGCAGCTGGATAAAGCGCGCTATACGGGGTCATTTTGTCATAATGATCTGGATATGCTGGTCGTTGGCATGTACGGAGGCAGCAACAGCAGCTTCATCGGTAATCAGATCGGCGGCTGCAGCGATGCGGAGTACAAGACCCATTTTTCGTTATGGAGCATGATGGGGTCTCCGCTCATGATTGGCAGTGACATCCGGACCGCTAATCAGGTAACCAAGGATATTCTTTTGAACAGGGATCTGCTTGCCATTAATCAGGATGTGGAGGGGCGCGGTGCCTACCGCATTAAGCCGGAACCGCAGTGGTTCCATACAGATGATGTCTTTATGCTGGTAAAAGTGTTAACAGACGGAGACCTCGCTATCGGATTTTTCAATCTGAGTGACGGTCAAAGGGAGATCTCGCTGCAATTCTGGGATGTCGGACTCCCGTATGCTTCGGGCAAATCGTTGTCCTTATACGACTGCTGGGAGCACAAAGAGATCGGCGTATTCAAAGAAAGATATGCTCCCGTAGTTGCTGCTCACGATTGTCTGATTGTGCGTGCGAAACTGGTGTGACGGGCAGCATGAGTGTACACAGGACATGCCGGACCTGCGGGGTTCCCTTAATGACCGATGATGTGGCAATATACCTGAAGCTTGTTACACGGAATGCTAAAGACTTCCTGTGTATAGACTGTCTGGGCGAACAGCTGAAATGCGGACGGGAGCCCATTGAGCAGCTGATACAATATTTCCGGAAATCCGGGAACTGTGTGCTGTTTCGCTAAGGGCTGCGATGGGCCTGCCTGTACTTAGACGGCGTATGCGAAGTTGCTTTTTTGAATACCTTTGAGAAATATAACGGGTCCTGGTAGCCGACGGAATAAGCCAGCGACTTGACGGATAATTCAGAATGTACAAGTAAATCACAGGCACGCTGAATTCTGATGGCTGTCAGATAGCCGGATATAGAGATGCCGTTCACTTGCTTGAACAGCCGGAACAAATAGCTGCGTTCAATCTTAACATAATCCACGACATCAAGAACGGATAAGGAGGATCTCCAGTAGTTGCTTTCAATATAATCTCTGGCTGACAAGGCATAGTCTTGTTTCAGGACAGCCCGGGAGCTGGGATAGTATTCCATGTAATAGGATAAAAGCAGCTGTAATCCTGCATCCGCACGTTCCCGTTCAAACGGTGCTGTTCCGGCAGTTTTTACCATTTGAAACATTGGCTGAAAGTCCTGCGGAGAGGCCTCCAGGACCGGATGGTCAGGAGTAATGCTGATCATCGGCAGCAGGCGGGAGGCCTCCGGCCCGCTAAACTCAATCCAGTAATACGCCCACGGGTCCAGGGGATCAGGATAATAATACACCTCCATGTGCGGAAAAATAATAAAGCTTTCACCCGTCTGCACCGGAAAAGTAGTCTGACCGGTTTTTAAAAAGCCCTGGCCGCTGACAATGTAGTGAAGGGCATACACATCACGGACACCAGGCCCCCATTTATGTAAGTTTGCAGGCTTATAACCGTTTCCTTTACTCATTGAGCCCTCGGTGAAGCTGTAATACATAGCATCCATAGTCAGCACCCGTATCCTGTTGAGTTTTCGGTTCACTTCCGCCTTGATCAGCCGCATTTAATTCTTTGCGGGACCACCTGTTCAAAAAGAAGCTGCGCATCGTTGCGCAGCTTCTTTTACAGCTTGGTCTATTACATATCCAGCTCAGTAAAAGCGTAAGGCAGTAATTCCTTCAGCTTCAATTCAAGGATATCCCGTTTGTTATTAGTCAAATATACAGGCATATCAGGCGAACAGAATTCTGCCATTACCTGTCTGCAGATGCTGCAAGGAGGCAAGTAATTCTCCGTATCCCCTGCAATGGCAATTGCCTGGAAATCACCTTTGGTATAGCCGTTAGTAACAGCCGTGAAAATAGCGGTCCGTTCTGCGCAATTTGTTGCCCCAAACGATACATTTTCTACATTAACTCCGTTGATGACAGTACCGTCTTTCAGCAATAATGCGGCACCGACCGGAAATTTGGAGTAAGGCATATAAGCGGATTTTTTAACGCTGCGAGCGCTTTCCATCAGTTGCTCTTTATTCATACAAACCATCCTTTTCAATAAGAATGAACCTGTATAATCAGGTTCCCTTATCGCCGGCAGACAGCCGGCAGGACTTCTAATATTATAGACTGAAGATATTATTGTCAATGCGGAATTGAAAAAGGAAAAGTGCAAAAGCTGCAAGAAAGTCTGATTGCCGGAATTACACCGGATGGATTAAGCTGGACGAAAAAGATGGGGGCTTTACTTATGAAATTCGGTTATTCGTTCACACCGGCAGCTGACTGCTGCTATGACAGGGAACAAGGCTACGGTTATGCAGCAGCAGCGGGAGGCTCGAACAATGAAGATTTGAGGGATTCGTGGCCCGGTGATTATTTTGCAGAAGGCGTGCCGACGCTCCTGATGGATGTGCCTAACGGCAATTATAGGGTGACGCTGCAGATCGGCTCGGCGGACAGGCCTGCCGTTACGACAGTAAGAGAAGGGCTTGGCCGGATAAAGCTGCTTGATCTGAAGACAGAGGCTGGCGAGCTTATGACCAGAACATTCGCTGTCCATGTTGATGACGGTCAGTTAAAGCTGGCCTTTGGCGGAGCCGCGCCTGCTGTACAGCATGTGAGGGCAGAGCGGGCAGCTGATATTCCTACCCTGTATCTTGCCGGTGATTCTACAGTGACGGATCAGCCGTCCGGCCAATTCCCTTATTCAGGCTGGGGCCAGATGATCGGGCTGTATCTGAATGAAGGGATAGCGGTAGCCAATCATGCGCGTTCCGGGAAAAGCGCCAAGACCTTTATCCAAGAGAGCCGGCTGCTGCGGATTGCTAAAAAAATAGGTAAAGGCGACTTCCTGCTCCTTCAATTTGCCCATAACGATGAGAAGGAAAAGGAGGAGGGCGAAGGACCGTTCACCACCTACCAGCGATACTTGAAGGAACATGTTGAGCTCGCCCGCACCGCCGGGGCATATCCTGTGCTTGTAGCGCCCATGCACCGCCGGTTCTTCGAACCGGACGGCTCTATCCGCAATACCCATGGCGATTATATTGAAGCGATGCGGCAGCTTGCTGTACGTGAAGCCGTGCCGTTTGCAGATCTGGCAGCGCTAAGTAAAACGTACTTTGAGGAGCTTGGAGAAGAACGGACCAAGGACATATTCCTGTGGGCAGAACCGGGCCAATATCCTAATCTTCCGGAGGGGGCTCAGGATAATACTCACTTCTCGGAGACGGGTGCTATCCAGATTGCCAGGCTGGTGGCAGAAGCGATTCTTCAGAGCGGGGAGCTGAGGCTGAGCCGTCATGTTCTGTGAACATAGATACCCTTTGAAGTTGGGGATATGCGGTGCGTTATCCGCATTCAATGGTCACACCGGCCTGCCGGTACTGCTCAGCAAGCTCCTGTGAAAGTCCCTTGTCTGTCAGGAGTACATCCACCTGGTTCAGCGAGGCAACGGTACGCAGGGCGATCTGGCCGAATTTGTGATGATCGGCGGCGGCGAATACCTTACGGGCGGTCTGCACCAGGGCTTGCTTGTAATCCAGTGAATCGCCGGTATAGACCGTAAGGCCGTGTGTCAGATGTATGGCAGTAGCGGAGAGAAAGGCTTTTTGAATATTCAGCTGCTGCACATAAGCTACAGCCTCCGGCCCGGCCAGTACATTGCGGACCCGGTAGCCCCCGGGCACTACGAGGCGGATCTGATCCTTGTGAACCAGCTCGCTGATAATATAGACATCATTAGTGATGACCGTAAGCGGCATATTGTCCAGCCGCCGGGCAATCTCCAGTGTTGTGCTGCCTCCGTCCAGGGCGATAATATCGTCCTGGGCGATGTGGGCCAGCGCCAGCAGGGCAATTTCCCTTTTCTCTGCGGCGTGCTTATCCAGCGGCTGCCTGGAGGCCAGGATGCCGAACTGATCCGTTTGCGCCAGCACTGCTCCCCCGTGAACGCGCTGAACCAGACCCTGCTCCTCCAGCCTGCTTAGATCCTCGCGGATTGTTTTTCCCGTTACCTGCAGTTTATCGCTAAGCTCATTGACCGTTACATTTTTCCGGTTCAAGAGCACTTCCATAATCATTTCATGGCGCCGAACAAGATTCATACGTCTGCCTCAACCTTCCGTGTGTGGTTACTCTATTCTATAATTCTATATTCACTATTCTATATAAGCCCGCTCTATTAATAAAGAGTAGTGTGCTGCACTTAAATCAAGTGGATAGCTGATAGATGTTTGTTTTCGTTTATTAATCTTCAAAAAAGTTCATTTATGAATTATAATGTTCATTATAGTTTATTTCCAAACCTACTATGTCTGGAGTGCTGAACAGTGATTAGAAAAGCTAGTGTTATGCGCGTTTACCCGGAGCATTATGAAGAGTATAAGCGCCGCCATGATGAGCTGTGGCCGGAGATGGCTGAAGAGCTGAGAAACCACGGCTCCCGCAACTATTCCATTTTCCTCGACGAGGAGACAGGCAATCTGTTTGCTTACGTGGAGATTGAGGATGAGGCCAAGTGGGATCAGATGTCAGAGACTGAGATCTGCCGGAAATGGTGGGTCTACATGGAGCCGCTGATGGAGACTAATCCGGACAATAGCCCGGTATCGAAGAGCCTGAAGGAAGTATTTTACCTGAAATAGCCTTCTGAACTGGATGCCTATGACGCGGGGACAGGCCTCGGGCATACAGATAACTAGAGCAGCGCAAAGTCATCCACCTCGCTTCGAGGCCTTCCTTCCAGGGCGTAAAGTTCATGCCGCCGTACCCGCGGGTGGCTGGCACGAGAATAAGTTTACTGTATTTACCCGGTAGCCATTAGGCTGCCGGGTTTTTTCTTGTAAATTGACGCCTTGTTAAAATCAATGCTGAGTCAAGTGTGCGGCGGGCGAAGAGGGATTGCCATTGATTCCGGCACATGGTGCGGAAATGGCGAAATGAAAGGCAGAAATGCCCTTGATTCCGGCACATGGTGCGGAAATGGCGAAATGAAGGGCAGAAATGCCCTTGATTCCGGCGCATGGTGCGGAAATGGCGAAATGAAGGGCAAAAATGCCCTTGATTCCGGCGTATGGTGCGGAAATGGCGAAATGAAGGGCAAAAATGCCCTTGATTCCGGCACATGGTGCGGAAATGGCGAAATGAAGGGCAAAAATGCCCTTGATTCCGGCGTATGGTGCGGAAATGGCGAAATGAAGGGCAGAAATGCCCTTGATTCCGGCACATGGTGCGGAAATGGCGAAATGAAGGGCAGAAATGCCCTTGATTCCGGCGCAGGCGCTCGTTACTCCCAGCCTAGTGGAAGGAGTCTTTTAAGTCCGCCAAAATGCAGCCCGCATGAACGTCATGCCGTTCTAATGAGCCCGAAAAAAGGGGAAGCTATAACAGAAAACACGCCAATACGATTTGAAATTTAGTACAGTATAACTTTGCTGCAAATTTGAAGGGTCTCGATAAATTTCAACCTTCCTCACTTTTTCTCTACTGCCGGCCGTGGGCTGCTCTGATAATATGAGGTCAGAAAGAACGAACCACCACTAAGCGAAACAAACTAAACATACTCATCTTTGAGGGGGATTTATCATGAACAAAGGTTTACTCTCAGGCAGAAGCGCACTTTTGGCCGGGGCACTTGCAGCAACGGCTGTACTAAGCGCATGCGGCAGTAATAACAGCAGCAATACAGCATCCGAAGGAAATAATACGCCGGCAGCAGGCGGGGAACAGGTAACACTGCGCGTCTTCTCTAACCTTCCGGACCGTAAATCGGGACAAGGCCTGGCAGAGCAGATGGTCATTGACAATTACACGAAAGAGAATCCGAATGTCAAAATCGAGCTGGAAACACTGGCCGAGGAGCCGTTCAAAAACAAGCTGAAGGCCTACATGGCCTCCAATGAGCCGATTGACGTCACGATGGTGCACGGCGGCGCCGAGCTCAACACACTGGTACAAGCCGGTTATGTAAAAGAGCTCGATCCTGCGGAATATGAAGGCGAAGCATTCAGCTTCCTGCCGGGTGTATACACCTCCTTCACGTTCAACGATAAGCTGTACGGCCTCCCGCGCAACAGTGACTATGAAGTGATCTACTATAACAAGCGGCTGTTCGAAGAGAATAACATTAAAGTACCTACTACCTACGCTGAGCTGATCGAAGCAGGCAAGCAGTTCCGGGAAAAGGGCATCGAGCCGATGTCGATCAACGGTAAGGACCTGTGGAGCTTCGGCGCATTCTTCCAGGATCTCGTGATCCGGGTTGGCGGAGACCAGAACCTGATGCTGGATGCCGTAGCCAAGAAAAAGGATTTCACCACAGACGAAACCTTTAAGAAAGCGGCTGAGCTGCTGGGCGAGGCCAGAGACAGCGGACTGTTCCAGGCATCGTACATGACCTCTGACTACGGCGCATCCCAGAACCTGTTCACTCAGGAGCGGGCAGCTATGTGGTACATGGGCTCATGGGAAGCAGGGATGGCGACTAACGAAAATCTTCCGCAGACCTTCCGTGATAATGTAGCGGTGCTTAAGTTCCCGGTAGTGGAAGGCGGTAAAGGCAAAAATACGGATCTGCTGGCGTGGAACGGCGGCGGCTACTCCCTGGTGAACAGCTCGAAGCATCCGGAGGAAGCCAAGAAATTCTTCGATTATCTGATGAACGCAGGTCAATGGGCCAAAACGGTATGGGATATCGGTGCTGCGGTTCCTGCACAGACGTATCAGCTGAACGGTAATGAAAGCAGCCTTCAGAAGGAACTGACAGAAGTGCTGACCGGTGCGACTACTACAGCTGGTTCGCTGGGTCTTGATTACGGAACACCGAAATTCAAGGATGATTCCCAGAATGCTTTCGGCAAATTCTTCGCCGGCGGCTCAACGGCGGAGCAGCTGCTGAGCGATCTGCAGTCTGCGGCGGCTTCCCAGTAAGACAACCCTTTTACAATTATAAAGATAACGGTACGAACAAGGGCGGGGAACTTAAGTGAACTCCCTGCCCTTTGTCCGTCCGGAGGATGGAGGAAACGCCCATGCATAAAGTGCTTAACAACAAGCTTGCCATCTTTCTGTTTGTTTTTCCCGGCATTTTACTATTCGCATTAACCTTTCTGGCTCCGATTGTTCTGAGCGGTTACTACTCATTCCGTGATACACTCGCACCCGGCACGAATTCGACGTTTGTCGGACTTGGCAATTATACCGAGCTGCTGTTCCATGACAGCCGGTTCTGGCTTTCCTTACGTAATGCGGTTCTGCTGGGCTTGGGCTTTATTATCATCCAGCACCCGATCGCCATTTTCTTCGCCATCATGCTGGACCGGATCGGCGGCAAAGCCGAGAAGTGGTTCCGGACCATTTTCTTCATTCCCAGTGTCATCTCCGTCGTGGTTATTTCAAAAATGTGGCTCTCGCTGCTTGATCCGACCTTCGGCGTATTGAATAAACTGCTCGATTCTGTAGGACTTGGTGCACTAAAACATGCCTGGCTGGGCGACAGCAGCACTGCGCTGGTCTCCATGCTGGTCATCCTGATCTGGGCCGGCTTCGGCTGGGGCCTTCTGTTCTACTATGCGGGAGTCAAGGGCATCCCGGAAGACCTGTATGAAGCGGCATCGCTTGATGGCGCCTCCGGCTTCAAACTGCATCTGCGCATCACCGTTCCGCTGCTTATGCCGGTCATTACAGTTCAGATAACACTGGCAATGATTACTGCACTGAAGCAGATGGAGATGGTGTTCCTGACAACCAACGGCGGTCCCGGCGACTCTACCCAGTTCCTCGCTGTCTATCTGTATAACAAAGCTTTTTCGGCCAGCCAGTACGGCTATGCCAATGCCATATCCATCCTGTTCATTGCCGTGTGTCTGCTGTTCACTTACCTGAGCAACAAGCTGACCCGCAGCGATGCTACCGAATACTAAGGGGGAAGCACCATGAAGAAAAATACAAAAATCATGCTCTGGCTGTTCTTCCTGATCATCGCCGCAGTTCAGCTGTTCCCGTTCATCTGGCTGGTGAACTTCTCGTTTACAAGCAGCAGCGAGTTCTATTCCTCCAGCATACTGAAATGGCCGGATGCTCCGCAGTGGCAGAACTATATTAACGCGTGGGTGGACGGCAAGTTTGCCCGGTATTTCTTCAACAGCTTTTTCGTAACGGCGGTCACGATTGTGTTGACGGTTGTATTATCTCTTACGCTGGGCTATGCGTTCACACGGATGCAGTGGAAGCTGCGCTCCCTGTTCTTTACGGTGATCCTGCTCGGGATTATGATTCCGATCCATGCGACGCTGCTGCCTAACTTTGCTATTTTTAAATCGCTGGGCTTAACGGATTCCTATCTTGGACTGATTCTTCCTTATACTGCAGTATCTGTACCGCTCGGGACTTTTATGCTGACAGGCTTTCTGCGCTCCATTCCTAAGGCGATGGAAGAATCGGCAGTAATCGACGGCGCCAACATTTACCGGATCGTGTTCGGCATTATTGCGCCGCTGACGGCTCCGGCACTGGTGACCATTGTGGTAACGACCTTCCTGAACTGCTGGAATGAATTTATTATGGCTTCCACCTTCCTGAGCAAGGATTCGCTCAAAACGCTGCCGTTCTCGGTCATGAACTTCACAGGCCAGTATTCCTCGGATTACGGTTCACAGTTTGCGGTTATGGTGCTGACTTCGGTACCGGCGATCATTATTTACGCCATCTTTAACGAGCAGATTACCAAAGGGGTTACTGCAGGCGCGGTGAAAGGCTAAGGAGACGTTACTTTAGGTCAAAAGGAGAATGAAGCAATGGATAAGCTGCTATACGGTGTTGCCTATTACGATGAATACATGCCTCATGAGAGGCTTGCTGAAGATATCCGCATGATGAAGGAAGCGGGCATCAATACCGTCCGGATTGCCGAATCTACCTGGAGCACGCATGAGCCGCACAACGGGGTGTTCGACTTCACATCCGTGGACCGCGTACTTGACGCCATGCATGAGGCCGGTATACATGTCATTGTCGGAACGCCGACCTATGCCATTCCTGCCTGGATGGTCAAGGAGCACCCGGATGTGCTGGCGGTCACTTCGGCGGGACGCGGGAAATACGGAGCACGGCAGATTATGGACATCACCCATCCGGTCTACCTGTTCTATGCCGAGCGGATCATCCGCAAGCTGCTGGAGCGGGTCCATAGACATCCGGCAGTCATCGGTTACCAGACCGATAATGAAACCAAGCATTACGAGACAGCAGGGGATAATGTCCAGCTGAAGTTCGTGAAATATATGCGAAATACCTACGGAACACTGGAAAAGATTAACCATCAGTTCGGGCTCGATTACTGGAGTAACCGGATCGACAGCTGGGAAGACTTCCCTTCTATTGTGGGTACGATCAATGGCAGCCTGGGTGCAGAATTTGCCCGTTTCCAGCGCGGGCTTGTGAATGAGTTTCTGGCCTGGCAGGTAGCGGTTGTCAATGAATACAAGCAGCCGGGTCAATTCGTAACCCAGAATTTTGACTATGAGTGGAGAGGGCATTCCTTCGGCGTTCAGCCTTCGGTGGATCATTTTGCAGCGGCTGAGCCGTTCGATATTGCCGGAGTGGATATTTATCATCCGTCGCAGTCCGAGCTGACCGGGGCGGAGATTGCTTTTGGCGGAGACATTTCACGTTCTGTGAAGCGGAGCAATTACTTGGTGCTGGAGACACAGGCACAGGCTTTTCCCCAGTGGACGCCTTACCCTGGACAGCTCCGGCTGCTGGCTTTCAGTCATATCGGCTCTGGTGCGAACATGGTGGCGTACTGGCACTGGCACTCGATCCACAATTCCTTTGAAACGTATTGGAAAGGGCTATTAAGCCATGATTTCCTGCCTAATCCGGTGTATAAGGAAGCCTGTACGATAGGAGAAGATTTCGCGCGGCTCAGCCCGCAGCTGACCGGACTGGTGAAGAAGAACAAAATCGCCTTCATGATCAGCAATGAGGCGCTGTCGGCAATGGAATGGTTCAAGCTGCCGGACGGCAAGAACTACAATGATGTGGTGCGCTGGCTGTATGATTCGTTCTATCGTGTGAATGCGGAATGTGACTTCATCCAGCCTTCCAGCCCGTATCTACATGAATATGATCTGGTGGTTGTGCCGGCCCTGTACGCCGTTTCGGATGAGGCGCTGCTGGCGCTTAATGAGTATGTGAAGGGCGGCGGACATGTCCTGTATTCCTTCAAAAGCGGCTTTGCCGACGAGCAGGTCAAGGTACGGACTGTGCAGCAGCCGGGTATCCTCAGCGAAGCCTGCGGGATCGGGTACAGCATGTTCGTAACGCCGGATACAGAGACCGGCCTTACTGGGGGCTTGTTCCCGGAAGGCGGCGCCGGTACAGTCAACAGCTGGATGGAGCTGCTGGTTCCGGGAACCGCTGAAGTGCTGGCTTCTTATGAACATCCGGAATGGGGCAATTATGCGGCTGCTACGCGTAACCGCTTCGGTGAAGGGACGGCAACTTATGTCGGCTGTATGATGGACGGCGCCGATCTGGCAGTAATCGTACGCGATACATTGCAGACAGCCGGATTGTGGGCAGATCAGCAGGCGTATGCCTTCCCGCTAATTGTCAAATCCGGAACGACCCGTGAAGGAGCTCCAGTGAGATTCTATTATAACTACTCCGGCAAGCAGGTTTCAGGAGTGAGTCCTGTCAAGGGAGGAACCGAACTGCTCTCCGGCAGCGCGGTGTCTGCAGACGGTGAGCTTCAGCTTGCTCCTTGGGGTGTGCAGATTATTTTGGAGCAGGAATAGCGGATAGAGAGGAGGAGAGAGCATAATGACAACCATAAAGATTCAAAATCCGGTACTGAAGGGCTTCAATCCCGATCCGTCGATTCTCCGCGTCGGTGACGATTATTATATGGCGACATCCACCTTCGAATGGTTCCCCGGTGTGCAGATTCATCATTCCAGGGACATGGTCAACTGGCAGACGCTCTGCTATGCGCTGGACCGGCCGGATCAGCTGGACATGAAGGGAACTGAGGCCTCCGGCGGTGTCTGGGCACCGTGTCTGACCTATGATGAGCGGGAGCAGACCTTTTACCTGATCTATACGATTATGAGAAGTACGAACGGCAATGCGTTTGATCTGGACAACTATGTAGTTACATCCAAGAATATTCTTGGCCCCTGGTCGGAGCGCATCTATCTCAACAGCTCCGGCTTCGATCCTTCACTGTTCCATGACGAGGACGGGCGCAAGTGGCTGGTCAACCTGGAGTGGGAGACGCGCAAAGGGTATGAGCATCCAGGCTCCATTGTCATTCAGGAGTATGATCCGGTGCGGCAGGAGCTGACCGGCACAGCGCGGAGCATCTTCCGCGGAGCAACGGATATGGGCTGCATGGAGGCTCCGCATATCTATAAGCGTAACGGCTATTACTACATGATGACCGCTGAAGGCGGAACCGGCTTCGGACATGGTGTTACGATAGCCAGATCACGCGAGCTGTTCGGCCCATACGAATCCGACCCGTGTAATCCGATTATTACATCCGCCAGGCTGGTCAATCTGGACCGGCGGAATGTGGATGATTACCTGAAGCCATACCAATATAACCCGGATTCTCTGCTGCAAAAAAGCGGGCACGGCTCACTGGTGGAAACGCAGAACGGGGAGTGGTACATCGCCCATTTATGTGCCCGGCCTGTGCTGCCGCAAATCCGCAGTATGCTGGGCAGAGAAACGGCTCTGCAGGCATGTGAATGGACGGCAGACGGCTGGCTGCGCATGATTGGCGGCGGGCAAGCAGCCCTGAGCGAGGTTCCGGCTCCTGAGCTCACCTCTCATCCGTTCGCACCGGAACCGGCCAGAGAGGAATTCGACAGCGGGAAGTGGAACCTTCACCTGAACTCCCTGCGGGTTCCGGTTGATGAGGATTGGGCCGCCCTGTCGGCCCGGCCGGGATTCTTACGGCTGCGCGGGCGGCAATCGCTATTCTCGCTGCATGAGCAGAGTCTGGTGGCACGCCGGCTGCAGTCTGTTAATGCAACGGTAGAGACCTGTGTGGAGTTTGAACCGGAGAACTATCATCAGTCAGCCGGGCTTACGCTCTTCTATGACCAGAATATGTTCTACTATCTGCGGATTTACTATAGTGAGAGCCTGGGAGGGAAGTGTCTGGGTATTCTGTACGCCGACAATGGTACCAAAGTGGAGCTTACGGAGTCGCGGCTGCCGGTCGCGAATTGGGAAAGAGTCTATCTCCGCGCCGAGCTCCTTGAGGGGATGCTGACCTTCTCCGCCTCACCGGACGGGGAGCAGTGGCAGCAGGTCGGCCCGGAGCTGGACGGCACCAAATGCTCGGATGAATACTCCACCTCCGGCCATTTCACCGGCGCCTTCGCCGGGATCAACTGCCAGGATTCGTACCGCAGGCAAATCACAGCGGACTTCGATTACTTTGAGTATCGGGAACATAAGTAGCACACTAAGGCAGAATAAGGACCAGCCCGATCATCCGGCTGGTCTTCTTTGTGCAGCAGGCCAGGCGGCAAGCATGCTATGTTCGCCGCCCCATTCACACTTAACTGCACTTTGTACAATTAGAACGCCTATTTTTGCTCCAAACAGCGTTATAACTGTATTTGGTGCAACTAAAAAGCTCTGTACAGCCGATTTTGGCTGTTTCATGCAGCTTTAGTTGCACAGAATGCAGTTATACGTCGCAGCGGCTCATTTCAGCTGCTTTTAGCTGCACAGAATACATCTATTCTAATCCAGCGGCCTGGATCAAATCCTAACACCCGGCCAACACTCCCCGGCAGACTGCAGTGCAATCCGCCCTCACAGGCGTCTAATGTTAGGATGCCCCGGGATGAGCCGGGTAACTTACTATAGCCTATAGAGAAAGAGGAACCACGTATGAACAAGCCTGTGAGCACCATTGTAAGAACAGTCCTGTTTTTCGCCGGCTGGGCGGCGGTAATTTCTTTTACACCTGATGGACCTTTTAGCAATCCTGCAATCCGTCGGCTGTGGTGGGAGTTCGCGCCTTTGGCGGCAGCTGCATTGTTTACTGTTCTTTTTGTAAGATTCATCGAGCGGGGGAGGATAAGTGTTCCATTAGCGCCACAATTCTTTAAGAATACGTTACTAGGGATAGCGGCAGGTACTTTATGGCTGGGGAGTGCAGTGGCCGTCCTCTTGCTGACAGATACGATGGCGATACATAGCCGGAATGAGGTAGCTTACATATGGATCTGGATATTGGCGTCACTGTTAAATGTGGCTATGCAAGAGCTGCTGGTGAGAGGTTATCTGTATCAACTGTGGAAACACAGGAGCAACAGGCTGGCGGCGGCCGCAGTAACCACACTATTGTTTGTTTTGATGCATGGCGGAGCCTTTGAAGCAGGGATCATCCCGGTTCTGAATGTAGTAACGATGAGTATATTTATGACATTACTGCTGGAATACACAGGCACCTTAATAGCACCGGTTCTGGCTCATTTCGTCTGGAACACGGCGGGGGCGGTGATTTTAGGCGGAGTCTCATTAGCAGGAGATTATCCGAATCTCTATAACAGCAGCTTTCAAGGCTCAGCCCTGCTCTCAGGCGGCGGCTATGCCATAGAGGGCAGCGTTGTTGTCCTTATCATCAACATAGCACTAATAACCGGTGTGCTAGTGCTGAACAGGACTGCTGCCCGTTATATAAAAGCTACATAGACCGCACTTGAATACATAGCTTAAGGGAATAGCCGCGGAGCTCCAGATTAACAGGATTATAAGTTTAATCCCGTCTCATCCAGATTATTGCGGTACTGGTTAGGCGTGAACCCTGTGTATTTCTTGAACACCTGGAAAAAGTATTTCTCATCGTTGTAGCCGACCTTCATCGCGATGTCGCCGATTTTGCGGCTGCGGTCCTTGAGCAGGAGGCAGGCCTGATCGATGCGGATTTTGTGCAGATAGTCGAGGAAATTGGTCTTAATCTGCTGCTTGAACAGCAGGCTCAGATAGCCTGGGGTGATAAACACCTCATTGGCGACCGTCTCACGGCTGATATCCATGTAGTAATTTGCGTCAATGTAGGCAAGGATGGACTCGAACAGCTTGTTTTTGTTCTTTTTGGCATTCAGCAGCTCGTTGACCTTGACGGCAGCGGTAAGCAGCTCACCTTTGATGCCTTCGGGGTCTTCTTTGGAGATATTGTGGATGCTGTCCTGCAGGCTCAGGCCGAAATCGTCCATCCCGCCGGCATTTTTCTCTATATACAGCTTGTACAGGGCAAAATAAAGCGCAAGCGAGCAGCTGACAATCTGTTCCTTGGAGGAGGGGAGAGCTGACATGAACGTGGCGAGACTCTCGCGGATGCTGTTCGCGTCACCGTTCATTACACTCAGCAGCACAGTCTTTTCCTGCAAAATAGGGTAAGACCAGCTCCCGTGCTCAGCCGCCCGGCTATCCTGGGCATTCACAATTTTGCCCGGGCCCAGGGCATAGTGGTCATCCAGTGCATTGATGGCAGAGCTGTAGGACAGGTTGAGACTGGGCAGCTGGGTTCCGGTGACGCCGATGCCGACGGAAACGCCGAGCTTGAGATAATTTTTGGCATTAGACTGGAATTCCCCGGCCAGCGCTAACAGCTCACTGCTGTCCAGCTCAACAGGCATGTTAAGGATGGCGATGATATCATCCTGATGCTCAAAGCTCAGGCCGATATTCGGCTGTCGGACGGTTTCCTCGCTGATATTTTTGAGCCCGTACTTCAGCAGCTCCAGCTCAAACGCCGTATAGCTCTTCTGCAGTGTATGGAGATTGTCCAGCTGCATGACAAGGACAGCGAAATAGTCGTTGGGAAAATAAATCCGGTTAAGCTCCAGACTGTCCCGGATCTTATCGTAGGCTACCTCCTCGGACAGCACCAGCTGGCTGAGGGTCCGCTCCTTCAGCAGCGGCAGGCTCTCGCGGAAGCCTTCAGTCAGCCGCTTCAGATGTGCGGTCTGCCGCTTCTCCTCAAGAATCTCCCCCACTACATTGACAATAGTGTCGGTAATCTCCTGGCGTCTGCTCGGCTTCAGCAGGTAGTCGGATGCGCCGAGTGCGATCGCTTTTTTGACATAATGGAAATCGTTATAGCCGCTCATAATGACCGATTTAACATGCGGGAAGTCGCGCTTTACCTGCTCAATCAGGGCCAGACCGTCCATCTCCGGCATTCGTATGTCGGCCAGCAGAATATCCACGTGGTGCTGGTGCATGAGCTCAAGGGCTTCCGCTCCGTCCCCCGCCTCGGCAATAATCTCCACATCATGGCTGGCCCAGTCGATCAGCGTTCTGATTCCGGTTCTGGCCCGCTCTTCATCATCGACGATCATTAAGTTAATCATGGTTCTCCTCCAATGGTTCAGATGTGACTGGAATGATAAGCTCTACCCGGGTACCTGACCCGGGCCTGCTGGAATACCGGATATTGAACTGATCCTTATAATACAGGCGGAAGCGCTGGATCACATTGGCTACCGCATACCCGCCGGTGTTCGCACCGGTGTGAATGTCATCTTCCTCATGGACATCGGTAATCCTCGCAATCGTCGCCTCATCCATCCCGATGCCATCGTCTTCAATGACAAAACGCAGATACCCGCCGTCTATTTCTCCGGTTATGCTGACTGTTCCGCCCTCACGCTTGCGCTCAATGCCGTGGACCAGGGCATTCTCGATAAAGGGCTGCAGACTCAGCTTCAGGATAACATAGCTGTCCAACTTCTCCGGGATGTCAATTGAATAACGGAGCTTATCGCGGAAACGCATCTGCTGCAGGGACAGGTAGAGCTGGATCAGCTCTTTTTCTTTGGCTACGCTGGTGAAGCTTTTGCCGCGGTTCAGACTAAGCCGGAACAGCCGGGACAGATTGATGACCATCTCGCTGATCTTGTCCTGTCCGGCGCTTTCCGCTTCCCAAAAAATCGTATCCAGCATGTTATAGAGAAAATGCGGGTTAATCTGCGACTGCAGCGCCTTGAGCTCGGCTTCCTGTTCCTTGAGCTTCAGGACGTACACTTCATCCACCAGCGTCTTGATATTGCCGACCATTGTATTGTAGCCGCGGCTTAACAGTCCAATCTCATCCCGGTAGCGCACCTCCACCTTTTCGTCAAAATGCCCGTTCTGGAACCGCCGCATGGAAAACAGCAGCTGCTTAATCGGTGCAGTCAGAAAATTGGACATAACCAGCATCAGGGGTACACTCAGCAGCAGGCTCACCAGAATGGCAATAAAAACAAACAGCTTAATGGAGTTGAGCTCCTTGGTCAGGGTGTCCAGCGGAACCGCATAGAGGATCTGCCAGCCGGCGTTGCTCTGAGTGTAGGTAAGCAGCAGCTCTTCACCGTTCAGATTCATAATTTGTGAGCCGTCTTCTGTACCGTTTTTGGTCTTGGGAAGCTGAAGCGGCTCCTGTTCATTGTAAAAGGGCTTTCCGGCTGTGAGGAACGGCACCCCGTTCTGATCCAGAATCACGATTCCATGGGACTCGTCGTACAGATCCTTCAGATACCGCTTGCGGATCGTTTCGGTGTTAATGCCGACGAAGATCAGCCCGATATTCCGCCCGTTCAGCGTGCTGCGGACAATCCGGCTCATGGCGATTTTCTCATTGCGGTTCACGTCGATGAATACATTATTGCTGCTGTTAAGCGGGTACCAGTAGGAGGCCCCGTTGAATTCAAGCGTCTGCTTATACACTTCACTGGCTGTAATCCGGCTGTAGCTGCCCGGTCCGCTGCTGTCATCGGTGGCAACCTGATAGAGCGGCAGCTCATCCTGGCCGTAAAGGGAGAGGTAATCGAAATTGCCGGTAACCAGCATCTGGTTCATAATGGCCGACATCGTCCCCGAGTAGATCTGCGATTCCAGGTCCACACTGCCGCCCGGTTCATTCTGCAGCGCCTCCTGTACAACCGGGGAGAGGCTGAAGACGGTCACCCAGTCCTTAATGCTCTTTTGCATCTCTACAATATTGTTGTCAATCAGCCGGATGACCGACAGATTGGTCGTGCTGACCTTGTTAACAATCTGTTTTTTGGAGGTGTGAAACGAGTACAGCCCGAGAGCCGACGTAATCAGGGTAATCATCACGATAAAGACAAGGACGATTTTTGTTTTCAGGCTGGTGTTAAAAAAAGTGTCAACCATGTCAGGCCCCCCTCTATCTTCATTCAAGTATATCGTTCACCGATAGGCAGAACAATCATCCCCGGTTAACATTCGACAATCTTCAACTTTATGCACTTTTTCTCTACTGACAGGCATGCAAGGTGCGCAGCAGGGAGGAGTCTCACCCGTATTTCCATTGTATTGAGAATGATTATCAACTATAATGAAGCCTATATCTTTGCCAAGCAGGCTCAGGAGGCTTTTATGAATGTTCACAGTCTTATCCAGTATTGGGCCGCTTCATCCTTCCATTTATTCGATATCCGCCATATTGTGCTGAAGCCCGGTGTGACAATGCCTGCTTATCCGCTTCCGTCGGATGCCTTTGTACTGCTGTGCCGCGGTCAGGGGATTGCGGGGATCGGCGGCCATTCGTTTACACTGTCACGGAGCTGTCTGCTGCATGGCGGTAAAGGGCTGGAGCTGCAGATTGAGAGCCTTGGGCAGCTGGGATTTTATCTGATTTTATATAAAAGCGAGCCCGGATCTGCGTCCGCACCGCGCCATTCACCGGCAGGTACAGCAGAGCCGTTCCGTTTCGTCCCGGAGTTCCCCGCGCTGCTGCACCAGCATGCCCGTGACATCTACGACACTTGGCTTAAGGGCGGGGAGCTGGCCCGGTTTAAAGCGAAAACGGTCTTTTACATGTTCATGCACGAGGTAATGAGCCAGCTGGACCAGGCGCCGGCTGAAGCGGCACAGGCAGACGTTGTGGATCAGGCGATCCGCTACATTGAGGAGCATCTGCAGGAGCCGGTGACCCTTGATGCTATCGCACAAGAGCTGAATTACAGCGTCCGCTATCTGTCCCGGAAGTTCAAAGCCAAGACAGGACGCAGCCCGATCGACTACCACATCCATATCCGCATGGAGAAGGCAGCCAGGCTCCTGCAGGAAACGGACCACACAGTTCAGCATATTGCTGAAAGTGTCGGCTATCATGATTTGTTTTATTTTATCAAACGGTTCAAAAAGCATACCGGCGCCGTCCCCGGACAATTCCGCAAGCTGGCAGTCCAGCTGCAGCAGGTGCCGGATGTTCCATCTAAAAGGCTCAGATCGTCCATGTGGAGCCCGCCGTCTCTCCGTTATACTAAAACCCGAATGAGCCCTGATCATATACGGGTGGAGAGAGGAGATTCTGCTATGTCAAAAGAACACAAAACGCCGCTGGCGGTAGCCCTGCTGCTGTGCATGATGATTCTGCTCAGTGCCTGCGGCGCAGAGCCGTCATCGTCCGCATCACCGCAGCGGATGCAGATTGAGCATGCTATGGGCGTTACCGAGGTAAGCGGCATTCCGGATAGAATCGCTGCGGCTGACTACCGCATTCTGGATTCTTTATACGCGCTTGGCATTCAGCCGTACGCAACGACAACCTACAGCGGATCAGTGGAGCTGCCGTATATGGACAAGGAGGACCAGAATGAAGCGATTGTGCCGCTCGGGGATAAAATCAACCTTGAAGCAGCGGTGGAGACTGAGCCGGATATGATCATTGCCCGCCACATTGAGCCGGATGTGTACGAGCAGCTAAGCAAGGTCGCTCCGGTGCTCGTCTTCCGCGGAGACGGGGATTGGCGTGAGGAGCTGCAGGAGATCGGCAGTGTGGTCGGCAGGGAAGACGAAGCGGCAAAGTGGCTTGCGGACTACGACAAGCAGGCGGCTGAGGTAAAGCAGCGGATTGCCGGGTATGTTGAACCGGGTGAAACGTTCCTGTTCATCCGGCTGCAGAAGGAGATGCAGGCAGCAAGCCCCAATGTGCATCTGGCGGCTACATTAACCAAGGATTTGGGCTTGTCTTATGTATCCGGGCTGGAAAAGCAGGAGGAGAGCTATGCGGCATTATCTCTTGAGGTGCTGCCGGAGCTGAATCCGGACCATATCTTCATGACGGTCGGTAAATCCACTGTCAGCCAGGATGAGGATGCCGAGAAGCTGCTGGCTGATATGCAGCAAACGGCAGTGTGGCAGAAGGTCAGCGCCATTCAAAAGGGCAACCTGCATATTATGCCGCAATGGGTATTCGGAGATTATCCCAATATCAAAAGCAAGTCGCTTGAGCTGGTAGAAGCTGCGCTTACACAGCCGGAATAGCCAGTCTGCGTCTGCCTCCTATAATTTAGCTAATCTTTAGGTTCAGCTTAGGCAGCATTAAGATTGCTGGGGTACAGTTGTAACAAAACCAGCAATCGGCGTGCTCCGGCTGCCGGGTTGTCAACGGGCAGGGGGAAGCAGATGAAGCAGCTGAACAAATTTTTAACTGTAGGTAAGGCAATACTGCTAGTTCTGCTTATTGTTTATGTGGGGTCATTGGTTGATTTTATCTTTGAGCCGTTTAAGTCACTGACAGGCGTTATTCTTATTCCGGTGCTGCTGGCGGTGTTTTTCTATTATCTGTTACGGCCGCTGCTGCCGCTGATGGAGCGCTGGAAGATCAGGCGCTGGACGCTGAAGCGCACGCAGGCTATTCTGCTGATCTATCTCGTGCTTGGCGTGCTGTTAATCGGATTTTTTGGCGGGGTATGGCCTCCGCTGAAATCGCAGCTGCTGACACTGGTGCAGAATGCCCCGCAGCTGTTCGACATCGTTAACGATAAAATATCCGAGCTGGAGCAGTCAGGCTTTTTCGCCAAGCTGTTTCCCGAGGACTTCAGTCTGCTGTCCCAGTTAAATGAATATTTAAGCCAGGGCTTTACCCTGCTGACCAGCTATGTCACCGGTTTATTCTCAGCGGTGTCCAATCTGGCAATCATCCTGTTCACCTTTCCGATTCTGCTGTTCTACATGCTTAAGGAGGGGGACAAGTTCGGTAAAGCCTTTGTCAAAATGGTGCCCCGGCGTTTCCGGGAGCGGGCAGGCACGATTACAGGAGAAATTGACGGCGCATTAAGCAACTACATTGTAAGCAGAGTTATCGTCAATCTGGCACTGGGCGTGCTGATGTATCTTGGATTCCTGCTGATCGGGCTGCCTTACGCCCTTGTGCTGACCCTGATTGCTTTCATTATGAACTTTATTCCTTTTTTCGGAGCGATCATTTCCTCTGTTCCGATTGTGATCATCGGCCTGACTGTTTCGCCAATGGTCGGCTTGTGGTCACTCATCATTATTTTGCTTGCCCAGCAGATTCAGGATAATATAATATCACCGCTGGTTTTTGGCAAAAGCCTCGACATTCATCCGATTACAACGACGGTGCTTGTGCTGGGAGTCGGGAATTTCTTCGGGATTATCGGTATGCTGATTATCATTCCTGTGTACATGGTAATCAAGATTATATCCAAGCATACATACCAGCTGTTTCTCAAGGAGAAGTGGGAGGGACTGTAGGCATATGAGAGCTGAAGGAGGAAGCAGAATGAATCAACCGGAAATGGGAATAAGTTGTGTAGGAAAACTGACGGTGTCACAGCAGGTTATCTCCAAAATAGCCGGAATGGCTGTCCAGGAGACTGAGGCGGTACAGGCGCTTGTGGAAGGCAGCACCAAGCGGAAGAAGCGGGAGGAGTTCTATAAGGCGATCAAGGTGAAAATCAGCGGCAGTGAGCTGTCGGTCCAGCTCTTCCCGATTATTACCCTGGGCACACCGCTTCACCAGCTGGCCCAGCTTCTGCAGCAGAGTATCAAGAGCCAGGTTGAAAAGCTGACCGGGCTGCAAGTGACCGATGTGAATGTAACAGTGGTTGGTGTTGTTGCAGCGCGGTAAAGGTACTGTTCATGAAGCAGTGCGCAAAAAGGCGGCAGTTCAGAGGAATGAGCATTCTCCTTGGCTGCCGCTTTGCTGTGTCTTCCGTTTAATCAGGAATTGTAATGGTAAACACCGTAGCTTCCTGCCTGGTGCCGGACAGCTCAAGTGTTCCGCCCATCCGTTCTGTATTCTTCCGGGCAATAGCCAGCCCGAGGCCTGTCCCGCCGGAGGCGGTTCTGGCTTCATCGCCCCGTACAAAAGGATCGAAGATGGTCGGCCGCAGCTCTTTAGCGATGCCCACACCATTATCGGCGATTTCAATGACCACCGCATCCGGCCTTGGTGCCAGCCCGATCCGCAGCGTTGTTCCCGGCGGATTGTAAGCCAGTGCATTGGTGACCAGATTCTGGACTACCCGTGACAGCAGCTCCGGATCGAACTGGGCATAGACGTCTTGATCGGGCACCTCAAGCCGCAGCGTGAACTGCTTCTGTTCAATCTCCCCGTAAGCCCCGGCGATAATCTCCCGCAGGAAATCGCCGAGCTCATGACGCCCCATTTTCAGCAGAAAATCCGGAGAGTCGGTCTTAAGCAGCTCCATCATATTCTGGATCAGCCTGGTGACCTGAAAGGACTTGTTGTAAATGTAGAGTAAATATTTCCGCTGCCTTTCCGCATCCTCCACCCGGCCTTCATATAGGGCCTGAGCATACCCCTGAATACTGGTAATCGGCGTCTTGAGGTCATGGGACAGATCCATAATCATCCGCTGCTTGCTGTCCTCGGCCCGCTGCTTGGCGATAGTGGTACGTTCAATCATATCCGCCATGTAATTAAAGGTCTCAGCCATCTGCTCAAATTCCTTCTCGGCATGAACGGTAAGACGGGTGTTGTAATTACCCTGGATCATTTCCTTAAGTCCCTGGACTATAGTCTTCAGCGGCTTCAGGATACGCCGGGCAACGGAATAGCTGTACGTAACAACCAGCAGCAGCAGCAGCATGGCGCCAAGCATAATGTAGAAGGTAACCGACCTGTTAAAATAAGACATGAACGGATAGCTGTTAATCGTGATGTCGATACGGTCCCGGGGAATCTTCAGCAGCAGCCAGCCTGCAGCGCCGTTCTGCGGATAAGCCGCCAGGGAGGTGTAGTAAGCCTGATCCGGATCATTCTCGAGCAGTTGATAAATCTGTTCTTCCGAGTAGCTGTGAGGAGCATCCCGTTTGCTTCCGACGACCTGGCGGACCGTCTTGCTGCTGTCCAGCACCTCCAGCCAGCCCTCACTGCGCAGCAGCTTCTCTGTCTCCGGTCCGTTCTGCGGATTGTCCAGATACAGACTGGCCTGCGTCTTGAGGTCAGGGTCAGCCAGCTGGTAATCCTGGAGCTTCTGCGCGACATCCAGCTGCATGAAGGCATAGGTGCCGAAGATAATAATCGTCACGGTTAACAGCACAATAAGCAGAAACCGCAGAAAATCAATGGCCAGCGATGCCTGCAGCGGCCTCTGCTGTCTATTTTTCCACAGGCGCATTGATTTTGTACCCCAGTCCGCGGATCGTTTTCAGATACTCCGGCTTTTTGGAATCCCGTTCAATCTTCTCGCGGATGTTGCTGATATGCACCATGATGCTGTTATCCTCGTACATATAGAAATCCTCCCATACGGCTTCATAGATCCGCTTACGGGTAAAAACCCGGCCCGGCTCCTCCATCATCAGCTTGAGAATTTTGTATTCGGTCGATGTCAGCACAACAGGCTCGCCGGACACATACAGCATGCATTCATTCAAATCCAGGGTAAGTGCACCCAGTACAAGCTGATCCAACTCGGGCTCCGGCGGAAGGGCCGGCACATCAAAATGATGAACCCTGCGCAGCAGGGCGTTCGCTCTCGCGACAACCTCCAGCGGATTAAAGGGCTTCGCTATATAGTCGTCAGCGCCCAGCTCAAGTCCAAGAATTTTGTCATGATCCTGGCTCTTGGCTGACAAGAACAGGACGGGAAAGCGGTGTGAGCCGCGGATGCTCTTCAGCAGCTGCAGCCCGTCCATCCCCGGCATCATAATATCAAGAATAGCCAGATCAACAGTCTGCTCCCGGATCAGAAGCTGAGCCTCTAATCCGGATGAAGCGCTAAGAATATGGTAGTCTTTTTCAAGATAAAGCTGTAGCAGTTCAACAATTTCAGGCTCGTCATCAGCAATCAGTATCGTATATATAATCCATCACCCCTGGCCAGTATAGCGGTCTAATCTTTATCTATTCTAAACCAAATCTAAGGTTTGGATAAAGTTTTGGCCGGCGGCTATGCGCCAAGCACCTTCTTTCTCAGGTCCAGCAGCCACAAGGCAGACTCCTTCATGTACGCTAGCTGATCCTGAGCACCGAAATGCTCAATGACAAAGGTGTCATCATAGCCGCTCTTGAGCAGATCCGTTACAAGCTCTTTCATCGGAATGCTGCCGCTCCCGGCAGGAACCGCATACATGGCCCGGCCGTCCACTGTCAGCTTAGGCTCCTCCTTAGGGTCAACCTCAAACGTCCGGTCCTTGCAGTGGACATAGCCGATATGAGGTCTGCAGCGTTCGTAGGCTACGAGGACATCTTCTCCGCTGTACAGAAAATTCCCGGTATCAAAGAAGCAGGACAGCTCAGGTATTTCCTCTACAAAAGACAGCAGCTGCGCTGTTGTGGCGAACGGCGCCCTGGCGTCATCAAAATCCTCCATACCGACCGTAATGCCCAGCGGTTTGGCATGCGCGCACATGTCGGCAACGGCCTCCTTCATGTATTGCACACATTGCTGATACTCCACGGTAGCAGGGTCCTGCTCATGCTCCTCCACAAAGCCCGGAATAACCAGCACACGCGGGGCTCCTGCCCGGCCGGCCATGGACAGAAAGGAGGTAATCTGTTCCTCCCTTACTACGCTGCCGGTAATATGGCCAAAATCAAAAAAGCCGTACATGCAGCTTACCCTTAGTCCTGTCTTCTCCAGCAGGGTCAGTATCGCGTCTTCCTCTGTTTGAAACCGGTCGGCGTCCATCTCCAGTGCGTCAATGCCGAAGCTCTTAACTAGTGTGCAGATTTCCTCCAGGCTCCGGCCGGTCTGGCCGGCTGCTTCACGGATATGCTCATAGAATACAGATAATTTCATCGCTGCTTCTCCTTGTGTATATGGATTATTTCGCGCCGTGCGGATTAATCGCTTTCATAATATGTTTCAGCTGTCTCTTTGCCAATCTTCTTAAATCTATGCTCCTGCCACAGCATTGTCAACAAGCCGGGTGGACAGCCTTGCCCGGATTCCTGTCATATTGTCGCCGGAAAGGATATAGAATGCAAAGGGGTGGAAATAAAGCGGTTTCGCTGATTCAGATCCTGTTATTATAACGATTTCAAAGGCACGTTACGCGCGGCGTGTATTGAAATAAGCAGCTATCCGAAAAATTTTAGGAGGAATACGATGCGTAGAAGGAAATGGGCAGCGCTGTTTATGACTCTGGCACTTCTGATTACGTTATTCCCGGCTGGTAAAGCGGCAGAAGCAGCAACCAGCTGGAACCTGGTGTGGAGCGACGAATTCAACGGAACCTCGCTGAATACGGCAGACTGGACTGCGGAGAATGGAACCGGCAGCAGCGGCTGGGGGAATAACGAGCTGCAGTATTATACGAACCGTTCGCAGAACCTTCAGGTAACAGGCGGCAATCTGGTCATTACAGCCCAGAAGGAATCGTATAACGGTAGCAGCTACACTTCGGCCCGGATCAAGACGCAGGGTAAAAAGAGCTTCACCTACGGTAAAATTGAAGCCCGGATGAAGCTGCCTTCGGGTCAGGGCATCTGGCCGGCCTTCTGGATGCTCGGCTCTAATATGGATACCGTCGGCTGGCCGAAAAGCGGCGAGATCGACATTATGGAGCGGGTAAATAATAACGCTTATGTTAACGGCACTGTTCATTGGGATGCCAACGGCCACGCCGAGTACGGTAAGGTATCCGGCAATCTCGATTTCTCGCAGTTTCATGTGTACAGCATCGAATGGGATGCGAAGTACATCAGATGGTATGTGGACGGCAACCTGTTTAATGAGTTTTACATTGAGAATAACACCGGTAACACAGAAGAATTCCAGAAGCCGTTCTTTCTGCTGCTGAACCTCGCGGTGGGCGGTAACTGGCCGGGCAGCCCGAATGCTTCGACTGCCTTCCCGGCGCAGATGCTGGTGGATTATGTACGGGTCTATCAGGCTGCTTCACCTGCAAGCATTGTCAGCGGGGGTGTATACACCTTTGCCTCCAAGGCAAGCGGTAAAGTAATGGATGTGGTCGACGTATCCACGGCAGCCGGCGCCAAAATCCACCAATGGACCAATTACACGGCCGCTAACCAGCAGTTCCGGGTAGACAGCACGGGTGACGGATACTACAAGCTTACAGCTGTACACAGCGGCAAGGTGCTGGATGTTCCGAATTCGTCCACAGCTACA
Source organism: Paenibacillus camerounensis (assembly GCF_000723885.1). Lineage (GTDB taxonomy): Bacteria > Bacillota > Bacilli > Paenibacillales > Paenibacillaceae > Paenibacillus_AQ > Paenibacillus_AQ camerounensis. Next base: position 70,323 of record NZ_CCDG010000053.1, read on the forward strand.
GGCGTTCAGCTGCAGCAGTGGAACGATAACGGAACGGATGCGCAGAGATGGCGGATTGTTGATGCCGGCGGAGGTTACTACAAGCTGATATCCAAGGTGAGTGGCCTGGCAGTGGATGTATCCGGTTCCTCCACAGCCGATGGCGCGGCAGTGCAGCAATGGACTGACAACGGAACAGATGCTCAGAAGTGGGCTCTGACCAAGGTGAACTAAGTCGTACCGGGGATTGAGGCTGCTGATTCATACCGCTGTCATTAGTTCAGCTAAAAGCTAAAAAGTATGCTGCCGTCCGAAAGGTTTCGCGGGACCGCAGCTGTAATAGGCTTGGCTACGAAAAAACACACCGCCGGGTGTGTTTTTTGCTGTGGTTATAGTGGTGCTGTGGATATGTGCTGCTTGTGATGCGAGCTGTTTGGGATATGTGTTGCTTGGTATGAGTGCTGCAGTTTCTGCTGCTACGCGGATGTTTTTGCTTTTTCTTTTCGCGGCCACAGGAAATATGAGCCTGCAATCAGCAGATCGATACCGACAACAATTGTCCATATGCTGAGAACACCCTGCAAGGCTTCGGTGCGGGCAGGCTCATCGATCCAGCGGATCAGACCGTAGAGAATGCCGGCTCCCAGCAGAAAGGACAGCAAATGCAATAGCCAGCTCCTGAAATAATGCAGGGCATGGTCCATTCCGGTACGCTTGAGCGGCGGGGTTCCTTGTTTCGTTACATAATAACGGAAGCGTTCGTCTGCCCAGCGGATCATGCTTTTGCCGAAAACGACGGATACCGAGATATAGACAGCTGCGATGGCATGGGCGGTAGTAGCGGTGGCGCCTTTGGACAGATCAGTCCCTGCAATGACCAGCAGAATAAGGTCCAGCACCGGAGTTAGCGCGAGAAAGAACAGCCCCAGCTTAGGGTGCTTAAATATATAACGTATAGTAAGACCTGCAATAATTACAACCCAGAACAGAATTTCAACAGTGACAATAGCCCAGGCTACAGTGTTCATCATGCACTCCTCATCAGAAAATGTTGTAGTTAAGAGGGATTATAGCAGCCGGATTTAAATAATACAACTGTATTATTTAAATTGCAGCCTAATCCGGTGGTATGCTACAATACGGACATGCCAAAAATAGTCGATCACGAAGAACGGAAATCACATATTGCCGAAGCCACCTGGCGCGTCATTCTGAATCAGGGAATGAAAGGGGCTACGGTACGCAAAATAGCCCAGGAAGCCGGAGTATCGCTGGGCGCTTTGCGTCATTATTTTGCAACCCAGCAGGAGCTGCTTGGCTTTGCCATGAAGCTGGTCAGTGACCGGGCTAACGCCAGAATTAAAGACATTGCCGGTCTTGGCTTACCGCCGAAGGAGCTGGTAACGAGGGTACTGATGGAGCTGCTGCCTTTAAATGATAATAATATGGCGGAGATGGAGGTATGGTTCGCGTTTGTGTTTCACCTTAAGTATGCAGAGGAGGACTACGGCGGTTTAAATGACGGAATTTATCCGGGGATTGTCAATCTGCTGGGCCATTTAGAGGAGTGTGAGCTGCTGCGGGAGGGGCTGGATATGAGCATCGAAGCGGAGCGGCTGTACGCACTGCTTGACGGGGTGGCGCTCCATGCGCTGCTTGAACCCCAGCGGCTGGACAGAGAGCGGATCCTTCGCGTGCTGCACAGCCATATGGATTCGATTTGCAGGGAGTAGGGGGATGGGAATTTAAGCAGGCATGACCGCGGGAAAGGATAGCAACCAAAGGGGAAAACCCCTTTGATTGGGCCCGAAACAGTGGGACGGAGGCGGATTCACATATTAGTTACTTAACTAGCGCCCGTCCATATGACAACGTACAAATTACACACTTATCTTGCTCCCTACCTACGTACCCTCCAGGTCCCTCAATATCCCGCTTTATCCGCTCACCCGACGCTGTCAGCAATATCCAAACCCCAGTATCGTAAAGCATTTGTCCTGTTCGCCGTCAGCCATGGTAATTTCCACTGTATGCTCACCGCTCGTCTCCTGATGGTACACAATGACTGCGTTGCAGTGGGTCCAGTTGTTCACATGCGGATCAGCGGTGAGCACGGGCTTGCCGTCCACACGGACATCAGCGCTGCCGAAGCCGGTGCTGCCGGAATCCTTGTATACCAGGATGAGGCTTTTGCTGGTGATTGTTAATCTGAAGGGCTTGCCTCCGGCCTCCGCCGGGCGCATCCAGTTATACGGGAACTCGGGTGTCCCGGACGGATTATCGTCCAGCTCCACCATCTGCAGGTCCGTATCGGTCCCTGTGAAGCTGCCCGGCTCAATCCGCACATTTCCGGGTGAGCTTGAACGGTCCAGCAGCCGGATATTCCTGAAACTGTTCCCGATTACCGGAGGCTGATGCAGATCAATATCCTCAGCGTCTGCCTGAGCGGCGGCGGCCTGCTGAAACAGATGAATCAGGCAGTCGGCCATGACCCGGTGTCCATCATTAGCAGGATGATAGATGTCGTAGAAAAACTGTCTTTTGGAGATCACATTCCCCTCCGCCTTGGTCAGCTTGAATTGTGGGGTCACGGCGTCTTTTACACTAACCATAGGCAGATTATAGCGAATCCCGACAGGGGAGAGCCGCTCCTGAAGATTCCAGTCATTTATGAATACGCTGAACAGCAGTATGACTGCAGGCTGATTGTCAGCGGACAAAATGTTCAGGCACAGGCTCTCATAGCAGTTGCCCTTGGTTTCGTCCCCCTCGTCGTTGACGGCAAACTCCACAATCACAATATCCGGCTTGGCAGCTCCATCCCTGAGCACATCTCTTTCGTAGCGGATAATGCCTAATTCTGACGGCGTACCGCCAACTCCCGCTTTTATAAAATGAACATTCCCGCCTCCGTCCTTACCGAACAGCGCTTTGAAGCCCAGATATGACTGATAGGCATAACATTCCGTATGAATCGGCTTCGCTCCCGCACCCTGGGTGATGGAACCCCCGATATAGGCAATGGTGACGTCTTCACCCCGGGCAGCCTTAGCTATAGCAGCCTTCAGCCGAAGGTTGTTACCCGAATGGAACAGGGAATGCGAGATCATCTCATGGTACGGCTCCGAACGGAAGGCAACCGGCGTTTCGGGTGACAGCTCAGGCGCAGCATACCCCTCATTCAGATAAAAAATAATACTCGCCACCGCAAGCCCGCCCGCCTGATCGAACTCAAAGGCAAATTTACCGGGAACATCATCGTCTGCTGACCAGCTTATTTGATCCAGCTGAATGATCAGCTCTGAGCCGTCTGCCGGACAAGGAAGCCGAAGCGCTGTGCCGGAGGTGTATTTGTCTGTTTGTCCCCAGTTCTGAAGCAGGAAAGTAATATCCCCCTGATTATGCCCCGCTTTGACCGACACCCCGATGCTATGGACTAAAGTGCGGAAGCCGGCACAAGTCTGCAGCAGCTCCAGCATATGCGCATCCTCAACACCGCCGATATAGCGGGCCTTGTCAATCAGGTAGCTGCCCTCCAGATAGACCTCCTGTGACGGCTTGCCTGCAGGGCGTGCAGTTGCTTCAATATGGGTTTCGAACAGCACAAAAAATCCGTGCCGGCGCTCAGCAGGATCTTTGGGGGCTCTGGGCCCGCTGCCGGCGGTGATCATATCCTGGGAGCTTATTGAATCTGACATATATCAATCATCCTCATGGCTGAAATTTTGAAGGCGCTTACGAATGATAGCTGAACAAGAAAACAGATGCGCCATACAATGCCTACACTTTAGCAGAAATCCATGCTGTACGAAATGCGGTCCCTTGTGAAAAGTGTACTTTTGCGGAAATTCATATCGGTTTATTACAAGAAGTATCTGCTTTACACATGGCTGTTGAAACCGCTTAACTTATATAATGTGCCTGAGCAGCGTAAACAGCCGATACGGAAGGATGGGAATACAATGATATTGGTACAACAGGGAGCGGCAGCAAAGCTTCATCTGGATCCGGGAGCAGCCGATTATGATGGCTTGCGGCGGGGCGCGGATTCTTTTGCCGCTGATATAGAGTTAGTCACCGGCACAAGGCCGGAAATCGTCACTGAACCCGGACAGCTGGGGAATACCGCTATCGTTATTGGAACTATAGGCAGCAGCGGGCTGATCGATGAATGGGCTGCCGCAGGCAAACTGGATGTGCCGGCTATTCAAGGCAAACGGGAATGCTACAGCATTCAGCGGATCGGGCATCCCTGTGACGGTGTTGAACAGGCGCTGGTCATTGCGGGCAGCGATAAAAGAGGAACAATCTACGGGATCTATGCTGTATCTGAGCTGATGGGGGTGAGCCCGTGGGTTTATTTTGCCGATGTAATGCCGGAGCGGAGAGACCTGCTTGATCTGCCGGACCATCAGTTGAATGTTATCTCCAAAGAGCCGTCAGTGAAGTACCGGGGGATCTTTCTGAATGATGACTGGCCTTCACTCGGCTCATGGGTAACCGGAGCATTCGGGGATTTCAACGAAGCATTCTACGAAAAGGTCTTTGAGCTGATTCTCAGGCTGAAGGGGAATTATCTCTGGCCGGCGATGTGGAGCGCAGAGTTCAGTGTTAACGGCAATCGTCATCCGCTTGCCAATGCCGAGCTTGCCAGGGAATACGGGATCATTATGGGCACCTCGCATCACGAGCCCCTGTTCCGTGCGGGCAGTGAATGGCAGAAGGTGTATAAGGATTACGGGACAAGCAATCTGTGGGATTTTGCCCGGAACCGGGAGGCGGTCACTGCTTTCTGGGAGGACGGGATTAAGCGTAATAAAGAGTATCCGAACCTGATCACACTGGGCATGCGCGGAGAAAGTGATTCAGAGCTGGAAGGCAGCGACCGCTACAATATTGAACTGCTGAAGGACATTATCCTCACGCAAAAAGAACTGCTTAAGCGGTATGGGCTTGAGCAGGCACCGCAGGTTCTGGCTGTCTACAAAGAGGTGGAGAAGTATTGGTATGGAACGGCTGAAGCGGCGGGACTGAAGGACTGGGAGGTGCTGAATGATGTAACGATTCTGCTGTCAGATGATAACTTCGGCAACCTCCGCAAAATCCCGTCCGGCCGGGAGCAGCAGCGCAGCGCGGGCTGGGGGATGTATTATCATCTGGACTATCACGGCGGCCCGCATTCCTATGAATGGGTCAATACGACGCCGCTGGAGAAGATCTGGGAGCAGATGAGCATGGCTTATGATTACGGCATCCGGGATGTGTGGATTGTTAATGTCGGAGATTTGAAGCCGATGGAGCTGCCCATCTCTTATTTTCTGGATTTAGCTTATGATTTCGGAGCCTGGGGAACCGCTGCGCCTAACAAAACTGCAGAATACACAGAACAGTGGGTGCGTCAGCAGTTCGGCGATGCAGCGGACGAAGCCGCCGTAAGCGGAATTGCCGGTGTACTGGCGGAATATACGAGAATGAACGGGCGGCGCAAGCCGGAGATTATCAGGCCGGAGACCTTCAGTCCCGTGCATTACAATGAGGCGCAGCAGGTGCTGAAGCAGGCAGGCAAGCTTGTTGAGACCGCTGGGCATTACAGAAGCGGGATTCCGGAGCAGCTCCAGGATGCTTACTTCCAGCTCATTTATTATCCGGCGGCTGCTTCGGCCAATGTCCTGCAAATGCAAGTGTATACCGGGCTTAGTAAGCTCTACGCAGAACGCGGCAGCGTCCTTGCAAATACGTATGCTGAGCTTACAGCAGCAGCGATTGAACGGGATAAACAGCTGGAGCTGGCGTACAATAACGATCTTTCCGGCGGGAAATGGCGCGGGATGATGAGCTCGGCACATGTAGGCTATGTGAACTGGGACGCGGCAGGGTGGAGTTATCCGCAGGCGGCTTCCGTTATACCGGCAGAAGGCCCGCTTATGATTGTCGATGTGCAGGGCATGGAGCAAGGATATACTTCGGGAACGGCGGCTCTGCCGGCTTTTACAAATCTGCATAAAGAGAACTATTCCGTTACGGTCAGCAGCGGGGGGGACACGGGCTTTGCCTATGAAGCAGCCGGGAGTGCCGACTGGATCAGGCTGGAGCGGAGCGGCGGCTGGACGGACACAGGAGAGACCATCACAGTATCGGTGGACTGGGAGAAGGTGCAGGGGGCATGCAGCGGTAATATCGTTATCAGCGGAGCTGGCGGAACGGTAACCGTCTGTGCAGAGGTAGACTGGAGCAGCGTGAGTGAGCTGCCGCCAGCGGCTTTTATTGAAGCGCATAACGTTGTATCGATAGAGGCTGAGCATACCCTTAACCGCTGTGCGGCGGACGGAGTTGAATGGACAACAATCAGCGATTATGGCAGGACTCTATCCTCCGTCAAAATGTACCCGGACACTGTATCCTTCAGTGAACCCGCGCAAGCGCCCTATCTGGAGTACAGCCTGCTGGTCAAGCGGGACGGCGAATATAGCCTGAATGCTTATATTGCGCCGACAAATCATCTGTCGCCGGTCAGCGGCCTGAAGTATGCAGCAGGCTTTGACGGATATGAGCCTATTGTTGCCGACGCGCTGCCTCCCGGCTATGAAGGCGGTAACCATAGTAATGAGCCCTGGTGCCGGGCGGTACTGAATAACATTCATGTTAGCTCTACCAGCCACACCTTAACAAAAGGTGTTCATACACTGCGGTTCTATGGACTGGATGCCGGGCTGGTGCTGCAGAAGCTGGTGCTGTCCGCCGGGCCGCTGCCGTATTCCTATCTTGGACCGGAGGAGAGTTATCTCACTTCAGCAGAGCTGACGGAGGATAGCCCTTGATCTGCTTGAACACATTGCTGAAATAGGCGGCATCCCGGTAGCCGCAATGGGCGGCGACTTCAGAGACATTGAAGCCGCCGGCCGACAGCAGCATCTCGGCATTGTTGACCCGTACCCTGTTGATGTATTCCTTCAATGCTACCCCTGTGTTCTGCTTGAACAGCTTACCCATGTATTCGGGATTCAGCCCGGCAGGTAGAGCAAGCTCGCCGATCGTAATCTCCTCTGCATAATGATCCATGATATAGGCTGTTGCTTTATGTATTCTCGGATCAACATACGGTGCCTGCTGATGATGGGCGATAATGAGCAGACGGTAGATGATCTGCTGAAAGACGGCTCTGGCCTTCATTCTGTATAGAGGCTGCTTGCTCATCCATATATGCGAGAATTCCCGGATATCATCGAGAATTTCCTTAGTCCGCCAGTTGCGGGTTACCGTCTTAAAGGGAAGGCGTATGTCATTGCCCCCGCCCAGCCAGAAGAAATTGAATGCAAAGGAATGCATCGGCGCATCCCGGAAGGTGTGAGCCTCACGGATGCTGCCTGCCGGGGCATACAGCATATCTCCGGCTTCAACCGTATAGTTCACCCCGTTGATCGAATAGACAGCTCTGCCGCCGACAACAAAGGTCAGATCATGAAAGTCGATGGTGCTCCGGCCGATTCCCCAGCCTTCAAAGCACTTCCGGTCAACAAACAAAAAAACATCCGGCACCAGCTGCTCATATTGATTGATTTCCATGCTTGACTGAGCCTCCTCCGGTTCAATCATAGCTCCTCATGAACCCCGGGACAAGATTTTCCGTATCTTATTGACGCTAAGCATGATTACCGGAAGGACGAAGGCATAGGTGAAATTCCAGTCTACCCAGTAGGCTGGAATTTCTTTTACATAGAAGATAATATTTTTGGCAATCAGCTGGGAGAGTCCATAGAGCAGAAACGCAGTAGGAAAGATCAGCGGGCGGTAGCTTTTCAGCTTTAAGAACTGGGCAGCCCCCAGTACAAAGGCATAAAAAAACAGTACGGTTTTGAAATAGGTGCTGATAATCCAGGCTGTAGCCATAAGGGCTTCAATCCGCTGGAGGAAGTTGGCAATGTTGATTTTCCGGGCCAGAAGATAGGCGGCGTAGAAGTCATGCTCGGAGAAATATACACCCAGCACGGTGAGTGACAGGATCAGGATAATGTTGAGGACCAACGCTCCAATACAGATGCAGATGAAGATATCGCGGTTAATTTTATCCGATTTAGTGACATAAGGGTAGATCATCAAGAATACACACATCTCCCCGAACGGATAAAAGACACCGTACATTACGGAATGAACCATATCGGGAACCGGTGTATTAAACATCGGTAACAGACGCTCAGCACGCACCTGAGGAAGCAGCAGGACAATCAGGCAGATCAGGAAGAAAGCAAACAGCGGGAAAAAAATCTGCGATGCCCTCCCCAGTGTCTCTAATCCCAGCCGCAGGCCGTATACCAGTATGAATATTCCCATCACTCTGATTACTCCGCCGGGTGTCCCCTCATAAATCTGTGTACAGAGGAAATCCTCAATCTCACGGATGTAGGTAGAACCGGCCAGCAGATAAAAGAACAGGTAGTACAGTCCCACGGCTCCGCCAAGCCATTTGCCCAAAATCTGCCGGCTGAGCTCGATAATCGTTTTGTTAGGGTCAATATTACATAAGGTTACTAACAGAAAAATAGTCCCGATCCCAAGCGGCAGGCTGATCAGTCCGGTAATCCAGGCATCCTGATGGGCTGTAGAAGCCATAACGGCAGGGTAGACCAGTGCCATATCCCCGATATAAGCAAACATTCCGAGTATAACCATCTGTGCTGAGCTAATCCTGTCTTTTTCAAGCATCATCTTGTCTCCCCTGTCTCCACCGAGATCGGATATCCTTGTATGTATTGGCATAGTATGGCTTATTTAGCCCATTTTATGTTAGCGCAGGAGATTCTCAGCCAAGGAATAATTATCAAGATCTGAATCAAACTATGGGACAGAAGGGTCGAAAGGGAGGCAGCACGATGAAAGAGAGACACGAGGAGGCCCTATCGAGCCGCCTGGAGGATACTTACGAACAGCTCAAGCAACTGCTTGGCTCCAGCACCGATCTGGTAAGTAAAGAGCTGCTGCTTGGAGATAACACGCATATATCCCTATTTTATATAGACGGGCTGGTGGATACCGGGCTGCTGCATAATTCAATTCTGTACTCCCTGCAGGGAAGCAGGGTGCCGGATATGCTGGCAGGGCTAAGTCCTGATGCTACGGTTGAGCTGCTGAGATTGCGTATTCTGATGGCAGGCGATCTGACGGTTATTCATAAAACAGGTCAATTTGTCCATGATCTGATGTCCGGCAGCGTCATGCTAGTAGTGGATGGGACTGCAAATGCACTGAGAATCGGCCTGCCCGGCTGGGAGGACAGGTCGGTAAGTGAGCCGAGCTCGCAATCGGTGGTACGCGGTCCGATGGAAGGCTTCACGGAGAACCTGCGGACCAATACGGCACTGCTGCGCCGCAAAATCAAGGACAGTCATTTATGGCTGGAGACCATTCAGATTGGCAGGGTAACCCAGACCAGCGTATCACTCATGTACTTAAGCAATATTGCCAATGATGAGCTTGTACAGGAGGTAAAGCGGCGGCTGAACACAATCGACACCGACAGCATACTCGAGAGCGGTTATATCGAGGAATTCATCCAGGATACCGCTAAGACGCCTTTTCCGACCATATATAACAGTGACCGGCCGGATACCATTGCCGCAGGCATCCTTGAGGGTAAAGTGGCTATTTTAATTGACGGAACACCGTTTGTGCTGCTTGCTCCGACGATATTCGTCGCTTTTTTTCAATCGGCTGAGGACTATTACCAGCGGGCTGATATTTCAACACTGCTGCGGTTTATCCGGTTTCTTGCCTTCTTTCTTACGCTGCTGGCTCCGGCCTTTTACGTGGCAATTACGACCTATCATCAGGAGATGATTCCGACCAACCTGGTCATCAGCCTTGCCGCCCAGCGTGAGACCGTACCGTTTCCCGCTTTTATTGAGGCGCTGCTGATGGAGCTGACTTATGAAATCCTGCGTGAGGCCGGAGTGAGAATTCCTAAAAACATCGGCCAGGCGATCTCAATTGTCGGAACGCTGGTAATCGGCCAGGCGGCGGTTGCCGCAGGCTTCGTCTCTGCTGCAATGGTCATTGTCGTTTCTATAACTGCCATCTCAAGCTTCGTTATTCCAGAGGCGGGAATGTCCATTGCTGCACGGATTATCCGGTTTGCCCTGATCGGCCTTGCCGGATTTATCGGCTTATACGGAATTCTCTGCGGCGTATTCGTTATTGTGCTGCATTTAGCGAGCCTGCGTTCCTTCGGCATTCCCTATATGAGTCCGCTCGGTCCGTACCGGCCAGAGGATATGAAGGATACCATCTTCCGGTTTCCATGGCCTCACCTCAGGACCCGGCCGGCAGAGAATCTTACCAAAAACTTTTACCGCCAAGGGACGGCGCGCCGCAGGGAGAATAAATGATGATGAGACAACTTCGCAGAGCGCTATGCTCCTTGCTGCCTTTAGTGCTGCTGCCTATGCTGCTGAGCGGCTGCTGGGAGAGGAGGGAGCTGAACGAGCTGGCGTTTGTTCTTGCTCTGGGAATAGATAAGGCGGAGAGTGGGTTCAAGATAACGATGCAAGTCGTGATTCCCTCAGCGATATCATCCCAGAACGGCGGGGCCGCGGGCGGCGGAGTGCCTGTAGCTTCTTATAGCTTTACTGCACCCACCATATATGAATCGCTGCGCCAATTCAATATGACCGTCTCACGCTCAGCCTATATGGGACATATCCGGGTTCTGGTCATTGGAGAATCACTAGCCCGCGAGGGAGTTAGCCCGATGCTGGATGTACTGAAGCGCAGCCGTGAGCCGCGGATGGATTTCTATGTCATGGTGGCAAAGGGAGGGACTGCGGAGGAAGCACTGAATGTTCTGAGCGCCCTGGATAGGCTTCCGGCAAATAAACTATACAATGCTTTGGATAAGTCCTACAAAGTATCAGCCAGAACGGTCGCAGTTACACTGGACAGATTCATAGAAGATCTGCTCTATCAGGGAAAGAATCCTGTCTTGACCGGAGTTGAGGTTAAAGGTGATCCCGATGCAGGCGGTGAAAAAAGAAATACGGAACGCACCAATCCAAAGACCAAACTGCGTTATGAAAGTGTTGCTGTATTTAGAAAAGATAAGATGCTCGGCTGGCTGAGTGCCGAAGAGGTAGCCGGGTATAACTATATTACGGATAATGTGATAAAGAATACCGGACATGTTGATGGTGACGAGGACGGATTAGTCGTGATTGAAGCGCTGAAATCCAAAACCAGGAGGAAGGTCAAATTTATTGAAGGGGAACCGCATATTTATCTCGATATTGAAGCCCTCTGCAATGTCGAGGAAGTGACAGGGAGAGACCAGCTCGATGAAGACAAGATTATTCTGGATCTGGAAAGGAAGGCAGAGAAGCGGATCGTCATGAGAATGAAGCAGTCTGTAGAACAGATTAATGACCGCTTTAACGTTGATATTTTCGGTTTCGGACAATCCATTTTTGAGGCGAATCCTAAAGCCTGGACGAGACTGCTGGAGCAGAGCGGAGGTGATTACCTGAAGAGCCTGCCTGTTCATTACAAGGCCACAGTTATCATTAACCGGATCGGGGCCATCGATAATTCATTTATAGATCAGATAAAGGAGTGAAACAGAGATGCTGCTTGTTCTTTTGTGCCTGGTCATCGCTTCAGCCTGTATTGCCGCCGACCTGCCTTTGCTTAAGGGCAAGCGGAAGCGCCGGGACCGGGTTGTATATATGCTGTTCTGGGCAGCTGGAATCGCATCGGCTGTATGTGCGCTGCTGCGGGTGAACGTTCCGAGTCCGCTTTTACTCCTTATCATAATCTATAAGCCGTTTAATACCATCGTAGGGTCCTGGTTTCAGTAAGCTTGCAGCCGGCTGGACCGCATGGTTAAGCAGGGCAGCTGTTCCCGGAGCGGGAGGGCTGCCCTGCTGCTTGTATAATGAACTGGATGTTCAGTGTAGCTTTCAGGCAAAAGGAGCATCAGCAAGCTGAATGCACTGGGTCGGGCAGCTGGCAATGGCATCCTGAAGCTCTTTCTGCAGCTCCTCGGCGATAGCCGTAATGCCGCGGTTGTTGTCCCCTGCAAAAATGACTGCGGCAATTCCTTCATCATCCAGATCAAATATATCGGGGGCAGCAGAATTGCAGGCTCCGCAGGCGATGCATTCCTCCTCATGACGTATACAAACAGATATACCTGCGATTGCAGTGAAGCACTGCCATTTACACAGTTTTTGTGACAGCCCGTTGACGGATGAAATGAAGATGCTATACAGTAGCCTCATTGTAAAATAGTGATTGCTGAGCCCAAACCGGGCGAAACTGGAGTATTGGGACTACAATCTGCTAAAATAAGATTATCTGCATTTGTGAAGTTGGCATCATACATACCAAAGGAGAAATGAATGTGAATGAGAAGCTGAAGCAGGCCTATGATAAATTAGGCTTATCTGAAAACGTATCCAGGGAAGAGATTAATAAACGCTTTGACCTGCTGATTAAACGGCGGAAGTCCAAGGCTTCGGAGGAGGAGCGCTCAGCGCCCGAGGAGGATTTTCAGGCCTTCAAGTTTATTCTTGATACGCTGGACAAGCAGGAGATCGAAGAAGCGGAGCAGGAGCGTCTGGCTAAGTACGGCAAGTTCTCCGGAGCGGCAAGCAAATGGGAACGGTTCTTCCGCCTGTACCGGACGCATGTTATTGTATCGGTCATTGCCGTCATTGTGCTTGCTGTTGCCGGAAATGCTATTTATAACAACTGGCAGCATCGTAAATATCTGGCTTCCCTGCCTCCGCTGGATGCCAAAATTATGTTTCTGGGCAATTTCGGTGTGCAGGACCCGGACGGACAGACAGCCGATTTGGATGCCGCTATTATTGCGCAGTATCCGGAGTGGAAGCGGGTAGAAAGTAACATGATATACCTGCCGAGAACCGGGCAGGGCGGGGATTCCTTCGATATGAACTATATGCAAAAAGCGGTGGTGGAGCTGGCGGCGAACCATCCTGATATTATTATTCTGGATGATGCAACACTGGAATGGATCGGCGGGCAGGACGGCTTTCAGGATCTGAGCGCTATTGTTGCAAGCGGAAGCCTGGATAAGGATGACCCGCGGCTGAAGTGGGGGACTAATCCGCAGAGCGGAAAGGAAGAGCTGTATGGCGTAGATATTACGGATTCAGCCTTTGTTGCCGCATTGCCGGTTAATAAGGCTGAGGACGAGAATATGATTATTGGGGTCCTCGGAGTGGATGAAGTCAAGGACAAGGCTATTTCTTTTATTGAGCATATTGCCGGAGAATCGGCTGCACAGTAAGAAGATGCAGGACATCATAATATTCTGCTAAAAACCGTGTGCCCACGAATGGGTACACGGTTTTTGAGCAGAGCAGGAAGCGGTTGTCACACGCCGGGCTTGTCCTATTTCTCCAGACGGTAGCCGCCGTGGAATACAGGTCCGACATACTGGTTAAAGGCATATCCGCTGCGGATTGCGGCAGAGACGAAGTCCTTAGCCTTGGCTACAGCTTCATGGACGCTCAAGCCGTTTGCCAGACCGCCGGTAATTGCCGCAGCGAATGTGCAGCCTGCACCATGGTTGTAAGCCGGCTCAATCTTTGCAGTCTCCAGCACGGTAAAGTCTGTACCGTCAAAGAAGACATCAATCGCCAGATCGCCGCCCAGTGCCTTTCCGCCTTTTACGACAACATTTTTGGTGCCGAGCTTGTGGATCAGGCGTGCTGCTTCTTTCATATCTTCAAGGGTTGTAAGCTTGCCCAGTCCGGACAATACCCCTGCTTCGAACAGGTTAGGCGTAACGACTGTTGCCAGCGGCAGCAGCAGATCACGGATTGCATTGGCGCTCTCCGGATTGAGGACTTCATCCTCGCCCTTGCAGACCATAACAGGGTCGATAACTACATTGGTCTGAAGGTTGTCTTTAATTGCTTTTTCGGCGACATGGACAATTTCGACACTGCCCAGCATGCCTGTCTTCATGGCGTCTACAGGACCGCCGGCGAAGATTGTTTTGAGCTGCTCGGCTACGATAGCAGCATCCACCGGGTAAACGTTATGATGCCATCCGTTATCCGGGTCCATTGTAACAATAGTAGTTAATGCGCTGAAGCCGTAAGTGCCGTATTCCTCAAAGGTTTTGAGGTCAGCCTGGATGCCTGCGCCACCGCTGGAGTCACTACCGGCTATAGTTAGGGTTTTAACGATTTTTGACAAGGCGAACGTCTCCTTCTTGTACATAAAGTTCTTTCTAATTGCACTACGACATTATAACAAAAAACACCGCTAGCGTCGCCAAAAAAAGCGCAACACCCTTTTTTCAGTGCTGCGCTGCCTGTAGTTCACGGTCTATTCCTTACTGCTGAAGCCGGCAAGGGCGGTCTTTATTGCCTTGTCATATTTGAAGCCGCCGTCACCGCCGGGGCCCATCCAATACACCACAAGAAAGTTACCTCCCCTGAATACATGGGGATACGTCCGGGCTCCACCGTCGTAGGTGGTGCGGTTAATCTCCAGCTTCAGGGCTTCAATCCCCTCAGCACAGGCCTCGGCACCGTCATAAGTGTAGACGGATAAGCGGTCTGTGATTGTCAGCGGACCTTCATAGTCGATCAGCAGCTCATCCGGCCACACGCCTGCAAGCTCTTTATTGAACATATGCTCTTCTCCGGCGTTCACTGCATCCAGTCTGAGACCCTGCTGCTCCAGCGCACCTGTCAGGGCGCTAGCGGGGAACGGGACAGCGTCTGCTGCTGCGGAATCTGCTTGCGGTTCTGCAAGCCTGAGCGCCCCCTGATTAGCAGTGAAAAAGCCCATTATGCTCTCCATTGCTTCCTGCCCGGAATTACCGGAGGTATGCTTCAGCTCGAGCCGGCGGATCAGATAACCCCAGCTGCCTTCTTCGTAATAAGCCGCTCCGTCAGCAGCAAGGCTCTCCGTATCCGGTTCGAGTGCATAGCGGAGGGTGCGCGCAGCCGCATCACCGGTACTCCCCAGCTGCCGCTTCGTGAATTCCAGCGGCACATAGACCGGAAAGCCTTGATCCGCTGCCCATTCCTCCTTATCCGGATAATAGAGCCCGATATCCCCGACCGCACAGCCCTGACAGCTCCAGTTGGTATCGGTGTAGATCAGTGTCTGGACAGGATCAGCAGGGTTCCGGTAAGTCACGCCATAGGACCCGTTCACTCCAATGACGGCAGAGGCTTCCCAGCCGGCTGGAGCGAGCAGCAGGTAGCTGTCTTGCGCATCTGTGCGGTAGACCAGTGTAGCCTGCAGCTGATCTGCCACACTGCCGGCAAGCGGAAAGGTCATCTCAGGCAGGGCGGGAATCGGATTCTTCACCGCCGGGAGCCCGTTTTCTGCGCTGGGGAGGGCAGGGATGGCACGGAGCGGCAGCTGCACCTCCTCCCCGGCGGAATCTGCTGAAGGAAAGGACAGCAACGCCGGCAGGCTGTCTGCGGCAGCATCGTCCGGAGAATTGCCGGCTCCGTTAACAGGAGGGACTTTATCCGGACCGCCGCCGGGAGCGGCAGCTCCAGTAATCCCGGAACTGCTTGGTGCGCTGCTGAATCCGCCGGTGCTGTAGCCGATCAGCAGCACAAGTACAAGCAGCGGGAGCACCAGCGCAGCATACGTCCGGGCACGAAGCTTCCGGGGAAGCGGACCCGGCAGACGGTCATGAACCTTCTGCTGCAGCTGTTTACTGAAGCGGCTCCCTGCAAAAGGCTTCTCCTGCAGCATCTTCTCCCAGTCCTGCGGTAACTTACTCATTGCGGTCCAGCTCCTTTTCCCAGTATTCGTTAGCTTTCTGCCGTGCCCGGTGCAGCCTTGACTTAGCCGCCGGCAGGCTGATGTTCAGTGTATGTGCGAGCTCCTCCATTGACATATTATAGTGTGCATGGAGCATCAGAATTTCCCTGTACTTGCGGGGAAGGCGCAGGACAAGCTGCCAGATTTCGCTGCTGAGTGATTCATTCATATAGACAGCCTCTGCTGATTGCTCCGTGCGTGTGTTGTCCGGCGCGGCCTGCAAGGTCACCCGTTTCATAAAGCTGCTGCTGCGGTAGGTATACCAGCGGTTGCGGGTAATCCGCAGCAGCCAAGTTTTGACCGAGGCCTCTCCCCGGAATGAATGCATATATTTAAATGCCCGGATGAAGGTCTCCTGGGCAATGTCATCAGCAGCACTGCTGCTGCCCGACAGAAAGCAGGCGTAATTCCATACATCCTCGCCATAGGTTTCCATCAGTGTTGTTAATGCGCCTGCGCTCATCGTGGTGACTTCATTCTGCTCCATTGACATGCCTTGCCCCCCAGTCTCTATAACATTGACCCATCTGCATCCGGATAAGTTGCTTTTTTTGCGTAAAAACTTTTATACAGTGTACCTTCGGGAAGAATACTTGCGGAATGAAGCAGCCGCATGGGTAGGAACAGGGTTGCAAATCTGCCGGGCTGCATATCCATATAGGAGCACAAAATACGGTTTGGTGTTGAACCGGTCAGGAGGATCTAATGATAGAAATCAGCTTATGCATGATTGTCCGCAATGAGGAAGCCGGCCTGCCCCGCTGCCTGTCTACGGTTGCCTCTATTGCCGATGAGATTATAATTGTGGATACAGGCTCCACAGACGGGACCAAAGCAGCAGCTTCTGCTTTCGGGGCCGTCATTTATGATTTTACGTGGATTGATGACTTTTCCGCTGCACGTAATTTTGCGTTTAGCAAAGCCACCAAAGAATACATCCTCTGGCTGGATGCAGATGATTACCTGAAGGAGGAGGACAGGCAGCGGTTTATCCGGCTGAAGCAGGAGATGCCGGGGGGGATTGACACTGTGAACATGCAGTACAATCTGGGTTTTGATGCGGACGGAAATGTGACAGTATCACTCCGGCGCAACCGTCTGGTCCGGCGCAGCCGCAACTTCAGATGGATCGGGCCCGTGCATGAATATCTGGAGGTGTATGGAGCTTCACTCAGCAGTGATGTCTGTGTTACTCATGAAAAAGACAAGGCATATACTGACCGTAATCTGCGCATCTACCAGAAGCGGGCGGAAGCGGGGGAGAAGTTCTCACCCCGCGATCAGTATTACTTCGCTAATGAGCTTCGTGACCACGGGATGCATGGAGAGGCAGCCAGATACTATGATCAGTTTCTGGATGGGGGACGGGGGTGGATTGAGGATAATATTCAGGCCTGCCTGAAGCTGGCAGAATGCAGGGAGCAGCTGGGTGATCCGGGAGCTGCCTTCGCTGCGCTGTGCAGAACACTGCAATATGACCAGCCGCGCGCAGAATTCTGCTGCAGGCTGGGAGCCTGGCATCTGGACAAAGGACAGCTGCAAGCTGCAGTATACTGGTATGAGCAGGCTGTTATGCTGCCCCGGGACGGAGAATCAATGGCCTTCAGGAATGAAGCATATTCGACCTGGCTTCCGCATCTTCAGCTCGCTCTGTGTTATGACCGGCTGGGACAGCATGAGAAAGCCAATCAGCATAATGAAACAGCGCTGCTGTTCCATCCGGCCCATCCGAGCATGCTGTATAACCGCAATTATTTTCAGAATCTGCTCGGGGACCGTTACATCCGCCTGCAATCGCCTGATACACCAGATTCAGGTGCGGCCCATCCTGAATAACTGTAATGCCGGGAAATAGATTTCATACAATGTTCTACTAATAATAAACGGGCAGCAGCACACCGGCGGTATCCGTTGATGTACTGCTGCCCGTTTATTATGTGTATCCGTCCCGGAAGCTGTCTGCTGTGCGGTAATGGCTGCCGGTTCCCCGCAATCAGTGTGTGTAATTTCCTTGCATGAAATTGTGAATAGTCTGTTCCATAATCCGGACACTGCTCTCCCAGGTCCAGCGGTTTGAGTCCACTTCTCCCTGTGACGCCAGCCTGATCCTGAGCGCATGATCCTGCACAAGCCGGATTACATCGCCAGCCAGCCTGTTTTCATACCGGAAGGAGAGCAGGCAGTTCGTTTCGTGCCTTGCATACTCCATATTTCCTCCGGAATAGACGGTAGCAAGTGCTGCACCACAGCGCATCGCTTCCAGCCCCGGCAGGGAGCCGCTGTCAAATATGCTTGAACTGACAAAAATATCTGCACAATTGTAATGGTAATTCAGCTCTTCGTCGTTCAGTGGAGTGAAAAAGCGGTATTTGCCGCCGGCTTTCAGCTGCTGAAGAGATTCCGAGGTGTAAAACTCGTCCGGCGGGCTGATAAAATTGATATTCACATGCGGTAGATTCTGCTTTACGATGTCGAGCTGTGAGATGAGATACTCCTGTTCGCGGTGCCAGGAGAAGCCGTTCTCGACCTTGCGGAGAATAGCGGTAATGTTCACCGGCTCCTGCAGGTTATGACGGATATGCCGGTTTCGGAAAACGGTGCTGATCCCGACCGGGACAATACTGCCGGTAATCCCGTGGTTAAGGGCGATGATATCACGCTGCCACTCTGATAACACGAGCAGTCTCGAAGTGGTATTATAGCTGGGAAAAGACACATGATTCTCCGGCAGAAACAGCGGTTCATAGCATAATGAAAGACGGATATGCAGCCCTTTGCCGCTCCGGCTGGCCTCTTCTGAAACAGGCACGGTGGTATAGAAATTAGAGACAATAATATCGCTAGCCGGGAAATCGGATTCGCGGAGTACGGTATGGTCTGTACGGTGCAGCGTAGAATGGATGTCATAGGAGATATCGCCGTGGACCGGCATGACAATGATCACCTGATGGCCAAGAGCTGTAAGACCATTGGTGAGTTCCACCAGCATGCGTTGCGCTCCGCCATGGCATAGGGTGAGAATGGGAAATGTGAACCTCATCGCTGATCTCTTCCCTTCCTTTATCGCGCTGAATTGGCATTATAGATCTGTATAGCATATTATTCAGCGAAGAGAGAAAAGGAACGAATTTTGGTTAAACGTCTATGGGGATGCTGGGGGCTGTCAGAGGATTCTGGCCGGAGCGGCAGCGCATTGCACGCACCGCAACGGCCAGAGCAAGAAAAGCATCAGGGGTCTAGCTGCGCAGACTGTGGAGCAGGGCGACCGTTTCATTCATAACAGGCAGTGTAATCTCTTCGAGTGACACATCAAGCATCGGCTTACGTGCCTGGAGCTTCTTGAAGAATTCAGCCGTATGGAACAGTCCGCCTCCCGGGACTCCGTGACGGTAACCCGAGCCTTCAGCGTAGATGTCCTTCAGATGGGCGAGAATGATCCGGTCACCGAACAGGTCGAGCGAGCTGTCTACAATCTCATCCTGGCGCTCGACATCTTGCCCGATCAGATTGCAGGGATCGAATACGACACCAATGTTGCTGGACGGTACTTCATCCAGAATCCGGCGCATGTGCTGAGGCGAGGCGAGAGTATGGCTGCTTACACCTTCGATGCCTACAAATACGCCCCATTTCTCCGCTTCCTCAGCCAGTTCTTCCAGCGTAGCTCTGAAGGTCTGCCAGCCGATCTCTTCATAACGCTCCGGATCAGCAGACTGATAAGTGGTTAAGCCTCCGCTTTCAGTGGCTACCATCGGCGCCCCGAATTGCTTGGCAAAGCGCAAATGCTCCTTGAAGCGGTTAATTTCAGCCCTGCGTACTGCCGGGTCCGGGTTGATCGGATCAATATAGCAGCCGAGCACGCCGATACGGACACCCGCCTTGTCGAACTTCTCACCGATATAATTAGCCAGCGCAGGGCTGAATTTGCCCGGAGAAAGATCAATATCCTGAATAGCTTTGGTTAAGGCTAGCTGCACAAAATCAATGTCGTGAGCCTGCAGAGTGGAAACCAGTGTGTCGAGTGGCAGGCAACCTGCCGTGTGTGCTAAAGTTCCGAATCGAATGGGTAACATCTCCTTTTAAAATAATAATTACGTATTCCTATTAATAATAAATACGCTTTCACCTAGTTGCAACTTCTAACTGGAGACAGATCCGCCAACGGGACAGGCCTGCTGTATATACCTTAATATTAAGCATGTGAACAGGATAACGTCAAAATAATATTTTTGCAGGACAGGAAAAAGTGTAGCCGTTATGGAAACTTTGGAAAAGAAACCGGCCTTAAAGAAAGACATTCTGGAAGCCAATAGGTTCAGGCATGGCACTAAGGAATTTGACAGCAGCCGGCCGATCTGGCGGCGGATTCGGCAAACCGCTGAACAAGTCATTCAGTGGGTCTGAGTCATTGCAACACAAACAACCTCTCTGTAAAAGCCGGTACTGCGTGTGCCGGTTAGCAGAGAGGTTTTTTCTTTTTTGTGAAAATATTGAGAAGGTGCGAAAAACGATTGAAAATTTGCTGAAAGCCCGCTAGTCTAAGAAGGGAAGTATCATCCGTGAAATAATCATTTTAGACTGAAGGGATTCCTGCAACATGAAAATGATCCGTGTCATAGCTGAGGTCGGAATATTGTACGTGTTCTATCTTGCTGGCGATGCTCTGCAGAAGCTGCTGCATCTGCCGGTTCCCGGCAGTATTGTCGGCCTGCTGCTGCTCTTTGCGTTGTTATTGCTAAAGATTGTACCCGTTAAGCTGATAGAGAACGGCTCGTCGTTTATACTGGCTTATCTGCCGATGTTCTTCATTCCGGCAACCGCAGGCATTATGAACCATCTTGATATTTTTAGCGGCCGCGGGCTGCTGCTTATAGCAGTTCTGATAATCAGCAGTGTGCTGACTATGGTTGTCACTGCGCATTCCAGCCAGTGGATAACCGGCCTGGGGTCCAGACAGGCCGGCGCCAGACAGAGCCTCCCGGCGGACAGCATGGGTGAAAAGAGGAAGGGCGCATGAGAATACTGCTGGCAGCCGGATTTGTAGTATTCAATGTTGCGATCTACCTGTTCATGGCTATGCTGTATAAGCGCTACCGTCTCCCTGTTCTTTTGCCGGCGCTGACTGCGACGTTTACCGTAGTGGTTCTGCTGCTCGGATTCAATATTTCCTATGATACATATATGATCGGCGGCGAATGGATAAACCGTCTGCTTGGTCCGGCGGTCGTCTCCCTGGCTTATCCGCTGTATAAACAGCGGCACGTGCTGCGGGAGAATCTGCCGGCTGTTCTTGGGGGAACAGTCACCGGCCTGCTGGTAGGAATGCTCAGCGGGCTCTTGATGGCGGCTAGTCTCGGTTTTTCCAAAATCTACGTCCTCTCAATTCTGCCCAAATCCATTACAACAGCTGTAGCCATTCAAATCTCAGATAATCTCGGCGGAGATTCTTCACTGACCTCCGTATTCGTGATGATTGCCGGGTTCACCGGAGCCATCGGCGGCCCTTACATTATTAAGCTGTTCAGAATCCGCAGTGAGGCGGGAATCGGAATCGGGCTTGGCACAGCATCACATGCGCTAGGAACAGCCAAAGCGCTGGAATACGGCGAGCAGTCCGTCTCCATGAGCTCGGTGGCGATGACAGTCTGTGCCATCGTGGGCTCTATAATCGGACCGCTCGTCGCATGGATCATGTATCATTAGCCGGAAGCAAGTTTATTCTGCTTTGACCTTCAGGCGGATCACGTTCCAGGAAGCCTTAGGCAGCAGGGCGCTTACACGTCCGCCGTCAGCAGCAGCGTTTCCGCGGTCATGCGGAAGCACATTGCCGGGATTCTGGCGGGTGTTGGCAGCATACAGATCCTCATTCTCAAGCACCGTGTGCTGGATAACCGACGCTTCACCGAAGCTGCGCAGGTCAACCGAGAATTCCATGCCTTCAGTCAAATGGCGGTTAACTGCGAATACTGTAACCTCACCCAGCTCCTCGTTGTAGACGCTGACTGCCTCAAGATAAGGGACATCGGTGAAGTCCTTGGAATCATATTTTGGGCTGGTAATCAGCGGGTGCAGCACGGTGCCCCGGCCGAACTGTGAAGCATGCATATAAGGGTAGAAAGTGGTCTGCAGCCAGAGCGGACCGCCGTTTTCGGTCATGATTGGGGCGATTACATTGATCAGCTGGGCGATACAGGCCATTTTTACCCGGTCCGCATGCTTGAGAAGGCTGATTAGGCAGCAGCCCACAACCAGGGCATCCTCCAGATTATATACATCCTCGAATTCAGGCGGTGCAACCTCCCAGTAGGTTTCAGCCCGGCTGGACCCTTGTGATTTCCATACGTTCCATTCATCAAGCGAGAGGTATATTTTCTTCTTGCTTTTCTTTTTGGCCTTGATATAGTCGCACACAGCGGCTACACTGTCGATGAACTGGTCCAGATCCAGCGAGCTGGCCAGGAAATTCGGCGAATCGCCTTCATTATTATTGTAATAGGTATGAAGGGACAGGAAGTCTACATTATCATAGCTGAGGTCAAGCACCGTAGCTTCCCATTCGGCAAAGGTAGCCATGCTTCTGCCTGAGCTGCCGCAGGCAACGAGTTCAAGTGACGGATCAACCCAGCGCATCGCTTTGGCAGTTTCATTAGCAAGTCTGCCGTACTCTACCGCCGTTTTGGCACCGATCTGCCAAGGGCCGTCCATTTCATTGCCCAGGCACCAGGTTTTGAATTTATGCGGCTCTTTTACCCCGTGGGAGATACGCATATCACTGTAATACGAGCCGGATGGATGATTACAGTATTCGACCAGGTTACGGGCGGCATCGATTCCGCGTGTACCCAGGTTGACCGCCATCATGACTTCAGAGCCGACCAGCTTCGCCCATTTGGCGAATTCATTGGTGCCTACCTGATTGGTTTCAGTAACCCACCACGCCAATTCAAGAGAGCGCTTACGTTCGGACTGGGGGCCCACGCCGTCTTCCCAGTTATAGCCGGAGACGAAGTTACCGCCCGGATAACGGATAATAGGTACGTTCAGTGAACGGATAGCCTGCAGGGCATCTCCGCGGAAGCCGTCTTCATCAGCTGTAGCGTGTCCGGGTTCATAGATTCCGCCGTATACCGCCCGGCCCAGGTGTTCAATGAAAGAACCGTATACCCGCGGGTCAACCTCACCTAGTCTGAAATCCTTGTCAACGATCATTGTTGATTTTATTGTCATCTGTGCAGCTCCTTTAATTAGAATTAATGAATTTGTTAATTAATTAATCGTTTTATGATTACATCATACGTATTTTACGCTAAAATAGGCAATATAAATCTTTAGGATTAATATAATTACTAATCCAAAGAGAGTGGAGGGTAACGATGTACTTAACTACAGATTCGGAGTCACTTAAGGTTTATGAAGCGCTGGCAAGTGAAGTCAGGCTCAGAATCATTGACCTGCTGGGCACGGAAGAGATGCATATTAAGGAACTGGCCTCGAAGCTGTATCTCAGCAGCGCGATAGTCAGCTCCCATGTAGCCAAGCTGCAGAAAGCCGGGATTGTCAGCTCGCAGATGAAAAGAATTGATGGCGGAACCTACAAATACTGCTCGCTGTCAGCAAACTTTCTGCAGATTAAATTGTCGGGAGCAAAGGGGATCGCCCGTAAGGTAGTGGAGGTGTCGGTTCCGGTTGGACATTACACTGATCTTCAGGCTTCTCCGACCTGCGGAATCGCCACGACAGAGAAGCTGATCGGGTACTATGATGATCCGCGTTATTTTCTTGATCCTGAGCGGGTGGATGCGGGAATTCTATGGTTCGCAAAAGGATATGCAGAATACAAAGTGCCGAACTATCTGTTCATGGATCAGAAGGTTCAGGAGATTGAAATCTCCATGGAGCTTGGCTCGGAGGCCCCGAATGTCAATGAGAAGTGGCCGTCTGAAATTCACTTCGCGCTGAACGGGCACGAGCTGGGCAAATGGACAAGTCCCGGTGATTTCGGAGTAATGCGCGGACGGCTTACCCCTTCATGGTGGAATTCCGATGTGAACCAGTATGGCCTGCTTAAGGTGCTGCGGGTGAACCGGGGCGGGACCTATATCGACGGCCAGCAGATCTCGGCGTTAACGCTGGATGATGTATGCTGGCAGAAGGATCAGTGGACATTCAGGCTGACGGCCGAAGATTCAACCCGAAGGCGGGGCGGACTGACGCTCTACGGGCGCGGCTTCGGCAATTATGAGCAGGATATTGTATTTAGAGTTTATTATGAATAGGACTTCTTGAACCATTCTTTCAATCAGAGTTTTATGTTTGCAAAGCAGTCCATCGGGTAACTATAACTAAGTGTCCCACAATACTGTTAAGCTCAAGGAGGAAATCAAGTGACAGATCACATTCAGAATGAAGCGGACATCCGCAATAAAGAGAACAAGGACGGCGACTCTCTGGCAGAACGCAAAAAAATGGAGAATGGCGTAGATATTGAACCGGAGGCTGATGACTGGGTAGCCAAACCGGCAGAATCCGCTCACCCGGACCCGCTTCCCAAAAACTAAACGCTGCTAACAGAGACAGGCTGTCCGATCCGGGCAGCCTGTCTCTGTATATTACGGCACACCGGCGTATTGAGTATGATAAGCGGCTGTTGTATACTCAGTTCAAGTACAGCCGCTTTTCCCGTAATAGAACAGCAGCGCAGATTTCCCGGAACTCATTCTAATGAACTTGAGGGAGGTATGAGGATGCGTAGTCGTAGCGATAACGGCAGGGACAGGCAAAAGCGCGGTGAAGCGCTGGCAGGAAATCTTGAAAAAAAGTACGGCTCGGATTTTGGTGCGCGCAGCGAGCTTACACTGGAGGCAATCAGGAAGCAATATGATAATCTGCCGGCAGCGCAGCTGATGAAGGAACAGCAGCAGAAGCAGTGAACATAAGGTGTTCAGTATGCAGACGAGCATTACAAGGTGATGTCCCGGGAGCCGTAATTAACAGGCTTTGGGACATCTTTTTTTTTTGAAGATAAGAATTTATATGCTTTGCACAATAAATGATACTTATCTTTCTCGCTGAAACGGATGCCGTCCTCATAAGGACGGCATCCGTTTCCACTTGTTGTCCGCATAATTACAGCGGCGTATTGACATACTACCTCCCGGAAGGACCTGTATCAATAATTGACAATAGGGGAGGCGGGGCTGGTGAATCTTTTTCCGCTGCTGCCGCCGGGCGGTTATACGGCAATATCCGCGGCGGGCGGATATTTCTTTTACTTTGCGGTCTATTCCTTTTTGGGCTGGCTGCTTGAAGGGACATACAATCTTTATAGTCAGGGAAGCTTCCGTAAGGAGGGTTTTCTAAAAGGGCCGGTTAAGCCGATGTACGGCTTTGCGCCGCTGCTGCTGCTTACAATACAAAGACTGGAGCTGCCGCTGCCGCTCTTCCTGGCACTGGTGCTGATTATTCCTTCGCTGGTTGAATACATCAGCGGCTGGCTGCTAAAGGGGTTTTTCCATAAGCAATGGTGGGATTATTCGGACATGCCCCGCCAGCTTCATGGTCACATCTGCCTGAAATTTTCGCTGTACTGGTGGGTGCTGGCCGCAGGCTGCATTTATGTGCTGCATCCGCTGATCAGGCTGATCTATTCATCGGTCCGCCTTCTGTGGATACCGCTGCTGCCGCTGGTTACGCTGCTGTTCGTTTTGGATCTGCTCTGGACCTGGCGGGTACGCCGGCGCAGTCTGAACGGGCTGGAGCCTGAAGAGGGATGACGTCTGCCTGAAGTCCAGCTTATATATAGGGACAATGCTTTGCTAATCCGGCAAAGCATTGTCCTTTTTTTTTGGCATCCTAGAATGTACAGGTGCAGGGATTTATTTGGGATGGGGAATCCAGTGTCAAATATAGGTAGTGACGTAATGCCTTCTTTGATAAACTCATATAGTAGTACAAGGAAGTGAGGATGAGTGAAGATGCCGATTTCTGAATATTACCGCGGACTGCGCAGCAGTGTAGGAGCAGGTCTTCTGATGGTTCCGTCAGTGGCTGCGGTTATCCGTAACGATGCAGGAGGAATTCTCTTCATCCGCAAAGGCGGGGAACAGCTGTGGGGCCTGCCGGCCGGTGCTGTTGAACCGGGGGAGACGCCTTCCAGAGCCATACGCCGGGAGGTGTTCGAGGAGACGGGATTAATGGTAACACCACTTGAGATCAGCGGTGTCTTCGGCGGAGAAAAGTACACATATGAGTACAGCAACGGCGACCGTGTTGAGTACACCGTAACGGTGTTTGAGTGCGCCATCGTAAAGGGGACACTGAGAAGTATGGACGGGGAGTGCGAGGAGCTCAGATTCTTCGGAGAGGAAGAGCTGCCGCAGACTGCCATTCCATATCCGGCAGAGCTGTTCCGGAGGCATTCCGGTGAAGCATCGCCAGCCATTTTTGAGTAGATTCTTCCTTGTAGAGACAGGAGCTATTAGCATGCAAAGATTCCCGGTGAACCGCCGCAGCAGAATTATCTATGGCTGTGCCATTCTCATTACTGTAGTGTCAGGACTATGTTCCAGGGCATATGCAGATTATCTGCCTTCTTTCGCAGCAGCTCATCTGGGAGATGCATTATGGGCGGCAATGGTCTATTTCGGATTCCGCCTGCTGCTTCCCGGGCGACCATTGGTATTGGCATTCGCGTTAAGCGTGCTGTTCAGCTTCAGCATCGAGTTCAGCCAGCTGTACCAGGCAGCATGGATTAACGGATGGCGGGCCACGCTGCCCGGCAGACTGATTCTGGGCAGAGGTTTTCTCTGGATCGACCTGGTTCGCTATACAGCTGGAATCTGTACAGCCTGTGCATTGGACCGGTTCTTCCTGAACAGAGCATCAACTTGATAAATAAGTATGATGGAGATGACATTCCCTAATGACAATGACGAACAGCCTGATAGTCGTATGCCTGCTGACTCTGATCATCAATACGGCAGAAACGTTATCTTATTCAGTCCGTTTTGCCGGTGTGAAGCTGAACAAGATTGCTATTGCCTTATCCCTGACCGGTATTATTGTGCTGATCTCAAGAACGGCGAATATGATTCAGGCCCCGCTGACGGCTAAATTTGTAGATTACTCCAACAATGATGATCCCGGCTTTCCGCTCGGCAATTATCTGCGGATTATTATGCTCGCTTCCACCCTGGGTACCCTGCTCGCTATTGCACTTTTCCCCACCTTTGTCGGCCTGTTCAGCAGGGTGATTTCCAAGCTGGAGGTAGAGGGCTCTATTCCCAAGCTGCTCAGCAGTGTGACGGTGCAGCAGCTCAAGAACACCCGCAAATATTTCAAAAGACCCGGCCTGCGCCTGCCCAGCTTCCGGTATCTTGGCATCCCCAAGCGCTTTATCATTATGAACATCTTCGTCACAGGGTTCTATACGGTCGGGGTGCTGTCTTCACTGTACGCCGGACATTTGTCTCCCCAGCTGCTTGCCACTGCCTCTAACGCTTCGGGGCTAATTAACGGCTTGGCTACCATTCTGCTGACAGTGTTTATTGATCCGCAGCTGGGGATTATCACCCACAAGGCTACGGAGAGTGCAGAGTACCGTGACCAGCTCGGTAAAATCTATATTCTGTTGATGTTCTCAAGGGTTCTGGGCACACTGCTGGGCCAGCTTGTGTTCGAGCCTGCGGCTTATTTTATCAGCTGGATGGTTCAGCTGATCTGACAAGGCCACTCAAGGAAGTTTAGCTTCAGCCAGCCGGAGGGCTGCAGTGATCTTTTGCTCCAGTACATACACCTGCTGTGATAAGGTGCGGATTTCCGTCATCCGGGCACAGGAACGCTTCATTCCGGCCGCAGCTGCGACAGCGTCTCCGGCCTTTACTGCTGTCTTGTATTGCTTGTCCGCTTCTGAGCGGTGAGCTTGCGCTTCGCTGATCTGCTTGTTGCCGGCCGTGATCTGCTTTCTGAGCCCGGCTACCGGCGACAGCGCATCTTTGGCAGGCTTGTTCTTGGCCGCGGCAGCTGCCTTGGCTTCCGTCAGCGCAGTGTTCTTCGCTTTGATCTCAGCATTAGCTGCTGTTGCAGCAGCCTTCAATTTATTGCGCTTCAGATCGAAGGCAGTAGCATTCTTAAGATTGCCTGCTTTGCGGGCTGCAGCAGCCTGCTTGCCCAGCGAAGCGTACTGCTCCAGCAGCGGAGCATGCTTCTTTCTGGCCGTATCGGCGTCTGACTTGAGGCGGCTCAAGAGACTCTTGTCCGTTGCCAGAAGCCTGGCATTAACGGCAGCAAGATCGGCCGTGTTCTGCTTGCGAAGCTCCTGATTTCGCTTGCTGTCAGCCTTAACGTATTCCTGCAGGGCGGTGTAGCTGCTGTAGAGGTCATTGATCTGGTCAAGTGCTTCATCCCAGTCTGAGGCTGCGGCAGCCCGTGGTGTGTTCCCGGACAAAACCGCTAGAAGGACGAGCAGTACCGTAAACCTGCGCCATCTGTGTGCAATTACAGCATTGTTCACTTAGATCATCTCCAGTTCTGCATGTTATTATCGGACGCAAAAAAGCACCCCCAAGAAAGGCATGAATGCCAATCCTGCGAGGTGCTTCGCCCGCTTAACATGTATAATTTATACTTAATATAGCTTGAATGATATGGGAAGTCAAGGAATAAAGGAACGTTAGTTCGCAATCATTCGAATTACAGAATTGCGGTGTGCTACATAACAGGAGGTATAATATGAAACAAACACAAGAAGAGGTCCGGGACCGAATCGTGCTGATTACGGGAACCTCCAGCGGATTCGGGCTGCTGACAGCGGTAAAGCTCGCAGCCCAGGGGTATCAGGTGGTTGCAGCAATGCGTGATCTGCAGCGAAGGGACGAGCTGCTCCGCCAGGCGGAGGCGGCCGGTGTAACCAAGAAAATTCATCTGATGACGATGGATGTTACGTGCTCAGACTCTATTGAAGCGGCTGTATCCGCGGTTAACGAGCGTTTCGGAGCCATTGATGTACTTGTGAATAATGCGGGCTTTGCTCTTGGCGGCTTCACGGAAGAGGTGAGCATGGAGGAATGGCGGGGGCAGATGGATACGAATTTTTTCGGTCTCGTGGAGGTTACCAAGGCAGTGCTGCCTGTTATGCGCGGACAGCGTGAAGGCTGTATTATTAATGTCAGCAGCGTGAGCGGCCTGTTCGGCTTTCCCGGCTATGCGCCGTATGCGGCATCCAAATTTGCGGTAGAGGGCTTTAGCGAAAGTCTGCGCCAGGAGCTGCTGCCTTTTGGGATTAAGGTCATTCTGGTCGAACCGGGCTCCTTCCGCACACCGATCTGGGGCAAAGGAATGGACAGCATCCGCACCAGTGACACCTCTCCTTACAAAAAGCAGCTGGAGCAGGTGCTGCGTTACTCCCGGCGCACTGCAGAAGCTGCGCCTGATCCTTCACAGGTATCAGAATTGATAGGAAGGCTTGTACAGAAGCGCTCTCCCAAGCTGCGTTATCCGGTTGGTAAAGGCATTAACAGCCTGATTTTCGGCAAAAGCCTGCTGCCCTGGAAAACGCTTGAACGCTTCATCGCCAAAACACTGGCAGGGATAAAATAAGCTGTGTGACTTCTTTTAGAGAGTAGGGTATTGCTTGAAAAGAAACGTTTTGTACATTGAAGACAACGAGAAAATAGGCAGCTGGGTTAAGGAAGAACTGGAGCAGCGGGGGTTTTCGGTCCAGTGGCTGCTTTCCGGTGAAGGGGCTGAGCAAGAGGTAAACCGGCATGAAGTGGTTATTCTTGATATCATGTTACCCGGTTTAGACGGATTTACTGTGGGGAGACGCTTAAAAAAGGCCGCTCCTACTGTTCCTATTCTGCTTTTGTCTGCCCGGACATCTATAAATGATAAGGTGGACGGTTTGCAGTTTGCAGATGACTATTTAACAAAACCGTTTCATACGGATGAATTAGTGGCGAGAATGGAAGTGTTGATCCGCCGGAGCGGGGGGGCACACACGAGGCGTATTTTATTGGGTACCCATATCGAAGTAGACCGCGAAGGACAGATGGTTTTTGATAACCGGTCAGGGAATGAAATTATATTAACAGGCAAACAGCATCAAATCCTGATGTACTTCCTGCGCCACCCCAATCAGGTTCTGCCCAAGGAACAGATTTATGAAGCCGTCTGGGAGGAAGCTTACATTACAGGGGACAAAACCTTAATGGTTCATATCCGCAGGCTGCGTCAAAAGCTGGAGCGCAACCCGGACTCACCGGAGATTATTGAGACGCTGAAGGGAATCGGCTACCGGGTGAAGCTATGAAACAGGGCAGGCCGTTATTTCGAAGTTATCTGAAAGTGCATTTTATGTTTATCTTTTTTCCTCCCATAGTGCTTATTATTCTTTCTGCGTTTGTCGGGGTTACTGTCAATGAAGTAAATCTGGATACGCTGAATCAATTTTACGCCACCCTGTTTTTGTTTGGTTTTATTATTGTTGCGTTTGTTCTGATATCCTGGCGGTTCTTCTTGAAGCTTCGCAGACGCCTCACCAGCTTACAGGAAGCCATGGCATTATCAGCTGAACATAACCCGTTCCCGCAGCCTGTACCTGTTCAAAGTAACCGGATGGATGAGATAGACCAGTTAGGCAGCTCCTTCAATTGGATGATTCAGCAGCTTGAAGACAGCCGTACGCGGGAGCGCGAAGAGGAATTATTGCGGCACCGGCTAATTGCGGGCTTATCTCACGATTTACGGACACCGCTTACCATTTTACGGGGACATGTCATCAGATTAAATAAAGAATCAGTCAGTTCAGACGGACAAAGCTCATTAGCAGAGATGGACCTTACGATTACAAGAGTCGGAGAGCTGATGGACGATTTGTTTTCTTATACCTTGCTTACATCAGGAAAACAGCCATTTGTACCTGCTTCAACAGATATTGGGCGCCTGGTAAGAGCCTCTGTTGCAGCATGGTATCCTATATTTGAAGAACAGGACATTCAGATTGATGCTGATATACCCGCAGAGGATACTTTTTATTGGGAAGCAGATCCTAAATGGCTGGCACGGGTGCTGGATAATTTATTTCAGAATATCATTCGGCATGCGGCTGAGGGCAAATATATAAGCATAACAGTTGATGTTGAAAAAGAAAGGGTCATAGTTGGAGACAGAGGTCCGGGCATGGACAACTCATCCTATGGGCACGGGGCGGGAATCGGTTTATCTGCGGTGAGCTATATGCTGGCAAAAATGAGGTTGAAGGCTGAATTTACAACGGATGAAACCGGCACAAGTGTAACGATAGGCAGAGCTTAACCTAAATGTAACCCGGAATTAAACAAGCGGATACCCGGCATGTAACCCTGCTTCTTTATAATGAGAACCATAACCGAAAGGAAGTGTTATGGTTGATTACAATTAATAGTCTGGTCAAACACCGCAGGAAGCAAGAAATCTTATCAGGCATCAGCTTTAAAGCCAGGCCGGGCAGAGTAACCGGGTTTTTAGGTCCGAACGGGGCGGGTAAAAGCTCTACACTTCGTATTCTCCTTGGACTTGACCGTGCCACTTCAGGGAGCGCGCTAATAAACGGCAAGCCGTTCGCAGAATTAGATAATCCGCTGACAAGGGTAGGTGCTGCACTGGATGGAGCTGGAGCTCACCGGATGCGGACAGGACGGGCACATTTGTGCTGGATTGCCCGCGCGGCAGGATTGCCCCGTGCACGGGTCGAGGAGGTTCTGGAAATAACAGGCCTTACTAATGCAGCAGGCAAAAGAGTCGGGAGCTACTCCCTTGGTATGGGAAAAAGACTTGGAATGGCTGCTGCTCTGCTTGGTGATCCCGAAATACTTGTTTTAGATGAGCCTGTAAACGGGCTCGACCCGGAAGGTATCCGCTGGATCCGGACATTTCTTCGTACACGTGCGGAGTCTGGTAACACGGTGCTGTTATCCAGTCATTTAATGGGAGAGCTTGCCGAGACGGTCGATGATGTGGTTATTATTAAGCAGGGTCAAATTGTTGCAGATGGGACATTAGCAGAAGTAATAGGGAAACATCCTACGCTGGAGGAAGCTTATTTTGCCCTGACCACTGAATATCCTGGTGAGAATGTATGAGGGCGTTTCTTGCAGAGCTGTCTAAATTGTTCTCCTTGCCGGGCATTTGGCTTGCCTGCGGCATCGGGGCATTTGCCCCGGCGGTCATTGCTGTATTGGACAGTATAGCGCAAAAAGAGGATATTATAGCTGGAGTCAGCACACGGCTGCCGGAAGCTGGTTACATCGGATTAGCCGTAGGTGTGCAAGGTGTCATTATTCTCGGTGTGCTTGCCGTCAGCAGTGAGTATTCTACCGAGAGCAGTGAATCCGGCGGAGGGCAGCAAATTGCATCAAGCTTAACGGTTGTTTCCTCCAGGCTTCATTTTTTATTGGCAAAAGCAGGCGCAGTGACGGTAATCAGCATGCTGCAGTGCATAATTGCGATTACGGCTGTTGTACCGGCCACGTATCTTATTCTTGGTGAATATACCCCTTTGTTTGAATGGCCTAAGCTTATCGGTGCCGTATGTTACTGGACATTCACTGCTCTTTTAGCATTCGGAATAACAGTCATTACAAAGAATGGTATAGTCCCGCTCGCTGTGCTCATAATGAACTCTTCCTTTGTATCCATCAGCTTTCTGCTCTCCAAGGTTACAAAGCTGGCACTATATTTGCCGGACCGGGCCGGCATTGATATGTTTATGTCTTTAAGTGAAAGCATTCTCAGCCCGTTCACAGGCGCTTTGGTCATGTTTGCCTGGGTAGGCGTTCTTTTTTCTGCAGCAATTGTTGTAATCCTTAAGCGGGATGTTGCTTCATGAAAGTCTCATTCAATAGAAGGCTCCTCCGGATATTTGCTGCTGAACTGGAAAAGCTGGCCACCTTACCCACAATCCGCTTTAATCTCATGGCTGCCTTCATGCTTAATTTAGTTTTGGCTGCGGCCTTTACCTCTGCCGGCCTGCAGGGGGCTGCAGGAACACAAGCTATTTTGAATACAGGGCTCGCCTCTATGGAATATCTTCAAACGGGGTTCATTGTGCTTGGTGTCTTGTCTGCTTGTTCAGAGTACACCGGCGGACAGATTCGAACAACTTTGACAGTGATGCCCTGGCGGGGGCTTCTATTATCCGCCAAGCTTTTGGTATTGGCCCTTGTAACCGTTCCTGCGGCTTTTATCATTGCCGGATCAGGTATTCTATATTCTTTTTTTATGATGAAAGAGACAGCAGCAGGGATAGAAATAGGCACAGTGATAAGTTCTTTAACAGGTGCAACAGGTTATCTGACACTAACCACACTCCTAAGTGCAGCTATAAGCATTGTATTAAGACGAAGCACCCCTGCTATGGTAGTATTGCTGAGTTATTATTTCATAGTTAGTCCATTAACAATGGGCATTCTGCCTGGCATTAGTCATTATTTCCCTGATAGAGCAGGTTACTATATGTACACGCCGTTTACTTTTGCCGAAGCTGATGCCCTTACAGCATTGCAAGGGACAGGCTTATCGTTGTCTTGGACACTGATGTTTATATCGGCAGCTATCGGATTGTACCGTAGACGGGATGCCTGAGCTCAGGCCTTTCCTATCCAGGCCGGTCATGTATGCATAACGTCTAATGATCACGCTCATTGCCAAACTTTGAAAGTTTGAATACAATGAAGATTCATGGATTTGCATAGAGAATCGGGGTGTACAATGCCGGAAACAGTGGGGCTGCATATCTGCTTTGATGAGTCGGGACGAGAGATTGAGGTGCTCGATGTGACTCCAGTAGCGCAGGATAAATACAGAATTGAAGAGACGCCGATATTTAACCCGGGCATTGCGCTCGGAGATGTCATCCGCGTCAAAGTGAAGCAGGGAATCTCTTATTATATCGAGACTGTGCAAAAGTCGGACTACCGGAGATTTGCGTGGCTGCTCAGCAAGGAAGCGGCAGCTTCAAGAGAGATTTCAGCGCTGAAGCAGGCGGTTAAGGACAATGGCGGGCGTTCTGAACACATTTTTGGAGGTTTTTTTGTCATACATATCCATGACGGGGCTGCCGTCGATGTTGAGGCTGAAATGTCACGGATATCGGCAAAGTTTGAGCTTTAATTCTATTCCTATTCGGACAAAAGAGGTGCCAGCATGAAAAAATTTCTGAAGCAATGGCTGCCCAGTATCGCACTGGGTATAGTTCTGTCCTTATGTATACGTTCTTATGTTGCCGAAGCCATGAGAGTCCCGACCGACTCCATGGTTCCCACGATCGAAGTGAATGACAGGCTGTTCGTTGAAAAAATGCTCTGGATGACTAAGCTGAAGCACGGTGACATCGTAGTGTTCCATCCGCCTGTCCCCGGGGAGGAGCAGAAGCGTTATGTGAAACGGCTGATCGGCCTTCCGGGGGACATAATTGAAATTAAAGACGGGGCGCTGTACCGAAATGGTGAGCAGATAGCCGAACCGTACTTGCAGAAACCGATGGATTATACTTTCGGTCCGGTTACTGTGCCGGAGGAGCATTACTTTTTCCTTGGCGATAACCGGAATGTCAGCTATGATGCCCATTTGTGGGCAACTCCGTTTGTCGCCAAGGATCAGTTGGTCGGCAAAATGCTTGCTAATGTAAATGATATGTTTTAGCCCTGAACAGGATAGTCTACAACTACAACACTTTCAATAATCCCCTCAAGCATCGCTACAAAATGCTGATGGGCCGGATGCGGTCCGTATGCACGCAGGGCTTCCTGATCTGAAAAGGTCACGCGGAGCCCCAGTGTATAGCCGTGGATATTCTCCGTCTCTTCAGTTACATTCACTCCTGCTGTTAACCCGGTAATTCCCGGAATCTGATCCCTCAGCCCCAGAAGCGTCTGGACCAGCTGCTGCTCCTGCTGCGGCTGATAGCTGCTGTTGAACTTGAATACTACCAAATGCTCGAACATATCGAACCTCCTAATTATAATTGATCCGGGACTGATTATACTCTAATCTTTACTAAATCAACAATTGCAATTAAAAAAGGCGGCTAAAGTCGGGATACATTAGAACTAGACCGGATAGATGAATGCGACTTTTACCATATTGTTGCTAAGCTAATATTTAGCTATGATCAAGTAACATAAGAAGATTATATTTACATGTAAAAGGAGTGCTGCTACTTGAAGGTTCATGTCACTGATCTTAAACCCGGCGACCGCCTCTTGACTGATACTTTCAACAGTGTGGGCTTGCATATTCTGCCCGGCGGAACCGTTGTACAGCGTGATGAAATTTCACTGCTGATCAGGCACAGAGTAGGCCATGTCTCCATCCAGGCCGGCGGGCTGCTGCTGCAGGGCGAGGAGTCGGGCCACGGGCTGGATATAGAATTTGACGAGGTCATTATGAATTATGAAGCGACCTTTCTGGAGGCCTTGTCCCAAGGGTGTTTCACTCCGGATCTAGTGGATGCTACGCTTCAGCCGCTGCTGGAAACGCTGGACAAGCAGAAGGATGTTGTATCACTGCTGCTCCTGCTTGACCGTGAAGATATTGATACGTACCAGCACTCGCTTCAGGTGGGTCTGCTGTCTTACTATATTGCCACATGGCTGGGACATTCCAAGGAAGAATGTTACCGGATCAGCCGTGCAGGTTATCTGCATGACATCGGCAAAAGCCAGGTTTCCTTGTCGATTCTGAACAATCCCGGACTGTTGAGCCCGGCGGAGGTTACTGAGCTGAGACGCCACACTAACTACGGCTATGATATCATCCGCGGGTCGATGAAGGATGAAGCCGCAGCGCTTGTTGCACTGCAGCATCATGAATATGAGGATGGTTCCGGTTATCCGGCCGGTCTGGGCAAGTCGGAGCTTCATCCGTATACCGAAATTGTTACAGTTGCGGATATATACATGAAGCTTACCACGTCCAGACTGAGCCGTCCTAAGCAAGGTCTGGTGAGCGTACTCCGTCAGGTGCATGAATGGGGCTTCGGCAGACTGAACGGCAATGTGGTTCAGGCTTTGACCGGACATCTGCTGCCGGGCTTTGTCGGAAAGACGGTGCAGCTCAGCAACGGGGAGACCGGGACGATTGTGATGAACAATGCCCTTGATATTTTTAAGCCGCTGATCAAAGTGAATGAAGGATATAGGGATTTGTCGCGTGAACGTACATTGACGGTCGAAGAGGTTTTGGTCTAGACTGCCGTTGTTTCATACCTTTATCCATAAAAGCCATCCTGAAATGCTCCTTATATGAGCACTTGGGGTGGCTTTTGTTATTCTTTGGGCATATTTGAATTCCTCGGTCTTAGTAGCTATGATTAAAAGAGAACCTGCCGAGCCTATCGGCAGCAGAAAGAGGAGAAATGAAGATGAACGCTGGCAACCAGATTGAGAATTTTAAGCAGATTAAGTATGAGCTGACCCGGTTTATGATGATTTACAAGTTTGCCCTGGAAGAAATAGAGACCAAAATAGAAATTCTGAAGCAGGAATTCCAGATGCTACATGACTATAGTCCGATTGAACATACCAAGTCCCGTATCAAATCCCCTGAGAGTATTATGAATAAAATGCTGCGCAAAAATAAACCGTTCTCTCTGGATGCAGTAAGATCGAGCATCAAGGATATCGCCGGTCTCCGGATTACATGTTCCTTTATCTCGGATATTTATCAGGTCAGCGAGATGCTGCAGAAGCAGGATGACCTGAAAGTGCTGCAGGTAAAGGATTACATCAAAGACCCGAAGCCGAACGGCTATCAGAGCCTTCACCTGCTGGTGGAAGTGCCGGTGTTTCTGTCAGACTGTACGGAGCTGGTATGTGTAGAGGTACAGATCCGCACAATCGCCATGGACTTCTGGGCCAGTCTTGAACATAAAATTTTCTATAAGTACAGCCAGTCTGTTCCTGAGCATCTGACCCGCGAGCTGAAGAATGCAGCGGTAAAAGCAAATGAGCTGGATCTGCAGATGGAGCGCCTGCACCGTGAGATACAGGAAATCAAGGATGCCCAGGCAGAAGATGACTCCATCGAATTCCAGCGGATCATGATTAATAATCAGCAGTTCAATCTGCCGGCAGGTTTCATGAAGCTTCTGGGCGAATAAAATACATTTAAGGAGGTTCATTTATGCCGGCAGAGGCCTTTATTACGGATCTGGACGGAACACTGCTCACCTCAGAACAGAAGCTTACTGACTTTACAGTGCAGGTGATTACGGAAGCGCTGAATCAGGGTGTCCTAATCAGCTATGCAACCGCCAGAGGGTATGTCAGCGCAGCCCGCGCCGTTTCACAGATAGTCTGGAAACATCCCCTGATTCTGTACAACGGGGCATTGATCTACGACGGAATTAACGGAAAGGTAATTGACGGCTATTGGCTGGACCCTGTTATTTCCGGGGAAATCATTGCTCTCGGGCGGGAGGTTAGCGGCGTAAGCCCGTTTTATTTTTCACTCGATGAAGCGGACAATGAACGTGTGCTGCATGAACCGCTTAAAAGGAGTGGAGAGGTGCAGTTCTATAATAGCCGGCCGGGCGACAAACGGTTCCGTGAGGTAGATAGGCTGGAGTGCCCGGACCGGTACCGGACACTTATTATCAGCTACATCGGCCTATTCGGGGAGCTTCAGCCCATCCGGCAGGCGGCGCTGGAGCGGTTCGGGGATAAGCTGCAGATTCATTTCATAAAGGACCTATACATAGAAGAGCATTATTTCTTGGAATTCAGCCATCCCCGGGGCAACAAGTGTGATGGGCTGAAACTGTGGGCACAGCATATGGGGGTGGAGACAAGCAATATCACTGTGTTCGGTGATCATGTTAATGATGTGGGCCTATTCAAGGCAGCTGGCCGGGGAATAGCTGTGCAGAATGCCCAGCCTGAGCTCAAAGCACTGGCGGATGAGGTGATTGCCTCCAATAATGAAGATGGTGTCGCAACGTATCTGAAACATACACTGAATATGAAAAGGGAGAGTGTATCAGGTGAGTGAGCACAATATCAGAACAATTACAGTGAATCAGATCGGTTATCCGGTTAGCAGCAGGAAGACCGCCTTCTTCACAGGCCAGGCGCATCAATACAGAGTGTTGGAGGCAACAACCGGCACGGTCGTGTTCAGCGGGGAGACATCAGCCGCAGTTATAGACGGGAGCAGCGGAGCTGCAGTACATTCCGCAGATTTCTCTGCGGTTACAGCTGCAGGCCGTTACCTTATCGAAGCTGAGGATGGCGCGAGATCTGCTGTATTTGCTATTGAAGAACGGCCTTATAATGAGCTGCAGAAGGGGTTATTGAAAGCCTTTTATTATTACCGCTGCGGGACAGAGCTGGGCGGAGAATACGCCGGTCCGTGGGGGCATGCTGCCTGTCATCTGGCCGAGGGCAGTGTAATCGGACAGGATGGTGTGAAGCTGGACAGCAGCGGAGGCTGGCATGACGCCGGAGATTACGGTAAATATTCAGGTCCGGGAGCCAAGGCGGTTGCCGATCTGCTGCTTGCCTTTGAATGGTACCCTGCTGCCTTTTTGGATGCGCTCACACTTCCGGAAAGTGACGGCAGTACACCTGATGTGCTTCTGGAGTGCAGGGTCGAGCTGGACTGGCTGTTCAAAATGCAGGAAGCAGGCAGCGGCGGTGTGTATCACAAGCTGACGACTGCGGGCTTTCCGGGTCTCGAAGTGATGCCTGAGGATGACACGACCGAGCTGTTTTTCTCACCGGTATCTGCGGCAGCCACAGGCGACTTCGCCGGGGTAATG
This sequence comes from Paenibacillus camerounensis, assembly GCF_000723885.1. Classification (GTDB taxonomy): domain Bacteria; phylum Bacillota; class Bacilli; order Paenibacillales; family Paenibacillaceae; genus Paenibacillus_AQ; species Paenibacillus_AQ camerounensis. The sequence goes on from NZ_CCDG010000053.1 coordinate 108,907, forward strand.
GCTATGGCAGCCAGAATTTATGAGCCATGGGATAAGGACTATGCAGCCCGCTGTCTGGACGCAGCGGAAGCTGCCTGGCGCTGGCTGGACCAGCATCCGGATGAGCCGGGCTTCACTAATCCTCCGGGAATAACAACCGGAGAGTACGGTGACGACACAGACCGGGATGAACGCTTCTGGGCAGCGGCGGAGCTGTACCGGACTACCGGTAAACAGGCGTATCACGAAGCCGCTAATGAACTGATCCCGCTATCGTTCCCGAAATACAGCCTGGGCTGGGCGGATATGGGCGGTTACGGCACACTTGCTTATCTGCTGACCGGTAAGGAGCAGACCGGTGAGATCCTGTACCGGACACTGTTGGAAGGCCTGCTGGCTGAGGCTGACCGGCTGGTTGCAGTCAGCCAACAAGACGGATACGGTATTTCCCTGCGGGAAGAGGATTATATCTGGGGCAGCAATATGCTCGTGATGAATAATGCGATGCTGCTGCTGGCAGCAGAGCGCTTCAGCGGAGATACCTCCTATGCGGAACATGCACTGGAACATCTGCATTATCTGCTCGGCCGGAATGTACTCGACATCAGCTATGTAACCGGATACGGCGACCATCCGGTCCGCTATCCGCATCACAGGCCGTCAGTGGGAGACGGGGTGGCGGAGCCGGTTCCCGGGCTAGTGTCCGGCGGACCGGACAGCGGTCTGCATGATGAACATGTCAGAGAGCATCTGCAGGGCAAGCCTGCCGCGCAGTGCTTTGCAGATCATGAGGCGAGCTATTCCACCAATGAGGTTACGATTTACTGGAATTCACCGGCTGTATTTGTTGCAGCGCGGTTTAACGCAGGGAACAGCCGGGGATGAGCCGCTACAAAGTAATCAGTCTGGATATGTTTCAGACGCTGGTGAATATTGAAGGACGCAGAGAATATGTATGGAGGCCTATCCTGAAGCAGGATTACAGTGAAGAACGGGCTTTGGAGCTAGGCAGCCTGCTGCTGCGAAGCTATTATGAAACGGCGGCAGAGGTTAGGGAAACGGGAAGCTTTTGGACCAGTAAAGAGATATACTCACACGGCTTCCAGCGGGTATTCGGACAGCATAAGGTGGATTTTGATTACATGCAGGCTGTAGATATTCTGTTCGCACAGCATCGGCTGTCTGCATTGTATGATGACACGGAACGGTTTCTGGAACAGGTCTGCCGGGAATATGAGGTCTGCATTGTCAGTGATACAGATATCCTGATGCTTCCGGAGTTCTACCTGAACTATCCTGTCACCCTGTTTACTTCTGAACAGTACCAATCCTACAAGAACGACAGCCGCAATCTTATGTTTAATGCGGTCCTTACCCACTACGGAACAGCACCGGAGCAGATTATTCATATCGGAGATACGCCGTCAGATATTCTGGGAGCAGCAAGGGCAGGAATGACTTCATGCTGGATTAACCGGACCGGAGCAAGCTGGAAGCATACGGTGAAGCCGGATTATACAGTGGTGTCGCTGGAAGAATGCTACGGGCTCTTATAACATGCCTTTAAGAGAGGACAACAATATGAGCGGAATTACACCGGAGGAGCTTGAGCGGTTACGTTATCCTATCGGCAGATTTGAAGCAAGAATCTATCTGAATGCGGAGGAGCGGAAACAGGATATCCAGACAACAGGCCGGCTGGCAGACGATGTGGGCAGAGCCGTTCTGCCACTGACGTTGTTACAGCTGGATACTCCCTACCGTGAAGGAGGCTGGAGTGTCAGGCAGGTCGTTCATCATCTGGCTGATAGCGGGATGTATGCCTATCTCCGTTTCAAAAAAGGGCTGACCGAGGAAGCGCCTCAGATTCCGTCTTACCGGCAGGATCTGTGGGCTGAGCAAAGCGACTACTTGGAAGAACCGGCAGAATCCTCGCTGCAGCTTATGGACAGCCTTAACCGGCGGTTCGTAACCTTGCTGAATTCAATGGCAGAGCCGGACTTTGAAAGAGGCTTCGTGAGCGCCGGCCTGGGCGAGCTGAGTCTGGATGCCGCTCTGCAAAGATATATCTGGCATAACAAGCATCATATTGCCCAGATTACCTCCCTTATTCAGCGAAACGGATGGTAAGACACATTAAAAGAGCAGGCTGCCGGCGGCTTTTGCCGGTGCCTGCTTTTTATTTGAAATATAAGAATGTATATGTTTTACGCTATCCATAATCCATATCTTTCTCGCAGGAACGGTTACCGCCTTCTCTGAA
>NZ_CCDG010000054.1 GCF_000723885.1 Paenibacillus camerounensis
AAATATAAGGATTATGGATAGCGTAAAACATATACATTCTTATATTTCAAAAAAACTACTGATGAGTATCAGTAGTTTTTTTAATACTATTATTTTATGAACAAATTAGTTTACACTCTTAGTTTTAGCCAGGCTCATCTCCGCGCACATCAGCAGAAAGCCGCCTACGCCATGCAGATCATTCTCACAGGTGGGACGGGCGATGTAATGGGCATATCCGCCGATGCCGGTTCCGATACAGATGTTGCCGATAACCACATAACCCTCATCATCAACCTTCAGGCTGTCAATTACGCCCTGATATCCCTTCCAGGCATATTCCATATAACGTTCGTCCAGATAACCGAAGCGGACAGCCTTGGCAATCGCATGTACATACAGGGCGGTACAGGAATTCTCCAGCCAGTTATCTGGATGATCCGTCTTATCTGTCACCTGATACCATAACCCCGTTGCCGGGTCCTGGAACCTTGTCAGGGCAATCAGCAGCTCCTTCGTAATTTCTGCAAGCCGGGCCTTGTCCTTATGATTCTCCGGCATATATTCGAACATTTCCAGCAGCGCTACAGGGTACCAGCCGATAGCACGCCCCCAGAACTCCGGCGCCTGCCCGGTAACCGGATCAGCCCACGGTGCCTGCTTACTGGCATCCCAGCCGTGGAACAGCAGGCCGGTCCGGGCATCATAGGTATGCTCATGCACAAGCAGCGCCTGGAACGTCATCATGTCGATGTACTCCGGCTGGCTGAAAGCCTCAGCAAACATAGCCGCAATCGGACCTGCCATATAAAGCCCGTCCAGCCACATCTGGTTGGGGTAACGGTCTTTATGCCAAAAGCCGCCTTCTTCATTAACCTTCCAGCCTTTCAGCAAAGGAACCAGGGTAAACAGAGCTGTCTTGTAGCGTTCATCCCACGTTTGCTTATACAGGTTGAACAGCAGCACACCCGGCTGGATATCATCCAGCTGCTCCCGGTGGAACTCCTTAATGCTGCCGTCCGGCTGTACCTGAGAGTCCACCCAGCGTTTAATATAGTCAAAGTATTTATCCTCGCCGGTCTGCTGCCAGATCTTTTCCATTCCGGACAAGAAGACGCCCTGATGATAGTGAAAATAATGCGGCGGCAGTTGCTCCGGTTCAAATTTGTGCATCAGCGCTTCACAGGCTTTTTCTCCCCAGGCGATAGGGGTTAGTACTGATTTCTCGGTCATGAGCGGTGCTCCTCCTCGGATTCAATTCATTCTCAACCCGATAGTAACACAGCGATCTGCGCATTTTTTGCGGAAAAGGCGTAATCCTTCTTATATCTTGCGGTAAAATAACGGCGGCTTCCCGGTCACCTGCCGGAATACCCTGCCGAAGTGGCTCACACTGCCGAAACCCACCTTTCGCGCGATCAAATGAGCAGGCAAGCCGGTGTCAGCCAAAAGCCTGATGGACTCCTTTACCCGTACGCTGTTCACATATTCCACAAAGGTAAATCCAGTCGCCTTTTTGAAGAACCCGCTCAAATAATACGGACTGATGAAAAAACGCTCTGCCAGCAGCTGCAGCGACAGCTTCTCCATGTAATGCTCGTTGATATACCGGACTATACCGGATATCCGCTCATGCATCGGGCTAGGGTATTCAGCCGGCTCCTCGTTGTCCTCTGTCATTCTGCGGCAGCTAAACAGGATCAGCTGCTGAACCAGTGTCAGTACAAACAGCTCAACCCCCGGCTCACCGCGCTGAACCTCGCCGATTATTCTTCTGGCCAGCTCATCGGTATACAGCCGCTCCTGTATACTGCACCGGATGATCCGGTAGTCTGCCCCAAGCAGCGGAGCAAATACCTCCTTGCCGCCTTCCCCGCTTGGCAGCATCAGGTCCCTGTGGATGTTCACGATCAGCCGCTCATGCTGTGGCTCAGCCGCATTCGTCGTGCGGTGAAGCACATTAGGCGACACAATCATTACATCCCCCTCTTGTATCTCCATTGTCCGGTCACGGATGAAAAACTCTCTTTTTCCGGACAGCAAATAATAGATTTCATATGTCGGATGGAGATGAAATACCGGCATGTTATGGGACTCCGCCTGACGGTGCGTCAGCTCGAAGGTTGCATCGTTGTTGCTGAATCTTAAATCACTCACTTGGGTTTCTCCTTTTAGAACGGCTCTCAGATAGCTGATCTATCTCCTTTACAGCTTATCGTAAGCGCTTGCTTAATACCACAAAAAAGTCCCGGACCGGAAGGCTCCGGCCGGGACTTTACAGCAGCGTTTACTTAAAAAGCTTCATCATATTGTCCAGCCCGTTGCCCAGCGTCAGCTCCATATGCCAGGAAAAGGATGAACGGGGCGGGATCAGCCGGGCTGTTCCATTGTGCACTGCCATATCCAGCGAATCATAATAGCCGATGCCCGGCTCCAGCGCACAGGTTACCCGGTCATTAAACATCCCTTCATCTACCCAGATGCCCAAGTAAGGTACTTTATCCGGCGGAACCGTCAGGCACAGGAAGTCACCGCTATGTTCACCATATAAACCGGAGCAGCCCTGGGGAATATTCCCCGGGTAATACAGCTTTCTGCCGTCTCCGGTCACCGCCGGAGAAATCAGTGACAGCTGATCCCAATTGTAAAGCCCGCCGGTATTCAGACCAAGCCCGCCGTACACACACAACAGCTCTTTCATGGTCTCTGGAATAACCACCCGTGTCGGCTCAGTGACTGCAAACTGCGGGTGCGGCACCCATAAAAAAGGCAAGGTTTCGTCACCCGGATTGTCGGCATGATAATCAAACCGGATGGTGTCTGCGGAAGGACAGGAAATGGTTCTGGTGAACAAATACGGAACCGCGGGTCCGCGTACAGAGCTGATAATTGAATCTGCACTTAGCCTGCAATCCCAGGGAAGCGGCCATATTTCCCCATGATCAGGGATAACGCCCTTCGCCCCTATATCCCAATGACAGCTATTTATTGTCGGAAAACACTCATCCCAGCCGCTCATATCCCCCTCCCCAAAGGAGGAACCATACTCCGGCTTCCGCAGCCCGCGCAAGCCGGAGTCAAGCAGCCATTCCTTCCCGGCAGGTTTGTACACAATCGAAACCAGCTTACCGCCAATTTCCGGTACGGCTTCCAGCCTGATCTCTTCGCTTTCAAGCACAACAGAGTTGAAGCCTTTATAAGTCGAAGCGGTAGTATTAAGCGGATTGTTCGGTGTCATCAGCCTGCTTCCTTACTTGCCGAGAAAAGCCTTCGTCTGGGCTTCCACTTCCGCTCTCACCTTTTCAATTCCCGCTGCTTTCAGCTTGTCATTCAGTGTGGCAAAGGCTGCATCAACATCCTTAACCGATCCGATTGTAATCGGCAGATAATACTGGGAGGAGACATTCTTCAGGTTAGCGATTTCCGATTTCACCTTCTCCGAATTGAAGGAGAAGCCGAGATAGGTTGCCGGGGCAAGCAGGTCTTTAATTTTATTGTTTAGCTCAATGTAGGAATCCGTCCACGAGACGCTTGGTTTAAAATAATCCTTGTTGACGAACCAGAATCCGGCCGCATCCGCAGGGTAGGTATTCGTCTCCGGTGTAATGCCTTCCGGCAGAGTAAGCTTGCCGTCTGCGGTAACGGCGTAGTTCTTGCCCTCGATTCCATAGTAAGCCAGGTAGACATAGGCTTCATCCTGCATAATCAGGTCAAGCGCCTGCAGGGCACGCTCCGGATTAGCCGAGTTGGCGGCGATGGCGACGCCGTTGTTCAGCCAGCTGCTGGTAGGAGCATGGCCTGTCGGAGAGAGAACAGGCATTACGTAGGTTTCTATGCCTTTATCTGCTGCGGCGGCAAGAGTGGCCTGGATGTCGATTGAATTGCCGAAAGCAACGCCGGCCTTGCCTTCAATGAAATTATCCTTGGAGCGGACTTTATTGGAGTACGGGTTCTTGTTCACATAGCCCGCATCGTACCATTGCTTCATCGTATCCGCCGCATATTTAAAGGCGCTTTGTACAGGCTCGTCCGTAATGCTGAGGATTTTACCTTCAGGGTCCTCATTGTCGGTGAACAGGCCGACTGAAGAAGGATCACCGGAATCAAGCGGCGCACCAGGGTAAGCAAACTTTTCGCTGGCCAGTGCCCCAAACGGCGTAGGCAGGTCATATTGCGAATCCAGATTAAGCGGAATCATATCGGGATAATTTTGCTTCACCGCTTCAAAGTACGGAGTCAGCTCGGAGATGCGGGTCGGATTCGTAAGCCCGGCTTTATCCATAATATCCTTGCGCAGCACAATCACATTGACCTTGCGGTCCGGCGTTGTAGTAGGAATCATATACTGCTTGCCGTTCACCTCTGCTGCTTTGTAGGCAGCCGGGTCCTGATTGGCATGATATTTCGGCATATTAGTCTTGATCATGTCTTCGTTTACTTCAAGAAACGAGCCCTTATTCGACTCTGAAACATAGAAGTTCCAGTCTGCTGTGAATACAAAGTCTACATCCTGGCCGGAAGCAAGGATCAGCGGATATTTGGAGGCCACGTCTCCCCAGCCGATATAGTTAATCTCCAGTGTAGCATTAATATCCTTTTTCAGCTTCTCGTTGAGCGCCTCCATAACCTCAGGCATGCCCTTTGGCGCTTCACCGAGCAAGAAGCCTGACAGCTTCACTTCCTTGCTGTTATCCGGCTTGCCGCTTTCTGCCGCAGGTGCATGGGCTGCCGCTCCCGCCGGAGCATCTGTAGCCGCATTCTGCGTACTGTTATTGTTGTTCCCGCCGCAACCCGCAAGAACGGTAGTCAGCAGCATGGCTGCACTCCATACCAATAGCCCTTTTCTTTTAACCCTTGTCATCATTCTGGCCTCCCTTGTATCTGATAATGAATCTATATACATTCCGCAGTCTGGCGGAACCTATATCAGCCCTTGACGGCACCAATCGTGATACCGCTTACGAAATACTTCTGCACGAACGGAAAGATCAGCACAATCGGACCGGTCGCGATCACAGTCATCGCCAGTTTGAAGGTCTCCTTCGGCATATCCAGATTGGACACATGCTGGGACATCGCAGCCGAAAGATTGATGGAAGACAGCATCTTGTACAGCAGATACTGCAGCGGAATCAAGTGGTCCTTGTTCGTGAACATCATCGCGGTCCACCAGTCATTCCAGTAAGCCAGCGCTGTAAAAACGCCGATCGAAGCAAGCGCCGGCTTGGTCAGCGGCAGCACAATCTTCAGGAAAATCCGGAAGTCTCCGGCTCCGTCAATTTTGGCTGACTCCAGCAGCGGCTCCGGTACAGACCCGCGGATAAAGCTGCGCAGAATCAGGATGTACATCACATTGAACATCGGCGCGAGAATCAGTACAGCATAGGTATTGGTCAAATCAAGATTGCGGCTGATCCAGATGTAGTATGGAGCCAGTCCCCCATTGAACAGTGTTGTAAAGAACAGGAAGAAGGATAAGGCGTTACGGTGCTTCAGATCCTTGCGGGACAGGACATAGGCGGCCATCATAGAGATAAACAGCGAGAGCACCGTGCCAACTACCGTAACAATGATCGAGACCTTATAACCGTTCAGTAAGTCCGCGGGATAACGGAAAATATAGCTGAACGCTTCAAGCGAGAAATCGCGGGGCCAGAACCAGTAGCCCTCCTGCAGAATTGCGCTTTCGGATGAAAAGGCTCCCGAGACCAGCACAATGAACGGCAGGACACAGATTAGTGCAATGAGCCCTACGACGGTGTAGGCAATGGCTGTGAATAACGGCGCTGAGTTCAGCTTCGGGTTAACAGAGTTGCTGTCTATGGTAATCACCTGCTTTTTTAAGATAATAGGATTAGAACAAGGCCTGGTCTTTATCGTATCTGCGTACCATCCAGTTGGCGCCAAGGATAATAATCAGCGTCAGCACGGATTGGTAGAACCCGACGGAGGAAGCCATTCCGAAATCGGCTGTACCCATCAGCGAGCGGAAGGCCAGCGTATCAATAATATCTGTAGCGTCCATCAGCAGCCCGTTGTTTCCGATTAACTGATAGAACATATCGAACTCACCGCGCATAATCCGGCCCAGTCCAAGCAGCAGCAGAATGATCATGGTCGGCTTCAGCAGCGGCAGGGTAATCTTCGTTATTTTCTGGAATTTCGTCGCACCGTCAATCGTGGCTGCTTCATAGATTTCCTGGTCGATTCCGACGATGGCTGCCAGATACAGCACACTGCCGTAGCCGACCCATTTCCATACATAGAGGAACGGAAGAATGAGATACCAGTACCAGGTCGTCGAATAAATATCGATCGCTTCCAGCTGAAAGGAGCCGAAGATCCGGTTAACGATGCCGTATTCATAATTCAGAAAGTTATAGACGAAGGCAGACACGGTTACCCACGATATGAAATACGGCAGAAACATTAAGGTCTGGGACAGCTTCTTGAACCATTTCTGCCTGATTTCCGAGATCACGACTGCTGCAAGAATTGAGAAAACCGTGTAGCAGGTTAAAAAAGCAAGATTGTAAATAATCGTGTTCCGTGTTACAAGCCAGGCTTTGCCTGACTGGAAAAAATAGCTGAAGTTATCCAGGCCTACCCATGGACTGCCAAAGATTCCGCCTTTTACGGTATAGGACTGAAACGCCATTACAATGCCGGCCATCGGGATATAAGCAAAGATAATAAAATATACTGCGATGGGAGCAAACATCAGATACAGCACCCAATGGGAGCGGATATCCTTGAACCAGCTGCCTTTCAGCATGCTCCCCGGTCTTTGCGCCGCCAGTGTTCCCGCTCCTGATTTGGGCCGGGTTTTCATGTTCACATTGATCACCTTCCGTCTAGTTTCTGTTAGCCTCTCTCCTCTTTTATTGTAAAAGAGCAGCCCCTCCGCCAGTAACGGGCCAAAGCTACGATAACCTTCGAAAACTTAAGGTGATGAAGCATTCCGCACGCAAAAAAGCAGCCGGCGGTATCACGCTCCGCCGGCTGCTTCACTTACAATATTCAGTCTTTTGTTAACGACCAGTCGTCCACACGCAGCCAGTTGCCTGCATTCGCAACACTGTATATGCCGACCTGTGCGCTGCCGTTCGTTACTGTAATATTGGGAATTGTAATCTCGGTCCAGTTGTTCATCACACTGTTAACCGCCGCATTTTTCTCAGTCCCGCCATAATTTTTGACAAAAATCTGGGCCACCTGCTGGCCTCCGCCGCTCTTGACCCAGGCTTTCAAGGTATAGGTGCCGTTAGGCAGACCGGATACATTCTGGTACATGCTGGCACTGTAAGCGGTATCACTATACTGGGTCATTGAATAACGTCCAGTACGTCCGGGTGAAATGTTGGAGTTGGGATCAGCCGTGGTATTTTTCCAGTTGGACCAGCCGGTTAATGTATTGAGCGTAATCCGGTCAGCTTCGTAGCTAGGATTCATAATGTAGTTGTTCCCTGCGGCAACACTCCAGGTACCGGCTGCTGCGTCCAGATTGAATTTGCTCAGCGAGTTCAGCACAGGCTCCGTACCGTTAAAGGACAACGGCATCCACTGGTTATAGCCGAGCCCGTTGCCGGCAAAATCGCTCCAGCGGTCACCTGCGAACAGAATCGTCGTCCCGGAACTTCCCTGTACCTGGATGAAAAAGCCGGTCTGTGACACATGCGAATAATCCTTTTCCGAATTGGCCATGACGGACTCTGCCGAGTAAGGTCCGGTTATACTTGTAGACGAAATGACATACGCATGAGAGGCATTCCAGCCGTGCAAATCTGAGGAAGCGATGTAATATCTGCCGTTGTATTTGAACATTGCATTGCCTTCGCGTCCCCCTGACGTGCTCTGAAACACCTGGGTTGCCGGTTCAATATTCAGATAGTCGGAAGTCCGCAGCTCTGACACATAGGTCCGCGACCGCCCGCTCGCGTTGCTGAAGACCAGGTACGCTTTTCCGTTATCATCTACAAAGGTGGACTGGTCTCCGGGAAGATTGTTAACCACATTGGTGATGGAGGTCTGGACATGATGGAAGGCAAATGTTCCGGTAGGGGTGCTGCTGGTGGCAAAGGCCACACCGCTGCCCTCAGGCCCGGCATACTGGGTAATTAGCACATACTTTTGGGTATTGGTGTTATACACAACGCCCAGCCGGCCCAGCCAGTCCGGGTCCCAGGTGGTCCCTTCGGCACCGGCTGTAATGACATTGCCGCGGAACGTCCAGTTCACAAGGTCAGTTGAGGAATAGCAGGTAACAGCCGCAAAGCTGGTATCCCCATTTTTGCCGCTCGGATTGTTGTAGTAGGTAACTGCCCCATTGTATTTCACGCCGTACCAGTAATACGTATTGCCTACTTTGAGTATGTTGCCTCCCTGCGAATAAATCGGATTGCCCGCCGTATCCTTCCAGAATACGTCGTTGGTAATCGTTCCGGCTGCAGCCTTGGCCGGAAGCGGCCCGAAGGCAAATGCGGTAACCAGAACTACCAATGCCCATTGAAACATGATGAACAGCCTGCCCTTTTTCATGTACATACATCCTTCCTCGAAATGGATTATGCTGATTCGCACCCATTATATAAGGAAGCCGATTCCATGTAATAGTAAGTAAAGCTATGATTTTCTTTTAAAACCTAATGTTCCCCCCGCAAAAAGGCAGCCGCCTGCAGCTCTACCTCAGCTTTCACCTTGTCGATGCCTGCTGCCTTCAGCTGTCCGGTGAGTCTGGTAAAGGCGGCATCCACATCCTCCACCGCACCGATATAGATCGGCTGGGCGTACTCGATCGAGATGCTTTTCAGATTGGCAATTTCGGTTTTAACATTTCCTGAATTAAACAGAAAGCCCAGATAAGTCACCGGCTTCAGATAAGCGTCGATTCTGCTTCTCATCTCCACGTAGCTGTCCGTCCATTCCGCCATTGGCGGGAATAATTCTTTATTCACAAACCAGAAACCCGAAGCATCAGGCGGATAGGTATTACTCTCGGCGCTCACCCCTTCCGGCAGACCGATCCTGCCGTCGCTCAGAATGTTATAATTCCGGCCTTCTATTCCATAGTAAGCCAAATAAGCATAGGAGGGCTCCTGCATAATCAGATCAAGCGCCTGCAGCGCACGCTCGGGATGCCTGGAGTTCGCACTTATGGAAACCCCGTTATTAAGCCACGAGGATTGGCTGGTTGTACCGGAGGGATATAGCATCAGGAACGGATACACCTCAATTCCTTTCTCCTTACAAAGCGTAAATACTTGTGCAAGGTCATTCGAGTTACCGAAGGCTATACCTGATTTACCGTAACAGAAATTCTGTTTGGACCGCACCTGATTGGCAAAAGGATTTCGGTTCACGTACCCTTTGTCGTACCAGTCCTTCATCATATGCGCTGTCTTTTTTTGGACACTGAGCATCGGCTCCTCGACCATAGACCATAATTCGCTTGAGGTACTGTCCATATCGCCGGCTATGCCCTGCGCGGACGGATCACCGGAATCAAAAGGAGCCCCAGGCCAGCCTATCTGTTCCGCCATTAAATAGCCGTAAGGCGTTGAAAGGTCAAAGTGCGAATCCAGGTTAAGCGGGATCATGTCCGGATAGCTTTTTTTGATTGCGGCCAGATAAGGTTCAATCTCCGAAAAGGCTGTAATTGTACTGAGCCCGGCCTTTGCCATTACATCCTTGCGGAATAATGCCAGATTGATCTTTCGTTCCTGTACAGCCGTAGGAATAATGAAGGACTGCCCGTTCACAAGCGTCGCCTGCCATGCCTCATCCGGCATTAGCGCCATATGACGCGGCATATAGGTGCGGAGAAGCTCCTTACTAAGCGGCATAAAAGCTCCTCTTGCCGCTTCAGTAGTGTAAAAGGACCAGTCGGCAGCAAATATGAAATCAATATTCTCTCCGGATTCAAGCAGCAAAGAATACTTGGAGGCAAGCTCGTCCCAGGCGATGTAATTCAGCTCCAGTGTGGCATTGATATCCTGCTTCAACTTGTCATTAAGTGCACGCAGGACCTCCGGCAATCCTTCCGGTGCTTCACCGATCAAATATCCGGTCAGCTTCACCTCATTCTTGTCCGTATTGCCTGAAGCTGAATCCAGGGTGTTGTCCCCTGCCGGCATATCAACCTTCCTGGATACAACAGACTGCCAGAACAGCACAACGGCTGCCAGTATCAGCACCGATATACAGCCAAATATGACCCTCCTCAATTATGTCCCCCCCATGCTGTAACACTCTGTAATCTTGGTATCGTATTTTATGCGGAAGAGGCTCCTGTTCTGCGGTCTGGAACACGCATCGACACACGGGTCCCAGCTCCCGGAGTACTCGCAAATGTAATTCCGTACGATATTCCGTAAGACAGTTTCAGCCGCTCTTCAATATTGCGCACCCCGTAGCCTCCGCCCTTGCTCACCCCGCCGCTTTTCTCCAGGAAAATTGTGGCCAGGGCTGACGCTTCCATTCCTATTCCATCATCTATTAATTCAATAATAACATCACCTTTGTCGGCTGCCGCAGTAACTCTGATCTTACCCGCTTCATCCTCCTTTTCCATAATTCCGTGAAGAATGGCATTCTCAACCAGAGGCTGGAGGACAATTTTGGGCAGCTCGCAGTCAAACAGCTCACGCGGTACTTCAAGCTCCAGCACAATTCCGTTACCAAAACGCATATTCTGAATCCGTACATAAGCCTCAATATGCTGCAGTTCACTTTCCAGTGTCACATACTCCTTACCGTTACTTAGACTGAGCTTATAAAATACGGCAAGCTCATCTACGACACGCTTGATCTCCCGGGAACCTGATTCTATGGCCATTACATTGATCAAATCAAGCGTATTGTACAGGAAATGCGGATTGATCTGCGCCTGCAGCGCGTTTAATTCTTTGTTCTTTACTTCCCTGCCGAGCGAATACGTCTCTTCCATCAAGCCGGTCATATTGTTGACCATCATATTGAAATTACGGGTAAGCTCACCGATTTCATCTTCACTCGCCGGAAGCGGAGCCAGCTGAAATTTGCCGTTTTTAACCTTACGGACATGCAGGATCAGCTGCCTGATCCGCCGGGTTGCTGAAGCTGATACAAAAAAAGAAATCGGAAGCATCAGCGGAATGACCAGAAGAAAGATCGAGATGATCCGGTTGCGCGCTTTGATGCTAGACTCCAGAATATCCTTGTAAGGCACTAACAGCGCGACTGTCATCGATGTATTGGGTATATGCTGTAACCCCAGGATATGGCGTTGTCCGTTAAAAGAATAATTCTCGTCATAATAGCCCGTTTCCTCTCCGGCTGAGAGCAGCCCGCCGATCTCCAGAACCGGATAATCCAGACTGCGGCCTGAATCAGCCCGGCTGATTATTTGTCCCTGTTCATTGAACAAAAGCGCTGAGGTCCCCGGGGTTAAAATGGCATGATCCAGAACAGACTGCATCGCATCCCCCTGGACTCTCGCACGGACAATGCCGTCAAATTCTCTTATATTATTGGCATTAGGGATTTTGCGCAGAATGGACAGCTCGGCACTGCCTGAATCTGCATCTATTTCAGTAGAGGGAACCCACGTAAATGCGGCTTTTGCAGCTGCGAAACGAAGTAGCCATGGCGTCCGCATGTAGTTTCTCATATTCAGAAAATCCGAATTTTCTGTGGCGCCGGCTAGTCCGTCTTTCATATAGACCTGAATGGAGATAATGTCTTCATTATACCGGAACTGATTGACGAGCCGGGATAGCCGCAGCGCCTCCATATGCCAATGGTTAACATCTTCGAACTGCTGCGGGTCAGCCGAGACACTGGTCTGCAGCAGCGAGTTGAAGGCAATAAAATTAAGCACCTCATTAATAGCCTGTGACTTGTATTCAAGATAGGATTTGGTTTCGTCGAGCATTTTACGCGAGGAATGAACTGCCGCTTCCTTGTTCTCCTGCCGGGTGAGATTTAAATGAATGAACAGGAGCAGCAGGAACGGGATTGCAATAACGAGCAGATAGGTTGTAAAAAGCTTGTAGCGGATGCTGAGATTAGTGAACCGGAATCTCTTCTTCATTTCATGGCACGCTCCCTGTATTCACTCGGTGTACAGCCTTCACAGCGCTTGAAAAAGGTAGTGAAGTAATTGGCGTCTGTAAATCCGAGGTCCAGCGCTATCTCAAGCAGCTTCACATTAGGCTCACGCAGCCGTTCTCTTGCTTTGTTCATTCTGGTTTCGGTGATGAATTCCTTGACGGTCTGACCTCGCTGCTTCTTAAAGAAAGCGCATAAGTAGGTCTCGCTTAATTGAACATGGTCGGCAATTGACCTGATTGTAAACCCTTTTTCATGAAGATGGGAGTGGATGAACCGGATAATCTCACGCATCTTTCCCGCACCTGCTGTCTGCTCACCGTCCGGCTGCTCCTGCAGCAGCTCCAAAAAAGTCAGAACATACCGCTCCAGTCCCGCAAGACTTGATACGCGGTCAAGCTCCTTCCACATATATCTCCGCTCTGCGTCCTCCGCCGGCTCGGCAACCCCTAACTGGGCAGCACATTCAAGAATGGTAAGCAGAAATTGAAAGTATGAGTCCTTTAACCGCAGAATATCCAGATCTATCCGGGAACCGGCATATTGTGTCCACCGGCGCAAAGTGGCCTTTGCAGCTTCGATCTCTCCTTTTTGCACCTGCCCGCGCATCAGGCGGACTTCTTCCCGGTTCGTATCAAGCGGCTCGTGCCTGCCCAGTGCATCCGCAAAGACAAGCTTGGTCTGATTATAGTAGTATTGCAGCGTGCATGCATCTGCAGCCAGCTTGTACGCAGCGGGAATATCCAACAGGGAAGCTGCCGGCTCGCCGACGCCAATCTTCAGTTCTATTGCGGGTCCGGCAAGCCGCAGCAGCGCATCCCCCAGATTCTCCGCAGTGTCCCTTCCTTCCCGGTAGGAGCTGCGGTATACCCCGGGGACAATAAGCACCAGATGGTTACCGGAATCAAAGCCTCCTATGGCACGCCAAGCCAGCAGCTGCGGCTCGCGGTTAATGGCATCCAGCAGCGAATCCTGTACCGGAAGCGGGTCCTCCGGGAGGTCAGCAGGATTCCAGTACAGCTCTGCGGCCAGCACCGTATAAGGACCTTGAAGCGGTAACAGGAAGGTTTCACTGCTGCCCAGCGCCGGTCTGACATGGGGAGAGTCCGGGCTTGTAATCAGCTTACGGACCATCTCCTGTCTTAGAAAGGGCAGGCTTCTGTCGACTTCAGCCTGAAGCTGAAGCTCCTCATTATGTTTCCTCTGCTCCTCTGCACACAGCTGGACTGCTGCTTCAACCGCCGCCTGTACCTCTTCAAGAATAATCGGCTTTTCCAGATATGTTAACGCTTTCAAAAATATGGCTGATTTCAAGTATTCCTTATCCGAGAAGCCGCTCAGAAAAATGATCTTACAGCGCGGATTCTTCTCCCTGTATCTCTTGCTGAATTCAATGCCGTTAAGCTTAGGCATCCTTACATCACAAAGAATAATGTCCGGTGTCCAAGCTGAAGTCAGCTCAAGCGCGGCAAGGCCATTACGTGCGGTCCGGGCCTCGCCGATCCCAAGCTCTTCCCAGGGGATGTAATTCAGCAGCAGCTCCCGGGTTCTATTTTCATCCTCTACAACTAACAGCCTGATCATATAGACCTCCCTGAGCACACAAAACTATGAGCTAGGCTAGTATTATATTACATTTGGGCTGCTGTGGATACTTTGAAAAGATATGATTTCCTTTGATTATTGTTTACTGAACAGAATCTATTATTATACTCTTGAAGCCCTCACGAATTATGGAAACGCCTTGCGCAGTACAACTGATACCCAGCCCGCTCAAGGCTTCTTCCAGCGGCGGAACGTCAAGGCTGCCCGCAGGGGCTCCGCAGACCGCCGATACCAGCAGATGGCTCCCCGGCTCCAGATCAGTCATCAGTGTCGGCAGGACCGTACGGGGATATAACAGATTGGTATTCACATTCACATATACCAGCTGACCCTTTTCATATCCTCCCAGACCGTAAATACCGCTTTCGCCTAGTGCATTCTTGACCGACACTCCCGGTTTGCCGGTTCTCTCTATCTGCTGATCCGGCTTCGATTCTATGGAATAACCGCCTTCAGCGGCGGTAAGAGGCCGGCCGGTCTCGATCCGGTGTATGCGTACATGCCAAGGGAGTCCTGCCACGATCCAGGTCCGGACCTCTACATCAGGCCACAGGCGCCATTTCGCATACAGCACATTGCCGGAAATCTTCGTTTCTTCATTTTGCCGCCGGACCCGGAACAGCTGATCCCGCTCACTTAATGCCAGCATGGAATCTGCTGCCGCCTGTTCAAGTCCCCATTCCGCTCTGGGTACACTGAAGCCGAACCGGGTTGAGTAGACGAATTTTTCATATTTTGCCGGAGTATTCGTATGTGCGTTGGTCGATAAATGTCCGCTGTTGAACGCCGCCACATGCCCTGACTCATCCCGGCACACTACCAAATGAGGCTCTGACTGGACAGTTAGAGCGGGCCCTTGCGGCATGTCCTCTTCTGCTGCCGTCCAAAAGGCTGAATCCTCCGCGAGTGCCAGTACAAGAAAGGTTTTAAATGCCCAGTACGGCGAGCCTGGAGCATTATAATTTTCTGCCATTACCAGATTGGGATAGGCATAACCCACAGTAAGCACACCGGCGCTGTCAAAAATAGGCTGAGCTAACCACCAGCGGAGATTGCGCAGGATAAGTCCCTTTACTGCACCGGGGGTCAGCGTGTCTGTACTCAAGCCGGCGTAAGCGAAGGCACTCCAGAAGGCGGACTGTGCAAAGCGGTACGATAAGCTTCTCCCGTAAGGCAAGGCTGAGCCGTCAGAATCAAACCAGTTCACAAAATCCCCGGCAAACAGCAATGCCCGCTCCTTATACCGGCTGCAGCGCTCCGGGTCCTCGGTTTCCATCAGCTTCAGATAGATCAGCGAGTAAAAATGAATGGCAAACGGGCCGTAGTAATCACTATGTCCGTCAATTCCATCACTGTACCAGCCGTTACCGAGATAGAACTGGTCGAAACGCTGTAAATTCCGTTCCATCTGCTCCTTATCATAAGGCTGTCCGACCCGGCGGAAGCCCAGGTTAACCATCACCTGAAAAAACAGCCAATTGCAGTCATGGCAAGGATGTACATTAATCTGATTCAGCCAGTTATATACATTCCGGCGCTCTCCGGCATCCAGCGGCTCCCAGATGACCTCTGGTATAAGACACAGGGATAAGCCCATCGCTGCCATTTCAACAAGACGCTGATCATAATCACCTGCCTCGCCCCAGTATTCCTCATGTTCAGGATTTGTCCCGTTAATTAGCCCCTGCTGATAAATCTGGTTCAGCTCCAGTGCTTCCCCTCCGCCTGCCAGATACGGAGCCAGCCCCCACAGTATACGGGAAAAGCCCTCCATATCGGCTATTTCTTCAGCATGCCCGGCTCCGGCCCCCCTGATTTCCAGGCGTGCCCCGCCTGAGCTGTACATTCCTTTAAGCGGGTCCGTCAATTGCCTGAATGCTGTCTGCAAATCCTCTTTTGTCTCTAAGGCGTTGCTTCTAACCGGCTGCTTCATGATTATTGTTCTCCCCTTCTTCATCTGTTATGTTCAAACCGCGTTATCTCGATTGTACTGGACGAGCGTTGCACGAACCTTAAAATTCCTACAAAGTTTTGTTGAAAAATTACACATAAAAGAACCATCCGGCGCATTAGGCCCGGATGGCTGGATAATTCAGCTTACATTTAATATACGGCTTAAACCATCTGCCGCTTATTTAATCGCATTGTATACGATTTGTGCCGCCTGCGCCCGGGTAGCATAGCCGGCAGGAGCCAATTGGGCTCCGTCGCCGTTCAGCAATCCGGCCTCCACCAATGCTTTCATGGCAGCTTGTGCATAACCGGATACAGCGGCTGTATCTGCAAAGCTATCATAGCTCTGGCCGGTCTCCCCGGCGGACAGCTCATTAAGCTGCTTCAGAATATTGTAGAAAATAACGGACATGTCCTGCCGGGTTATAGCTGCTTCCGGTTCAAACCGGTTATCCCCGGTACCGGATACCAATCCCAGCTGCCGCGCAGTACTTACATAGCCGGAATAGTATTTATTGGCCGCATCCGCAAAAGGAACTGCCCCGGTCATGTCTGCTTCAATTCCGTAAGCTTTCATAATCATCATGAGGAAATCAGCTCGTGTTACGTCACTCTCAGGGGCAAACGCATGTCCGCCTATCCCGTATACAATGCCTCTCGCAGCCATATAACCGACTGCATCACTGTACCATTGCCCTGAGCTGACATCACTGAAGGTCACTGCATTGTATCCGGCAGCATATTGTGATAAATGGCTTGTCTGAAGCTTCACCGTACCTGTCAAAGCCTCATAACCGCCTCTGACCGGGGTCAGGCTTCCTGCCTGATCAATATAGTAGGCAACAATTGCGTTAGTCTGTTCACCCGCACGCGGAGCATATGGCAGACTGATTGTCACCTTGCCGCCGTTAAATTGTGTGATATCAGTATTGGCTGCCTTTACAGTGAAGCCGTATACGGAATTATCCCCGATTACGCTCTGTACATTTTGCGGGAAGCCTGCTGCAGCGAGCCTGTTAACGCTGATTACGGTATCTGCTGCTGCACTGCTAATAGCCAGAACTGATTGATGGTCAAAGGTAATTGCAGCTCCGCCGTTATTCAGCCTGAATGCTGTTTCCGGATGATCCGCCAGCAGCTTGAGCGCTTCCTTTGGAACAGCTAATTGAACAATTTGCCCGTTCGCTGGACCATCAAGCTTGATTTCAATTGCCGTTTTTTGACCGGCTGCCTGAGACGCTTTAACTTTTTGCAGCAGACTGTTTATTACATTAGTATCCAGCTTGGCTGTCAGCCCTTCTTTGTCAGCATTTGCTGCCGCTTGGATAGTGAGACTGTATACATTGGTATTGTCTGCAACAGAAGCAACCGGCTCTGCTGCCGGAGTGCTGACTGGGGGAACCTGAGCATCCGGCGATGTGCCTGGCATTCCCGGATCTGTGCCCGGATTTGTTCCCGGCTCATCACTGATTTTAATCAGAACAAAATCATCATAAGAGCCCCAGTTCCCGGCTTTTGCATCCAGGGAAACCCCTATTTTCATTGTTCCATCGGTGACTTTAATGTTGTCTACAACCGCCTGGTTCCACTTGTTCCAGCCCTTATTCGCAAAGCCTGCTGTTAATGGCGTCTGACCGCCTGCCGCAGCGTACAGCTCATTATTGATTTCATCTCCTGCGCCCTGCGACCAGGCAGACAGCTTGTAGGTCCCGTTTGTTAAACCGGTGAGCTCCTGATAGGCTTCAAAGGTAAACGCGGTTTCCTTCCAGAATCCAAGCGACTTTTCACCCGTATAACCAGTGCCTTCAGTCAGCGCTGAAGTATCAGGAAGGGTCCAGCCTTCAGGTGTACCGTCATCCTTAACCATTTCAAAGCTTGGATTAGTAATCGAAATGTACTCCGTATTATCCTTCTCTTTCAGCTCAAAATGATCAAGGTTGCCCCATTGTCCGTCGGCGAGCTTATAATGGGCTCCGACAGTCAGCGTACCGTCTGTAACCTCAATATCCTTAATAGCAGGGTTGCTCCATTCCTTCCATCCGGTATTCGTGAAGCTCTGCACAGCATCTCCGGCAAAAATCTCCGAAATCTCTTCACCTCCGCCGCCGGAGACCCAGGCTGATAAAGTATACGTTCCGTTTTCCAGCCCGGTGAGGGTCTGGGAGATCTTGAATTCAGCCGGTGTTGGACTGTAATAGTGTAAGGCCGAAGAACCGGTATACACATCATTTTCGATGGTTACCGCCTTTTCATCACCGGTAAGGGTCCACGAGTTCAGACCGTCCTCGAACCCGGGGTTCTGAATCAGGCTTGTGCTTGGAATAACCGTAACCTCGCTGGCAGCCGTAAATCCGCCGTCATAGGTAACCGCTGTTACGGTTGCTGTTCCGGCAGAGATCCCGGAGAGCGTTCCCTTGTAAAGATCGACTTTAACAATGTCAGGCTGGGAGCTGGTGAATTTTACGCCCTTGTAGGTTGCATTCTCTGGTGTGAAGATTGGCGTTAATGCCCCGTTCCCGCCAACCTCAATCACCGTTTCAGGCTGATCAAGGGTAATGGATTGAACCGGATAACGGTTAATTGCGGCGGCTCCATCAATAAAAGCATCCATAGCAATGGTCGGGCTGCCGTCTTTATTCCATGCGGATAACGGATAATCGAACATGATCCCTGTAGGCTCCCAGTAGAATATGCCGGTTCCTCTCTGGTTTGGTACATTATGCAGTTTATCCTGTACAGCGACAAGCATGTTGTGAACGCTGTCAACATCCTCGGAGACATTCCCTCCAACTTCGACAATCATAACTTCCTTGCCGTAATTCTGTTCAAGCTTATTCATATTCTCGCTTAATTCATCTATGGAGGAGGTAAAGGTAGCTTCAGGATAATAAGATAACCCGATGATATCGTAATCGCTATCCTTAAGACCGGCCGCTACAAGACCGGCATAATATGAGTCAACACCCGCCTCCGCTCCGTTTGCCCGGTGAATAATCACCTTGATATCAGGAAAAACGGCTTTGGCTGCACTTGAGCCGGCCTGAAGCAGCTGAACCAGATTGGTTATATTACTGTAGCTGCCCAGCGGATGCAGCATACCGTTATTGATCTCGTTGCCGATCTGCACCCACTTCGGGGTAACACCCGCATCTTGTAGCGCTTTCATAACACCGGTAGTATATTCGGATACATGGACTTTCAGCTGCTCCAGATCTGCGTCAGCCCATGCCGCAGGAGTGACCTGCTTCCCCGGGTCCGCCCAGCTGTCGCTATAGTGGAAATCAATCATCACCCGAAATCCGAGAGCGCTTACACGAGAAGCTAAAGCAACAACCTCTTCTGTACTATTATGCCCGTTGGACGGATCATCCGAAGGATTAACCCAGGCTCTGATCCGGATGGAATCAATGCCATGATCCTTTAAAATAAGCAGCAGATCCTGTTCTTCCCCGTTGTCGTTATAGAATTTATATCCAAGTGCCTCTAATTGCGGCAGCCAGCTGACGTCAGCGCCTTTGGAGAAGGACCCAGGAGCAGCTGAAGCCTCTGCTTTACCTGGCAAGCCGGTAAATAAGCTTGATAGTGCCATTGAGATGAGTAGAATGATAGCCATAATTCTTTTGCTGTTCTTCACATAACAACCTCCCAATAATATGATAAGCAGCAGTTCATGAAGCAGACTGACCGGCTATACGATAGCGGGGCCTGATCCTGTTTGTATGTAAGGGCTGTTCCAAAGTCAAGCTTTGGAGCAGCCCTTTAACATTAATCTGATTATTGTCCTTGAGCAGCCAGGAAGGCATCTACCTGAGACTGCACTTCAGCCTGAACTTTATCAATACCAGCCGATTTCAGCTGTTTGATCAGATCTGCCTGACCTTTTTCAAGATCATCAATCAAGCCGTATTCCAATGGAATCGCATAACGCAGCATTACATTACCGATATTAGCTACTTCATTTTTTACATTTGCCGTATCGAAGACAAAGGTTTCCAGCGGGAAGTGGAAGACGTTAGCCTGCCAGTCATTGAACATATCGTCAGCTTCCTTAGGGTAAGCTGCATCCTGACGGTTCAGCGGGGAATTCCAGCCCCAGTTCGAGAAGCCTGTGTAGTTAGCTGCTGCCGGTCCTGCAGTGAACTTATCGTCACCTTCCGGATTGTAGTGAGTACCAGCGATACCGTACATAGTCAAGTCATGAATTTCTTTATCATTCTGCAGCAAATCAATCAGCATCAGAGCACGTTCCGGATTCTTCGCAGTTGCATGAATGGACATACCGTTCTGTGTTGCGATTGCAGCAATTTTCTTTTTGTCAGGTGTCAGATCTGCAATTGCCAGCTCTACATCAGGTTTATCACGGCGCATTTCAGTAAGGTTGGCGGCAACAGTACCCAGATTGTGGGCGTAGGAGGAAATCTTGCCCGCCTTAACATCCTGCCATACATCGTTTTTGTTGCTGACTACGTTTTTCGACCATGCACCATTGTCAGCCAGATCTTTGTAGTATTTGAGCAATTCAGTGAACTCAGGCGTATCATAGATGTTAAAGATTTGGCCAGATGCATCGTCAAGCTTGTAAGCCAAAGGCATCAGGTTGGCATCTACCAGGTTGAAGTCGTTGTTCTGTTCCAGCAGCAGCTGATCCAGTTCATGGAACTTCCAGCCATCAGCAGGTTTTGCTCCGAAAGCTGTTACAGCTTGTTCATCCTTAGCAACCGTTTTCAAGTAATTAGCATAAGTCTCAGGACTGTTGATTTCCGGAAGATTGTATTTCTTGCGCAGATCTTCACGGTATAACACTACTTTATCGGTAACCTCAACATTGTTGTTTGGAACCATAAAGATCTTACCGTCTACCTTAGCCTGCTCCCAGTTAACCTTTGGCATGTTTGCCCAGGTCTGCGGCATATACTTGGACAGCATGTCCTCTGTCAGCTCCAGGAAGCCGCCTTTAAGTGCCTGATCGTTATAGAAAGCCCAGTTAGCCGTGTACACGAGGTCGAAATCCTCATTGGCGGCAAATTTCAGCGGGTATTTCTGCGTCCAGTCGGACCAGTCAAGAAACTCTGTTTCTACAGTAGCATTGATTTTTTCTTTCAATTTAGTATTCAGCTCACCGAATACCTTATCATAATCACCCGGCTGCCCGCCGACCAGGATCATTTTGAGCTTAACTTCTTTGGACGTATCAGGAGCACCGGAGTCAGCAGCCGAATTAGCAGCATTTCCGCCGCCATTCGTTGCTTCTCCAGCTGTGTTAGCGGCATTATTGCCGCCTCCACATGCACTTAGTATTGTTCCGAGTGTCATCATTGTTGCCAATGTGACAGTGAGTTTCTTTTTCTTGTTCATCATGACATGTATTCCCCCTCAGGAAGTTGTGATTTGAAAAATATATTGATAACCGGGTGACCCCGGAATTATCCTTTGACAGCACCAATGGTGAGGCCTTGTACAAAATATTTCTGGATGAACGGATAAGCAAGCAGAATCGGGCCTGTAGCTACAATCGTCATAGCCATCTTCAAGCTCTCCGTAGGCAGATCCGAATTCACAACCGCACCAGAAGACATCATTGCTTTACGCATACCGTCCATATTGCCCAGCATTTTATATAGATAGTACTGAAGCGGCATTAATTCGGACTTGGAAATGTAGAGCAGCGCGTTATACCAGTCATTCCAGTAAGCCAGGGCAATGAATAGGCCAATTGTAGCAAGTGCAGGCTTAGATAAAGGAATAATCAGCTGCATGAAAATGCGGAAGTCGCCGGCTCCGTCAATTTTAGCGGATTCCGTGATCGCATCTGGGATGCTGCTCATGAACGATTTCATGACGATAATATAGAATACATTCATCAGCATCGGCAGAATCAAGACCAGCAGCGTGTCCTTGAGCTGCAGGAAGTTGATGATCAGCAGGTAAGAAGGCACTAAGCCGCCGCTGAACAGGGTAGTGAAGAAGAAATAGAATGAGAAGCGGTTCCGCCATTCAAAATCTCTCCGGGACAGCACATAGGCAGTCATGGCAGTCAGGAATAATCCGATTATAGTACCAATCAAAGTGACAGAAATGGTCACGCCATATGCACGGAGCATTTCACCGGGGAATTCAAAGAGCAGCCTGTAGGCTTCAGTAGAGAAGGTTGACGGAATGATCTGGAATCCCTTCTCAATAATGGAACTCTCATCACTAAGCGAAGCGGAAATGACAAGCAGGAACGGCACGATGCAGAATATTGCAAGAATGGTTAGTGTAACATATCCAATGATGGACAGGGTTATTTTATCGATATCAGCATGCTTGCGCACTTTTTTCATATCGCCGTTTACAGTAGTTGAACTCATTAAGCTGCCTCCTTTGTTTAGAATAGAGCACGGTCTTTATCGTATTTGCGAACGGCGTAATTGGCGAACATAATGGTCGCGAAGCCCAGCAGGGATTGATAGAAACCGGCTGCAGCGGACATCCCGATCTCATTGGATGTGGTCAGGGAGCGGAATACGAACGTATCAATAACATCAGTATTGGAGAAGAGCAGACCGTTATTCCCCACCATGTTATAGAACATACCGAAGTCTCCGCGGAAGATGTTCCCTATCGCCAGAAGCACCAGAATGATTACAGTTGGAATCAGATTCGGAACGGTAATTTTCATGATACGCTGGAAGATGTTCGCACCGTCAATCTGTGCTGCTTCATACATTTCAGTATCAATGCTTGTAATGGCGGCAAGATACATGATCGTACCATAACCCAGCGCCTTCCAGGCAGAGACCACAATCAGGATAAATGGCCAGTAGGATGCAGTATTATAGATATCAATAGGCTGCATGCCAAGCCCTTTCAGCAGTACGTTAAGTGTACCCACATCAAAGTTAAACAAATTATAGGCAATCGCTCCAACCACTACCCAGGAAATGAAGTATGGCAGGAACAGTATCGTTTGTGTAATTTTCCGGAACCATTTCCCTGCAACCTCAAATAACAGGATACCGGCAAAAATCTGCAGCACATTATTGATGATAATAAAAGCAATATTATACAGTGCTGTGTTCCGGGTTACACGCCAGGCGTCACCGGACCCGAAGAAAAATCTGAAGTTATCCAGCCCGTTCCATGGGCTGTGAAATATACCTCCGCTATAGTTGTACTGCTTGAACGCAAGTACAATCCCGGCCATTGGCACGTAGGCGAATACCAGGAAGAACAAGACTGCCGGAGTTAGCATAAGCAGCAAGGCTCTATTCTTTCTAACCTTATGCCAGAATCCATATTTGTTCTGTTTCATCTCCAATCCCCTCTCCACTACTCAATATCTCTATGTCATTATTATAAAGATGCGTTTCAGGCTTGTGGATTGAGCAGGCCAACAAATACTAATACTTTTCCAACGATAATTTAGAAAAAGTATACCCCGAAAGACAAAAAACGCTGCCCAGGACGATAACCGGTCCGGAACAACGTTTTATTGGCTATACTTTATGCTTCTTGCGGTACTCTCCCGGCGTCATACCGGTTGTCTGTTTGAATTGCCTGTTAAAATAAATCAGGTTTTTATAGCCCATCCGCTCGGCAATCTCATAGATCATAAGGGTAGGATCCTTGAGCAGTTCGAACACCCGGCTCATTTTTCGTTCCTTTACGTAGTCTATGAACGGAATTCCATAGTCTTCTTTGAACAGATATCCTAAATAATTCGGTGTAAAGTTAAACTGGACTGCCGCTTCCTTCAGGGTGATTTTCTGCTCAAGATTATCTTCCACATACTTAATGATCTCATCAATCAGCTTGCGCTTCTGGCGCTGGCGTTTGACATACAGCAGTTCTGACAATTCAAAGAATCTCCGTCTCATCCAGGACAGAATATCATGGATTGTCTCGAACTGGAACAGAATCTCCGGCTGATGGGATTCCCACTGCAGCAGCTCGTACAGATTCTCGTTCTGCTGCTGCAGATCCGCATGGAGCTTCGAGGTGATCCGGATAATCAGATCATAGACATCCTTTTTGCCTGCGTTCATCATGAGCTTGAGCAGATGATCATCAATGGCCACCAGATCATACTGGATGATAGCCTCAAGCAGAAGGTCCAAAGTCTGGTCCATATCGGCACCAGGCGTCCCGCTTGGCACAGGCTCCATTGTATCGCGGATCAGCCGGTTTTTGCCCAGCAGCCATTTGGCGCTAAGCGCAGCCTGTGCCTGCTTATAGGATGCATGCAGCTCTGCTTCATTCCGGGCGTGCCGGCCGGCGCCAACTGTTATTGTACAGATAGAGGACTCTGCCGTTCTCCGGATCAGCACCTCCATTAATTGCAGAAATGCCTCCTGGGGAAGGCTGCACAGAATAATGAATCTGTGACCGGACCCGATAATCATCGTTCCGCTCTTGTTCTCCTCAAGCACGGCTCTAATCAGCTGCTGTGTCTGACGAATCATCATACGCGCATTGTCTTCGGAGACATCCTGCATTTTCCATTCCAAATCATCGATTTCTATAACGGCTGCCGTTGCGCCGCTTACTAACAGCGGAATCAGGGCAGTATGCAGCTGCGGCTCAGCAGGCTCCGGTGAATCTTCATCGAACCAGCGCAGGATGAGCTCTTTATTAATAAGCGACAAGGCTTCGTTTAAGGACCGGTTCTGCTCCCGCTCCAGTTCAATGGATTGGCACAGGTTCCCAAGCATTTCATACAAGTCCTTATCCTTGACAGGCTTGAGCAAATATCCCGAGGCACTGATCTGAATGGCTTCCTTGGCATAGCTGAAATCCTCATGGCCGCTGATGAATACGATTTTTACTTTAGGATGGATTGCTTTGGCTCTTCTGGCGAATTGCGTCCCCGTCATAATCGGCATCCGGATATCCGACAGAATGATGTCTACACGCTCCTGTTCCAGCATTTCAAGGGCATCAAAGCCGTTATTTGCTGTACCTGCTACTTCAATATCAAATCCGCTGGACAAGACTCTGCGCCGCAGCCATTCCAGATCAACGGCTTCATCGTCAACCAGCAGTACACTGATGCTCCTCACTTTGAATTCCTCCTGATGCTTCTGATTCACCACACTTTTCATCAACGGGACTGCTCCTCAAGCTCTGCACGGTCTGTATGACCTGCCGGAAGCAGGAGCTGAACGGTGGTTCCCGCCCCGTATATGCTTGCAATGGTCACGCCATATTCGTCCCCGTATCTGAGCTTAATGCGCTCATTCACATTTTTGACCCCGTAACCGCCTGTCTGGCTGTGCCCGTCCATCATTTTCCTGACATCTTCAGGCCGCATGCCAACACCGTTGTCGATAACCTTCAGCTCAATATTATCGCCAACTCGCCGGCCGGTCAGACGGATGGAGATCGTTTTTCCAAACCAGGCATGCTTGAATACATTCTCTACAAATGGCTGCAGCAGCAGCTTAATGACCTGCATATGCATAATCTCTTCGTCAACATCAACGTACAGGTTGAATGAATCCGCATATTTGACCCGCTGGATGTCAAGGTAGGTCTCCACCTGCTCCATTTCCTTCTTTAATTCAATGTACACATTGCCCTGGTTCAGCGTCAGCCGGTAGAAATGTGATAAGCCTTCAACCATCTGCGTAACCTTTCCAATCTCACCAAGATTAGCAAGACTGCCTATAGTAGAAAGCGTGTTATACAGAAAATGCGGATTAATCTGTGCCTGCAGAGCTTCGAGCTCGGCTTGTTTTTTGGAAACCTCCTGCACGTAAACCCTGTCTATAAGCTCCTGGATGTTAGCCGCCATATCATTAAAGGAATCAGCAATCTGGACAAATTCATCGTTCCCCGAGAAGCGGATCCGTTTCTGAAAATTCCCCTCCTGGAAGGCACGCACCAGTCCAACGATCCGGCTCATCTTGCGGCCTGAGATACGCGCTACTACAAATCCGATCAGGGTCATGACTACAAAGCTGAGCGTACAGGCAGCCAGAATCACCATCCGCAGCCTGCCGGCATCCTGTGTCAGATACTTTTGCGGAACGAGGGTTTCAATAACCAGATCACTGCCCGGAATCGGCTCATGCAGACTCAGGAATTTCTCGCGTCCGGCATCGTAATCAGCCGTTCCGCGTTGAAATATAGCTGTACCGGCAGCCCTGTCCATCAAGCGCAGCGTAATTCCCTCTTCTACAGGAAAGGTCTCGAAGCCGCCGAATAAATCCTCCAGCGGAACAGTAATCCGTATAAAGCCAACCATCGTTTTGTTATCACTGAAGCTGATCAGCCTGCGGACATGCGAGATATTGTTAAGCTTCTGATCCGTATCAATCTGCAGCCATATATTATCCCGCTTGGAGTCCTGGAGAGACTGAAACCATTCCTCGCCGGTGATATCCTCCAAGGGGAGGATATAGTAATCACTGTCCACTATCGGCTCATCGAGGTTATCTCCGGGGACTACATTGTAAATATTGTCTGGCGTATAGAGCATGAAGCGGATCTGATTCCCGAACAGCTGCAGCGGTGCAGTCAGCTGGGGCAGAATATCATCGATCAGCGTCAGGTAATTCTCGAACGGAGTCCCCTTCAGTTCAATGGCGCGCTGAAAGGGCTGGCTCGCGAACAGGTTATCGGACATCCTCTGTATCTCATCCATCTGATACCTTATATTGTTTCTGGCCTGCTCCATCCCGGTTCTGACATTGGTCTCTGCCATCTCTGTCCGCGAATCGGTCAGCAT
This sequence comes from Paenibacillus camerounensis, assembly GCF_000723885.1. Lineage (GTDB taxonomy): Bacteria > Bacillota > Bacilli > Paenibacillales > Paenibacillaceae > Paenibacillus_AQ > Paenibacillus_AQ camerounensis. The sequence goes on from NZ_CCDG010000054.1 coordinate 26,336, forward strand.
GGAGTAAGAGATATAACCAATGAATACATCCGTCATTAGAACCAGAAGCAAATAGGGAATCATCATTTTGTAGGTGAAAGGCATGTATTTCGTTAACCTGCGCATTGTTAGGGGCCATCCTCTATGTGAAATTCTTTAACCTTCTATATGATCTCCAGTTACGGTCTGCAGCATCAGTTCTGCAGGGGCAAGGCCTAAGGATTCAGCACGCAGCGTCACAGAGCCTGCATCGCCGGAGGCCTGAACCAGCGCCAGGCACCATCCGTTAAAGGCACGGCGCAGGGACGACTTGTCCGGCTCATGGCTGCTCGGGTTACCGTTACCTACGCCCAGCAAGGAGCCTGCTCCGGTAACCTCAAAACGGATTTCGTTATCGGCTGTAGGCACAATATTGCCATCCTTGTCCAGTACAGCAACGCGGACCGGAATCGTATCCGATCCGTCCGCCCGTGCTTCATGCCGGTCAGGGATGAATTGAATCTGATAAGGCTGGCCAGCGGTAACGACAGACTTCCTTGCTGCTTCCTGTCCGCCGTGTTTCCCGACAGCTTCCAGCTGTCCCGGCTCATAGATCACGTTCCAGGTCAAATATCCGTTTCTGTCCACCTGCTGTTCCCCCAGGCTTCTGCCGTTCAGATACAGCTCTACAGTGTCGGTATTGGAGAACACACGGACTTCGACAGGCTTACCCTCCGAGCCCGGCCAATTCCAGTGCGGCAGCAGATGAACCATCGGCTTCTCCGTCCACGCAGCCTGCATATAATAATAACTGTCTTTCGGGAATCCGCAAGTATCCATCAGACCGAAATGTGAGTTAATACACGGCCACAGGTATGGAGTCGGTTCGCCACGGTAATCAAATCCGGTCCACATGAAGACACCGGTCAAAAAGCGGTTATTCACCAAATCTCTCCAGGCCTGCTGCGGTGTGCAGCCCCATGAAGGAATGTTCGTACCATATTCAGAGCAGTAGCCTCTAACCGGATCATCTTCATAGATGCCTCTGGTTGCTGTGAAGCTGGCACATTCACTGCCAATCATCAGGCGATTCGGGTATTGCTCATGGTCACGGATATCGAGATGATCGCGGTGTCCATAATTATAGCCGGTAATTTCAACCGCATCATTGTAGCCGTTCTCGTTCCAGCCGTGGTTCATTGCCGCACAGGTCGGGCGTGTCGGATCAATGCGGCGGGTTGTGTCCGCCAGTGTTTTGAGTATCCGGGCGCCTGTGACGGTGCCTTCCAGCACCTCTTCATTCTCCATGCTCCAGATAATTACGCTTGGATGGTTACGGTCACGGTAGAGCAGCCTTTCCAGCTGGCTAATCCCGTTTCGGCTGCTGTCCAGCTTGCGGTTCTCATCCATCACCAGCATTCCGATCCGGTCGCAGATATCCAGCAGCTCCGGGGTTGGCGGATGATGTGCACTGCGGTAAGCATTGGAGCCCATCTCCTGCAGAAGCTTAAGCTTATATTCTATCAGGCTATCTGGCAAGGCTACGCCCACTCCGGCAAAATCCTGATGATTGCATGTCCCTTTGATGACCAGCGGCTCACCGTTAAGGAAGAAGCCCTCCTCCGGATCAAACCGGATGCTGCGGATGCCGAACACCGTCTCATACCGGTCCAGCTCTTGCCCTTCATGAATGATTACCGATTCTGCTCTGTATAAATACGGCGAATCAGGTCCCCAGAGATTAGGCTGCTCCACCACGAAGCTCTGTGCAAGCTCCGTCTCGGCGTACCACTCGGCATAGGTATCTGCCGATCCGGCACAGACCTGTTGCCCGGAGCCGTCATAAATTACGGTCTGCAGCGATACCTGCAGCCCATCGGTATAGTTATTGCGGATACGGGTGTTGATATTAACCGTCGCCTGTTCTTTGCCCACCTCAGGTGTAGTTATGTACGTCCCGTATTCCGCCACATGCAGCAGATCCATATTCTCCAGCCAGACATGCCGGTAGATGCCGCAGCCCTCGTACCACCAGCCCTCACATTCCGTCGCATCCACTTTGACAACAATAACATTGCTGCCCTCATCCCCGTAACGGAGCACGTCCGACAGGTCATAGCTGAATCCGATGTATCCCCCATGGTGACTGCCGATCAGATGGCCATTCACCCAGACCGTGCTGGTGCCGGATACGCCGTCGAAACGAATCAGCCATTTGCTGCCCGCAGCCTCTGCCGGCAGGTCAAACCCCTTGCGGTAAAACCCGATTCCGCCCGGCAAATACCCGTGGCTCCCGTCTCTGGCTCCCAGATGCTCATCCTGGACGTACTGCTGCTCCACACACCAGTCATGCGGGATGCTGACAGAAGACCAGTCCAGCTGCTGCTCACCCATTCCTTTATCGTTAAATGCGATATCCAGCCATTCCCCATCCTTGCGGGTACTCGCATCCGTAATACCCCCTGTCATTCCGGCCTTAACTGCATAGGGAATCCGGATATCCCCTTTGTAAAAGCTCCATTCCCCGTCAAACTGTACTTTGCTTCTTCCTGTGCCATTAATCATTCTGTAAATACCTCCCGGTAAAATAATACTCTCATTGTAGAGGAGAAACGCGAACTCCGGTTAGGACAATCCTATTATTGAATAGCACAAAATGAACATGCATATAAGAAATATATATTTTACATTTACCCGCTGGATTTATGTTCCCCCTTTATGTATTTCGCCCAAACGTAGTGCCCGGTCTGGAAACTTGTTCTGTATCACCCGAACTAATTAATACTTAGAATTCTTTTTATACTAATAAAAATAAACAGGAGCCCCTGCAGGCTCCCGTTTCATATTAATCTTCCATAACTAAATTTGCAGCGTACTCCCGGGCGGAACCTCAACCACTGTATCATCAGCCATAATCCACACGGCTAAGGCGCTCGGGTTATACACCAGGTTGCAGTCAACTGACAATCTCAGCTGGCTGTAAGCCTCCATGTAATGGATGATTTCGATGTTTGTTGCATACCAGACTTCATCACGGCTGCTGATCCTTTGGCTGAATTCCTCGATCCGCTCCCAGTTATTCTGCACATCAAACTCATAGCTGTGTCCCCATACATAGAACAAAGATAAGGACGGGGACCCGTCAGCAAGAAAAGCCTCCGTCAGATTCATCAGCTCTGGATCATTATGATGACAGGTCGGATGCCATTCATACGGATTCTCCGGCAGATTAAACTTCAAGTGCTGATTAACTGTTCTGGCATATTCCAGCCCGCATTCCTTCAGCAGCCCGACAGTCGCAGCATTGTATGCGCCATAGGGATAAGCCATCCCCGTTACCAGATAACCGAATTTCTGCTCCAGATTCCGCTTGTCTTCTAATATCTCAGCCCGCGCGAGCTCATGCGGCAGATCAGGAAGTACAGGATGAGTCAGGCTGTGGACGGCAATTTCGTGGCCTTCATACACAGCCTCCAGTCCCTCCGGATTCATCCGTCTGATGGTAATCCCTTTATCCACCCAGAAGCTGCCTTCATGCTGAATCCCGGAATTCAAATTAAACGTTGCTTTTAATTTATACTTATTAAGGATTTGTATCAGTCTTCTATCCTGCTCCACACCATCGTCATAGCTTAATGTAAAGGCTTTCGGTTTGCCGCCGGGCCATAGCTTGGTTATTCGTTTCATTGGGGTCTCCTTTTATAATATTAGATAAAAACATACGCTTACCAAAGTGCGATTCCAACCTTATCCTTTTCTCTAAGCGCAATCTTGTTAATAATCTCTAAATGATCAATCATAATTATAAACTCAGCTCTGAGTTTTACAAAGCAGAGAAATCAGATAACAATTCAGTTATAATGAAAGCGTATACTAAATCCTGCGCTCTGCATACCGGATCATGCCCGCGAGGGGACTCTGGGCGGCGCCTCCTATGATATCAATAATGTACCTGAGGTTATCGATTGCGGACTGATGCACGGAATGGATGATCAGGTTGTACCTTACACTTACGCTGTTAAAGCCCAGGAATCCTATGCACCGGAGCAATGTCACCTGCAGTTGATCCAGGAGGCAGGACATTCCTTTACCGAGAATCAGAATGCCAGTGCCTTGGTGTCGATACAGCAGTTTTTGCTTGGTAAAAAAGAGATTTTAACCATCTGTGCCCAGATTACAGGCTCGGAGGGCCGCGAGGAGGAAGGCTCGCACAGACAGATTGCTGTTCTTTTTACCGGAGTCAGTGCTGGAAGGCTATACAGCCGGGCTTACGGTGCGGATCTATTCGAAAGTGCCTGAGTTAGGGTAAGGCTTCATCACAAATAATCGCTGGATCGAAAGAGTTCACATGTTGATGGTGAACTCTCTCATATTCTTTAGCGTAACATCAAATTTCCATAAGCCCCTGCTCCAATGCAACAGCTACAGCCTGGGAACGTGACTCCACCCCAAGCTTGTTGTAAATAGCCGTTAAATGTGCTTTTACTGTCCTCTCTGAAATGCCCATATCGGAGGCAATGACTTTGCTTTTGTACCCCCGGGCAACAGCCTGCAGAATAGATGTTTCCTTTTCTGACAAGGGAGAAACTGCTTTGGAGGCAGGGGCAGCCGTATTCTCCTTAGACTTTGCTGCAATAACACGGTCCATTATATCCGCTGACAGCAAGGTTTCCCCCCGGACTGCCGATTCAAGATTTCTGAACAGATTATCGCGGCTTGTATCCTTTAACAAATAACCCTTTGCTCCTATTGCCAATCCGCTTATCATTAGCTCATCTTCGTTATAGGTGGTGAGAATAATTACGGGAATTGAAGATCCTTGTCTTTTTAATTCCTGCATCGTTTCCAGACCGCCCATAACCGGCATATTTAAGTCCATTAGAATCACATCAGGCTGCAGTTCCTTAATCATTGGCAACGCCTGTGAACCATTTTCAGCCTCGCCGATAACCTGAAATTGTTCGTTGGTCTCTAGAATCAGCTTCAGGCCTTCCCGTACAACTAAGTGGTCATCAACAATTACAATTTTATACACCGTCATATATGCTCTCCTTTAGTTAAGGGCACTTTAAATTTAATTGAGGTACCTTCAGACGTGCTGTTCATGTAAACCTCTCCGCTGATCAGCCTTACCCGTTCTTTTAATCCCAATAATCCATAATGCCCCGCATCCTTGCCAATATCATCTGTTCTAAAGCCAATACCGTTGTCTTTAATTTCAACAATTAAATTGTTGTCCTGTGAGGAGACCGATAAGTATACTTTATCAGCCTTGGCATGACGGGCAATATTGGTAAGACACTCTTTAATAATGTGCAGACTGTGCTCCATCTGCAGCCTGGATAGTTTTTTGTTAAACCGATAATCCTTGGTAACCATGATACCCGTAGCGCCGTGAAAATGTTCAATTTCATCTGCTACCGCCTCTTTGAAGTCTATCTCCGGAGCTGACTTTAAACGTAAATTGTCTATTGCTCTGCGGGCCTCGGCCAGTGTACGGCGTGCCTGCTGCATGGACTGCCTGATAATTTCATGTGCGCGCTCCATATGGTTCTGTGACATGTGCGCATCTGCAGCCTCAAGACTCATAATAAGCCCGGCAACACCCTGAGCAAGGGTATCATGCAGATCCCGCGCCATACGCTGGCGCTCATTCGCAAGGGTTAACTCCTCTACCTTGTCATGTGCTGCTCTCAAATCCTCCAGAAAGCTTTGAACTTTAAGCCGCTCCTGTACTTGCTTAAAAAATAATATGGCATAGGCAAGAACAACGATGAGCATTAGGACAAATATAGGAAGAAATACAATCAGTTCATCCCGATCCCCCACAGTCAGAGCTGAATCAAAAAAGACAATAATGCTTATAAGCGCTATAAAGACTGCTCTCTTCACCCGGAATGAATATCCAAGACTCTGTGCAATGAGTATAGGCAGCAGCCCAATTAATACAGCCTGGTAACCGTCCCGCATTAAAATAGCACAAAGATAGACTAATGCCGCTTGTATCGAAAAGTAGATCCAGAACGTTTTTTGCGTAATTCTGTAGGAGTTCCAATGCAACAATACATGAAGGGTAAATAAAGCAGTAAATACTGCGCTTTCTAAAATCAAAGGCTCCTTAAGAAATTGCAATATGATAGTCCCGGCATAGACAATCGATACCCAGATTAAGGTTGGGATCCTTGAAGCAAACAGCTCACTGATGCTTTGTATTTTGTTTTTTTCGTTCAAGCCTGCTCCCCCTGCAAAGTTCCTCAATAGTTGGCTTTTTCAGCCTTACTTCATTATAACGTAGTCTTTTCTCTAAGTGCTTAAGCAATCTGTTGGGATGGAACGACTATCGTAAGCCCCTGCGGAACAACCTCGATATTCGCTATTGCACTTTTGCGTAGCTCACCATCCATTCCAATCCGGGCCGCATCCGCATCGAATGGAGTGATACATAACCTTTTGGTTTTAAAATAGAGAACATCTGAGCGATCAATGTGTGTACCGTTTTTAATATCTAATAAGAGCTGTAGAGTGTTTAATAATGAGCTTTTCTTGATAACGAGCACATGAAGATGACCATCGTCCATTTTGGCATCCGGAACAATGCCTTCGAGTCCTCCTATTACAGACGAATTAGTAACCAGGTAAAGTAATGCCTCCTGCTCTTTGCGCAGCTCTTCACTCTCGATCTTGATATGCGTGCCTTGAAAGATCCTGGCAAGCTTAGGAACAGCAGATAAATAGTACGCTTTTTCCCCGAACATATTTTTCAAATACTGATTGGTAGAGTAACTGATCGTATTAATTGCCCCGCCTGCCAGAACGTAATGAAAATACTCATCTCCGGCTAATCCGAGATCAACCTTCCGGGTATGCATTCCGTCTAACATCTCACAAAAAGCCTCCGCAGTGCACGGCAAGCTCAAACAATGTCCGAAATCATTTACCGTTTCCGTAGGGAGATAGGCAACAGGCTTGTCGATCCCAAGGCGCTTAATAGAATTAACGGCATAGTGAAGTGTTCCGTCACCGCCGGCTACTATAATGACATCGCAATGATCGAAAAACGCTTTCTCCATCGGCCTACTTGTCAGAGAGGTATAGAAAATATCCGCCTGGCGCAAAGCATGTTTTCTTGTCAAACGGCTCGTTACTTCTGCAACGACACTCCGCGCTTTAACATGACCAGATACCGGGTTTATAATCATTTTTAGTCTCATATCGTCGATGCTCCTTTTTGGGCAATAGAAAAGCCCTGCATTGCAGGACTTTTCCATATGCATAACATGTATCACATTATCTTACGGTATGCACCAAGTGAGTCGCTCTCCCCGCCCTGCTTGGAATACTCTTTCATGATGGTCTCCCCTTCAATATCAAAGTTCGGCAGTATTCTATCCAGCCATTTAGGGAAGTACCAGGCGGATTTCCCCATTAATGTCATCACAGCAGGCACAATAGCCAACCGGACTACAAAGGCATCAAACAGAACACCCACAGCTAACGCCAGACCCATTTGCTTAATGGTCGGATCATGCGAGAAGATAAACCCTGAAAATACCGATATCATAATCAGTCCTGCCGCCGTTACGACAGCCCCATTTTCCTTGAGTCCTGCATGTATCGCTTTTTTGGCATCGCTGGTGTGCGCAAATTCTTCACGCATTCTGCTGACAAGGAATACCTCGTAATCCATGGATAGACCAAACAGAATACCGATACATAAGACTGGCAACAAAAATAATATGGCGCTTGAGCCAGGGAACCCGAACACATCAAGGAAGTTGCCGTCCTGGACGATGAATACGGTAAACCCTAAGGTTGCGCCAATCGAAAGTACGAATCCGAGCACAGCCTTTAATGGCACGAGAATGGATCTAAAGACAACCATCATTAGGACAAAGGCAAACGCCACGATTAGAATAGCAAAGGTTGGCATGGCACTCATGATCTGGTCAGAGATATCAATATTAACGGCTGTAGCTCCTGTCACCAGAAGTTCCATATTCCCGCTGTCAGAAAGAGCTCTGATCTCATTTACCAGATCTTTGGTTTCCGGTGCATTCGGCCCATCCTCCGGTGTGACACTCATTAGAAATAGCTCATTCGTCTGGTTCGGCATTGCAGGGCTGGCGCTTTGCACATGATTGAGTCCGTTTATGGTTTCCGACAGTACTTTCAGGTTATCCGCAGAAGCCGCCTCCTGATTAACAGGTTCAGCAATTACAACTAATGTCGAATGGAACCCTGCCCCATAAGCATCCGATAACATATCGAACCCTTGTCTCTCCGAGGTTTCATATTGTTTATTTCCATCATCAGGAAGACCAAGATTTAAATGAAAGAACGGAGTAGCCATTACTGCTAATAAAGCTATACCGACTACAGCCACGATCAATGGATTTTTCGTAACAAATCTGCTCCAGGCATTGGTATCGGATTCTTTTTTCTTATTGGCCCGCGTCAGCATGGCGATCAACCGGTTGCTTTTCTCGGGTCTGATGCGATGTCCCATGATTCCCAGGACGGCGGGTACAACCACTACAGCTACAATGATTGACATCAACACGACTACAGCGGTCGCGATTCCCATGGTGGTCATAAAGGGAATGTCCACAACCATGAGTCCCAACAGCGCAATGATTACCGTTAATCCGGCAAAGATTACCGCATTACCGGCAGTCCCGTTGGCGATAGCAATCGATTCCTGAACGGAAAATCCCTTCTTTAATTGCTGTTTGAAACGGGAGAAGATAAACAGGGAGTAATCAATTCCGACGGCAATTCCGAGCATTCCTGCCAGAGTAAGCGAGATCGAGGAGATATCGAACAAGTTAGTTCCCAGCAGGATTAACAATACTCCGATACCCACACCAATCAATGCCATAAGTATCGGCATTCCTGCTACAAGCAAGGAAGCAAAGGTAATGGCTAAAATAACATAGGCTAATATGACGCCCATAATCTCGCCCGGGCCTCCGCCCGCTTCCGTCTGTTCAAATTTTACAGTCCCGCTAAGTCCGGTCTCTATGCCTTTATCCCGTGTTATCGCTAAACTGTCTTCTACTTTATCCTTTGATTCCTGAGTAACATTGTCTGCAGGAGAATTATAAGTTACAACTGCATACCCGATTTGTTTATCCGGATTGATGTTCGCCAGCTCGTATGGAGACGCAACCGAGGTTACCGCATCATCTTCTTGAATCTTCGTAAGCAATTCGCTAATAACTGTTTTATTATCTTCTGAGTCTAAGGCTTCGTTATCTGGAGCCTTAAATACGATTTTAACCTGCCCGTCCTGTTCCCCGCCTGTGAATTTTTCCGCTAAAATTTTCATCGCTTTTTCTGATTCTGTACCCGGAATGGATACATCCTCTTTGAACGCTGTTCCCATACTAAAGATCAGTCCGCCCAATACAGCCATAAGCAAAATAAACGCCACGATCACTTTTTTACTGTTGGAGCCTGCCCAGCTTCCTAATCTGAATAACATCTTTGCCATTCTTTTCTCTCCTCCAATACTCTCTACGACTAAGGTCATGTCCTTATCGTACAGTCTGAAAGAAGAGAGCACATCGTCCGAACGGGCAGCGGAGATTTGCCCTTTTGGGCAGGCCGTGTTTCACACAAAATAAAAAGGTCATGCAGATTTACAATCTGTCACGACCTTTTTGTTTATTTAAAAGCCTTCTCTTAAAAGCCTGCTGTCCAGCCTGCGTCTGCCGTAATGACAGCACCGTTGACGAAGCTCGATTCATCCGATGCGAGGAATAAGGCAACCTGGGCAACTTCCTCCGGCTGTCCAAGACGGGGAATCACACCTTTAATCACCTTTGTGCGTGCTGCACCTAATTCATTCACGTTGGATATTGTGTTGACGATATTGGTCATTGTGGCCCCAGGCGCTATCGCATTACAGCGGATGCCCTTTTGTGCATACATGAAGCCAGTATTCTTCGTGATGCCAACCACTGCGTGTTTAGAAGCTGTATAGGCAACGCCGGCATGGGCACCGCTGAAACCGCCTGTTGATGCTATATTAATAATAACGCCCTTTCCCTGTTCTAGGAAAACAGGCAGTGCTTTACGTGTTGCCCGCATCACACTTTTCGTATTTACATCAAACATAAGCTCCCACTTCTCATCAAGAACATCGCCAACCGGTGCCATATCATCCATTATTCCAGCATTGTTGACCAGTATGTCCAGCCCGCCGAAGGCAGAAATGGCCAAATTAATCATTTCATTAATGTCGTTTTCGTGAGCAACATTAGTTTTAACGGCAACAGCTTCGCCCCCCATACCGTTAATAGCAGCTGCAACCTCTTCCGCTCCGCCTAAGTTCAAATCGGAAACGATGACTTTAGCGCCTTCCTTGGCGTATAACCCGGCAATTGCTTTACCCATTCCTGATGCTGCCCCTGTAACAATAGCTACTTTATTTTCTAAACGCATATAATTTTCCTCCTCATGTTGTGTATAGCTTCATGATACAGGACGTAATGTTCTTTAACATCGTACATAGGGGCAAGGCCCTCTGCCCTTTTGGGCAAGAGATGATAGCGAAGGATAACAGATGATAAAACATAATAGGGAGATTGAATACATCTACTGGCCTCTCTAAGCTATGGATAATGATGGTCACAGTAGAGGAATGAGTAGACTTTATCCTGCTGATTTTCAAAGACCACAAAAGCAACTCTAGTAGTTCTTGAACTGGCAACATGTATCAAAAAAGCAGCCATAGTATGGCTGCTTTACTTCATTGGAATTCATTATTTTTCGAATAAATGAAGCTCAGGTCCGTTTTTCTGTGAGATATGATTTGACGGATGGAGCTTTATAATTCGTGAACTGATTTAGAATACCCTCAGAAGTAACATCATTAATGACCATTGAACGATACTTCGGCTGCATAAAACGTTCGCGTTCCATAGTATCAAACATGGCGATCAGCGGATCAAAATATTGATTGATGTTCAGCAATCCGCATGGCTTCTGATGCAATCCTAACTGCCCCCACGTAAAGATCTCGAAATACTCCTCTAATGTTCCGGGTCCACCGGGAAGAGCAATAAATCCATCTGCTAATTCGGCCATCTTGGCCTTACGCTCGTGCATCGATTCCACCATTATAAGCTCTGTTAAGCCCATGTGCGCTATCTCCCGATTTTGGAGAAATTGAGGAAGCACTCCAATAACAGAACCTCCATGTTCCAGCACAGCGTCGGCAACAATTCCCATTAGTCCGACATTAGCTCCGCCGTAAATAAGAGTAATATGGCGTTTAGCAAGTTCATGGCCTAATTTAGCTGCACTTTCTTTATAAATGGACTGAGCCCCTTCACTAGAACCACAAAATACAGCAATTGATTTCATAACCTAGCCCCCGTTTATTTGATTTTCTGCGTAACGTGCCTGAAGCTTTTGTTTATGCGATATGAGGATATTTTCAAGTGAAATATCATATGTATTTGCAATTACAACGAGATTTCCCAGAACATCTCCAAGCTCTTCGGTTAATGCAGATTTATTCTCCTGAAATGTGCCTGCAGCCTCATCCGGACGATCTCTGCCAATTTCCAAGGCACGTATTGCACGGGCTACCTCCCCGGTTTCCTCAGCAAGAAATCCAATGCGGACAAATATATCTAAGTCTGACCAGTTGCGATTCTTGTAATATTCCTTGACCCATTGTTGAAATTCAATAATATCCATATGTCTCCTCCTAGGAAAATAAAAAGCCCAAACCATTATAAGGTCTGAGCTTAAAATGATACTTTTAAAGTCAAATGTCATGGTCTATAAATGTTTATTATTAATTTATTACCCACACCGGCTATACCCACAATTCCCACACGTCTTACATCCCTCAATATTTATCAGCGATGCACCTCCGCAGGAAGGGCAGAGATCCCGCGATGCCGCCGAGTGGCTATGCGCCCCGTGTCCGCCATGCCCGGCATCTGCAGGAGCCGCGGCTGGCAAGCTCGATTGCAGCTCGGCACTGAGCGCCTCATTGAAATCGAGCTCCAGGGTGGCCGCGATGGGAGCGGCGACGTGATCGTCATGTGCGTTGTTCTGCACATGCGTCTCGAGGGCTTTGGCTACTGCGTCGGCGATGGACTCGACGCGGTTCGCGCCGAAGCCGATAGCGCCGGAGCCGCCGATGCCCTTGAGGTGCTTGATCAGCAGCTCAACCTTCTCGCCGTGGTCGCCGTAGCGCAGGAACAGCGAGCAGACACGGCCCAGGGCTTCGGCCATGGCGAAGACGTCCGAGCCGGCCTTGCCGACATTCAGGAAGATTTCACCCGGAATGCCGTCCAGGTCGTTGATCGTGATATACGCCATGCCGAACGGCGTATTGATCTTATAGGTAGCGCCGCGCAGCACCTGCGGACGTTTCTTGTATTGTTTATCGACCACATCCGCCTGTAGTGCCGGGCTAGCTGCTACTACCGGAGCTGGCGCTGCCGCCGTAGCCAATTCGGCAGCAGGCTCTGCTGCGGCCGGGGTGTCCTTCTTGTCTTCCTTCTTCGACGTTTCCAGCACCTGAACATCGCGGCTGCCGTCACGGTAGATCGTTACGCCTTTACAGCCAAGATCGAAGGCCATTTCATACAGCTCAGCCGTTTCTTCGACGGTGAAGTCGGACGGACAGTTCGCTGTTTTGGAGATCGAGCTGTCCACCCAGCGCTGAATCGCCGCCTGCGCACGGATATGGTCTTTGGCGGACAGGTCCATTGATGTAACGAAATACTCCGGCAGCTCCTCACCCGGATGGGCTTCCAGCCATTCCTGGGCAATCGGTACGAATTGCTCATCATACCCAAGCCGGCTCTGGCGGAAATATTTGAAGGCGAAATAAGGCTCAATCCCGGTCGAGGTCCCGACCATAGTTCCTGTGCTGCCTGTAGGAGCCTGGGTAATTACGGTAACATTGCGCATGCCGTGCTTGCGGATGGATTCACCGACTTCCGGATACACCCCGGCGATATTGCGCATAAATCCGCTCTGCAGATATTTCTCAGTATCGAATGCCTTGAATGATCCCTTCTCCCCGGCAATCTCCGCTGAAGCCAGATAAGCCTCCCTTGCCATGAAGCCGTACAGCTTGTCCAGGAATTCCAGCGATTCCGGGCTGCCGTAACGGATATTCAGCTTGATCATCAGCTCGGCCAGACCCATCGTGCCCATGCCTACGCGGCGTTCCAGCTTCTGATTCGCTTCATTTTCCGGGAAATGATACGGTGTCTTGTCGATAACATTATCAAGGAACCGGACGGAGTAACGGGTTGTTCTCGCCAGATCTGCCCAGTCCACATCATGGTTCTCCGCATCATAGAACTTGGAGAGATTAACCGCCGAAAGGTTGCAGACACCCCAGCCTGGAAGTCCTTGTTCACCGCAGTTATGAGCAACTACTCCGCCGGCAATCAGCGAGTGCGTTACTGGCTCGGTGATATCATAGACCGTTACAACCTCTCCAGTCTCAATACCAACGACTTTGGACATGAACTTCTCTGATTTGCGCGATGGTCTGGCGATCCGTTCCAACGCTTCTTGTTTTCGGGTAATCAGCTTGAAGCCGATCTTTTCCTTAAATTGCACAATGTTGTTGCCGCTTAGAATCAGCTCATAGAACCCGCTGCCCTCGTAAGTTCGTTCTTCTCCACCTAGAGTTGTGTAAGTAAAGACAGCCTGTGCTTTCTTGGGACGATTATAAATGGAGCTGTTAATCCCGAAATTAAGCAGCAGCAACTGAACGCCCTGCAGCAGCTTCTTTGATGCAGATGTCAGCCTTACATTCCGGTGCATCTCGTCATTCTCATACACCGTTCCGTCTGCCGAAAATAATCCTTGAAGGAAAGCTACAACTGTCGTGCGCGAAGCGGTATACAGTGCGGCCGGAACCTCTTTTTGCGCCGCTTTGACAGCTTTGACTCCAAGGGCTTCAAGCTGCTCGCGGAACGATTTGCGCCACCAGTATGCCTGCTTGGTCCCGTTGTCCCGGTTAAACACTTTGGCGGTTACGCCCGTAATACTTTCTCCAGCAGCAATCAGTGCCGGGATGACTTCGCTGTCCGCCTCACCAAATACCATGCCAATGTCGCCGCGTCTGGAAATCCAGCCATCTCCAGTCAGCCACCCCAGGAACCAGCCCCACTGTTCCCCGAGTGTGTCTTCCGCCGCGAAGCCGCCTTCACCTGATTGCAGATATACATGGTCTTCAGCGGTTAAGGCGTGAGCCTCTTTCCAGCCGGAGTCGGTAAACAGACGGTGTTCAGGTGTCACAGATAATTCAACCCCATTTTGCAGGGAAATCTTCAAGGTCTCTCTCGTGCCGGTAGGAAATACCGTCGCCCTTCTCATCTGCAGACCCGGAATTTCATAGCTTCGGCCGCCGACTACTTTTGCCTGCTCGACCAGTCTTAAATCGGTTCCGACCAGGAACGATTCTCCGGCTGTCTTTTTATATAATTCCTCTATTGTAAGGAGTCCATATTCTGTTGTAATGCGAGTGTCCGGGTGGAAACAAGGATTCGTACAAATGATCGGATTGAAATACCAGCTGTTCGACATCTGGTTATAGTATTCCATGAACACAACGCCCGGCTCCGCCGATTTCCAGGCCGATTCGATAATCGTATGCCAGATATCGCGGGCCTTGACGGTCCGGTAAGGGATAACCTTGCGGCCGGCCGCCTTCCATTTATCCAGATCACCGTCCCAGATTTCATCGTAATCGGAATCCGTTGTATCCGGGAAGACCAGCTCCCAGTCCAGATCCTCTTTGACTGCCTTCATAAAGCTGTTGCTCACGCACACCGACAGGTTGGCATTGGTGACCTGGCCCATTGTCTGCTTCACGGTGATGAAATCCAGCACATCCGGATGCCAGTCGTTGATCATCAGCATCAGCGCCCCGCGGCGGCTGCCGCCCTGCTCAATCAGTCCGGTAGTGTAGCTGAACAAGCCGCCCCAGGACACAGAGCCGCTGGACGAGCCGTTAACGCCTCTGACAATTGCCCGGCGCGGACGAAGCGAGGACAGGTTAATGCCGACACCGCCGCCGCGGGCCATAATTTCGGTCATTTCAGAGAGAGTCTGCATGATGCCGCCGCGGCTGTCTTTGGGCGAAGGAACCACATAGCAGTTGAACAAAGTGAGCTCCTCGCTCGCTCCTGCACCAGCGGCAATCCGGCCGCCCGGAACGAGCTTCCAGTCATCCAGAATCGAACGGAACTTGTCCGTCCACTCCTTCTGCAGCTCCGGCGTCTTCTCGACAGAGGCCATGGCTGCAGCCAGCCGGTCCCACATTTCCTCCGGTGTTTTTTCTATATTAAGTGTCAGCTTCTCCACATCGGATTGCACGAGCTCGCCGCTGCGGGTTCTAACCTTCACAATCCGGCCGCTGCGCTCGACAATCTCACCGACCTCCTTGGTCGGAAATTTCGGGTCATCCTTGGTCAGCACCAGTACTACATCGCCCACCTTGGCATTGTTTGTGTCCGCATCCTTCCAGGCGTAACGGTCCAAAAATATCTTCTCGCTCAGTCCTTCGAGGCGCTGCTTGGGTCCCTCTGTACTCAATAGAAAAACCTCCCGGTATGTGATATGTAAAACAGAATTACAGTAACACTATGCCCTGGCTTGTCAATAAAAAACAACCGCCAAATGCATTCAGCAAACCAACATTTCACGCTTTTGTAACAATATATTGTATGAACATGCTTCATCACTATACCACATATTGTAGCAGAGTTCCTTTTTGAAAATAGAAGCGATTCCGCAGAAAAAACAGTTTTGGGTCGCTTTTTCCGGCGATTTCGCGGTTTTTTAGTCTCTGTTATGAATTCTCTTTAATACGAGCATACTACTTCTACGCATTCCGATATAATACCGCGCCGGAGGAGGCTGCAACATGACGCAATTATCCCGCAATTCCTTACCGCAGGTGGAAGGCCAGGCTGCCCCGCTGCTGCCGGTCCCTCTATCCTTTGAGCGAAACTGGCTGCAGGATCTGGAATCGAGGCTGGAAAAAGGCGGCCCCTGGGGAGACTGGAAATGTTCCCGGCTTGCTGTGCAGGGTGAACAAAGTGGACTGGTCACAAGCTTTGACGAGCTGCAGTGCACCAAGCATCTGTCCGGCCTGTCTCCGCTCCCTCATCAGCTTGATACCGCCCATAAGGTGCTGTTTGAAATGTCCGGCCGCGCGATTCTCGCTGATGAGGTCGGTCTCGGGAAGACAATTGAAGCCGGGCTTATCCTAAAAGAGTATCTGGTCCGCGGCCTGGTAGGTAAAGTACTGATCCTGGTCCCTGCTTCACTTGTGCTGCAATGGGTCCGGGAGCTGAATGCCAAGTTCGGGATTACCGCCGTCGCCCAGAAAAAAGCCTACTCCTGGGGCAATGACATCGTCGTCGCATCCCTGGATACAGCCAAACGAGACCCGCATAAGGAGCTGCTGTTAAGCTCCGAATATGACATGCTGATTATTGACGAGGCCCACAAGCTGAAGAACAAGAAATCGACCAATTACCAGTTCGTACAGCAGCTCCGCAAAAAATACTGCCTGCTGCTCACCGCGACGCCTGTCCAGAATGATCTTGGTGAGCTGTTCAATCTGATCACGCTGCTGAAGCCGGGACAGCTTGGGAATCAGGGTGATTTTGCAGCCAACTTCGTTGTCGATAAGCGGCAGCCGAAGAACGAGGTTCAGCTGCGCGGCGAGCTCTCCAAGGTGATGATCCGCAACCGCCGCGGCGAAGGACCTGTAAACTTCACGAAACGTAAAGTGCGGAACATCCCGCTCATCCTCTCACCGGAGGAAAAAGCGCTGTATGACGGGGTGACTGCTTTTGTAAAGGACACTTATCAGGAATCCGGCGGCAATCTCAGCAGTATGCTCTCCCTTGTCACGCTTCAGCGCGAGGTTTGCAGCAGCCGCGATGCGGTCTTCATCACACTCGTTAATCTGATCAAAAAGCTGCCTGCCGATTCGCCCAAACGTGACCGGATGATGGAACTTCTGCAGAGCATCCGTACAGTCAAGACGAACACCAAGGCAGAGAAAACGATGGAGCTGATCCGGGATATGAACGAGAAGGTCATTGTGTTCACGGAATACCGGGCCACGCAAGAGTATCTGCTGCAATATTTCCGTGATCACGGGCTGCAGTGTGTACCTTATTCCGGCGGGATGAACCGCGGTAAAAAGGACTGGATGATGGATCTCTTCCGCGGGCGTGCCCAGGTGATGATTGCCACTGAAGCAGGCGGCGAGGGCATTAACCTGCAGTTCTGCCACCATATGATCAATTTCGATCTGCCCTGGAACCCGATGCGGGTGGAGCAGCGGATCGGCCGGGTGCACCGGCTGGGCCAGCAGAATGACGTTGTTATATATAACCTGTCTACCCAGGGAACCATTGAAGAGCATATTCTCCACCTGCTGCACGAAAAAATCAACATGTTCGAGATGGTCATCGGGGGGCTGGATGTAATCCTGGAACGCTTTGAACAGAAGGAATCACTGGAAAAAAGCCTTTATAAAATCATGCTGGAAGCCCGCAGCGACGAGGAGCTGCGCAGCAGCCTGGATCATATCGGCGAATCGCTGAGCGGTCTCTCCCAGGAAGCCCGGAAGGAAAGCAGGGCTACGCCATGACGCTGACAGCACAGGAAGTCCGCAAGCATGTAATGGAATATTTGGAGGCCACAGACTGTACCATTATCGAAGTTTCGCCGCTGCATGTAACCGTTAAGCTCTCACCCCGGGCTGACCGTATGCTGACCGACAGGCCTTATTATTGGGGATTTGTAGAACGCACAGGCGCAGCGCCGGAGACGCTTTCATTCACCTTCGTATTCGATCCGGAGCAATATGATCATGCCGCTGCCCAGGCAGCAGCGCCTGCCCGGACGCGCAGCGCCGTGAATCAGCCGCAGGTCAGCTTAAACGCAGAGGCTGCTGCCGAGCCAGCCGCCGCCGGAACGGCCCCGGACGGTGCCCCGGCTGGAGGACCGCCCGGAGTATCGGCCGATCCGCAGGACAGCATACTCGCCCGTTATTTCGGGGTTGTTCCGGCACTGCCGCGTCTGGGGCCTGGCATGATCCGCCGCGAGGATGTCATCTACGGCAGCAAACGGCTCAACCAGATCTGGGCTGCGGCGCGGGATGAAGGCAAATGCCTCCAATTGTTCGAGGACCCCGGCAGCAGGCAGCGGATGACCTTATTCTCAGCAGCCTATGAGCCATGGCTGGGCGTCTGTTACAAGGTTGAGATGACCTGCGACCTGAAACGGGAGGAGCTGCATTTTCTCGGGATCTCGCTGACCACCGGGAAGATTGCCACAGATTTCGGCTCCAGGCTGGACCGGCTGGAGCTGACTCCGCGGCTGCCGGAGAATATTCATATTCAGCCTTATGATTTAAGTGTATCCGGCGGTGCCGACAGGCTGGAGAGCTATTTGACCGGACAGCTTGCCGGGATGGATTACAGCTGGGCTGAGCAGGCGCGGGAACGGCTGAAGCTGGAGCTAAGCATCGTCGATCTCTATTATGCCGAGCTGCTAAAGGAGCCGGACGAGGAGAAGAAGCAGGCAATCGAGGAGCAATATAATGCCCGGCGGACTGAGACGGCTTGGCAGTACGAGCCGCAAGTTGCAGTTTCCGCTGTCACATATGGTCTGTTTCATCTGCGCAGCTCATAGAATACGACCAGGTCTGCTAAAAGCAGGCAAAAAAACAAGCCGTTTTCCAAGCACCTGCGCGACAGCAAGCAACAGCCTTTTCAGGACTTGTCCTCTACAATAGCTGTAGAGGACAAGCCCGTATGATTATGGACGAAGAAAGGTGAATGATGATATGAAATCATTGGCAAGACCGCCTGCAGCGGTTAAACGGCACACCCGTTTTTTCCCCCTGCTGTGTCTCGGATTGGCCCTTTTGCCTATTACGGCAGCTTTTGCGGGAACAGGTGAGGCTACCGCTCAAGGCAGCCGTAATACGGTGTCACAGGCCGTCACTCCGGTACTTCAGCCAGACCTTACCCTTACCCTGAAACCGCAGACTTCACCCAAGTCCCTTCAGCAGTTTACTGCGGATAACATCAGCAAATTATCTGTGGCTGCTCCTTTTACAGCCTGGAAGAATGCCAAGACCGAATATTATCCGCTCGGCCCGGGCACTCACAGCTGGCTTGTAAATGTGCTCAGCGGTGATCAGCGTATCGGCTACATGATCATTTCCGCGACGGAAGACGGCGGCTACTCCCTTAGTGAATACGGGGCGGGCACAACCGGCCTTCCTTACAGCTTGACCGAACTGCGCCAGTATGCGGTGCAGGAGGCTCTTATCCCTTCATCCTATTCCGGTAACGCCGAATTAACAGCCCTTTATGCGCCAATGCTGCCGGTATGGAAGCTGACGCTGGACAATCACACCTACTATATAAATGCTGTAACCCTTGAACTTCTGCCGTGGAATCCGGCCAAAGCAGACGCAGCAATGAGAGCAGTATTCCCGGCGGCTGGTGCCGTAACCAGTAAGGACAACGGCTGGACTCCGCTGTCAGCAAGCTTCAGCGGAGGAACCGATGATCCTTATAAAGATATAAGCTGGCTGGCCAGCTCCAGACTGAAGGCGGTAGATAGCGGCAATGTTGCCGTCCTGCTTGGCAGCGGCCGTGCCCTGGCCTTTCAGTCCCCTGGCGCCAATGACACGACCGGAGCTCCGTTTATGATTACCGGCTATCAGAGCTGGCATAACTCCGAAGGAGCGAATAGCAAGAACAGCCGCACAGTTATCTATGCTGCCTCCGGCCCGAAGGGACTGCGGTATCTCCCCTTCGCCCTGCTGCAGCAGACAGGAACACTGCATAAGCTGCCGGATGCAAAGGGCAACGGCATGGCTTATGGAACAAAGGCTGACAGTGACCCGTTAATTGTGCTCCTGCGATAGTTTATGGCATCCCGATTCCCTTCCGGTCATGCTTACGGACTCCGTTATAATTTTTAAACGCCGTATTATTCAGCAGAAATAACGTCATTTCAGACTGTTTACAGGACGGGTCCGCTTTTTCATCCGAATGTTCTTCCTAATATCAAAACAACCTTCCCGTTATAGGGCCGCCATGCGGCCGGGAAGGTTGTTTGCTTTGTGTATAAACCTGCCGCAGATCCGGAATCCGCCGCTCACCGGCGCTCCTCCCGGGTCCATTTGCTCCGCCAGATCGAGAGTGCGAGCGGCAGCATGCCGAACCATCTTTGCGCCCACGGCTGCTTCTCGGCTTTACGGCGCTCCCGGCTCGCCTTCGGGTCCTCCATATAGACTACTACCTTCTGGGTAATGTACTTTACCAGATCATCTCCGCTGGAAGCCATTCTTCATACCTCCTCTGTTTGTTCTACAATCAGCTATCCTTCTTCATCCGGCCGCTGCCGGATCTCTATGGATCTAGTGTGCTCCAAAGCTTATCTCCCTAAACCGGCAGCGGACCGTATAGACTTGCCTTTTCCAGCACAATCTAACAAAGAATTCGCCGGAAGAACCGAATAACGTGCAAGGAGGTCATGCACATGAGACATTTAAGCTTGAGTACTGCCGATTATGACAAAAGAACCGTAAGGCGCACATGGTGCAGATGGTCGATACTGCTCGCTACAGCAGGACTGCTGGCGCTGCTGGCCGAACCCGCTGATGCTGCTCGCCTTCTTACTACCCCTGCCGCATCACCGCCTGCCGCACAGCACGAACGCCGGCAGGTGCTGGGCCACGACCAGCGGATTATCCTGATTGATGCCGGACACGGGGGAATCGACGGGGGGACCTCCCATGGTGACATTCTGGAGAAGGATATCACCCTGGCAATTTCCCGCCGCCTGTTTCTGCTGCTGCGCAGCGACGGCTTCGATGCCATCCTTAACCGTACAGGGGATTATGCCCCCAGCGATGAGAACCGCTGGCTGCGCAGCTCCTCCCGCCATATGCGCGATCTGGCCCAGCGCAAGGAGCTCGCGGAGACGCTTCCGGCAAATGTGGTGGTTAGCGTCCACATCAACTGGGCTCCTTCACCGGTAAAGCACGGGCCGCTGGTGCTGTACCGCCAGGAAGGGCGCAGCTTTCTGCTGGCGAGATCTATTCAGGATCAGCTCAACAAGCTGTATGGCATGCAGGCTGACCCGAGACCGGGCAAGCCCTTTTATCTGCTCAACAAAATAACCGCCACAACAGTAATCGTTGAGGCGGGCTTTATAAGCAGTCCGGCAGACCGCAGCCGGCTCTGCACACCGCATGGCCAGGAAGAGCTTGCAGAAGCCATTGCCGGCGGAATCGCTGCTTATCTTATGGAAGTGTGAGCTGTGCCTTCCATTGCCATTCTTGCTTGACCAGATCCGAAATGCCGACGAAATCCACATGATCCTTCAGTTCTGCAATGCCGCTGCGGATGCCCGCAGCGGTCTCTTTACCCTGAATGCCGACATGCCCGATCGTTACACAGAAATCCTGATTCAGCGCGCGCTCCTGCACAAGCCGCATCTGCTTCAGCACATGGCCCGCCGAGTGAACATCATCAAGGAAGATGTGATTCTCCACAGGCGGCAGACCAAGCTCCCGGGCCAGCTTGCCGGCAACAGAGCGGTAATTCGTATGGCTGTCTACAAAGAACAGGCCGCGTTCCTTACAGACTGCCAGCACAATGCCCATAACCCGTTCATCTCCGGTTACCTTTGAGCCCATGTGATTATTAATTCCGATTGCATACGGGACATTATCCAAGGCTGCTTCCACCCGCTGGCGAACCTCCGCATCACTCATGCTGGTCAGTACAGCACCGGGTCCCAGCCACTCCGGCTTGCCCTTACGCGGCTCCATCGGCAAATGCACGAGCACATCATATCCCCGTTCATGAGCCCGCTTCGCATCCTGCTCCGTAGTGGACAGGAACGGCATGACCGCTGCTGTTATTTTGACCGGCAGCTCGAACATCTCGTCCGTGCCGCGCATTCCGTTGCCGAAATCATCAACTATGATTACTACCCGGCTGCGGACGCTCTCCGCCGGCTGTTCGTTAGCTCCCGTAATGCTGCTCCCCTCTGCCCGGAGTTCAGTTGCTGTCCCCGCAGCAGATGTAGCTCCCGGAATCAGCGTGGTCATAAGAACGGCTACGGCGGCATATGAAAGCAGCTTTCGGCATTTGTAACGGACTGTGTATCGTGTGTTCATCAGGAACGCCCCCTTCGTCTTCTGCAACTAATGCTCTCATTGTTTGGAATCCGAAGGTTTAATATGTACAGGCGGGATGCGCAATAATTAACAGTCCTAATCCGTCTGCTGTCCCCGGCGGTCGGCAGCCAGTATCGCTGCGTATACATCCCGGGGAGTAACAGGGAACGGCATATTCTTCATCGGTCCCTCTTCGGTACAGCTGGCTGCAGCGGCAGCCGTCAGCTTCTCTGCACTAACATTGGCAAGGCCCAGCTGCTCCAGTGTTACCGGCAATCCGGCATCACGGCAAAAGCCGGCAACAGCGGCAATCTCCTCCTCCGGCGCCTGCTCCAGCATCAGCTGGACAAGGGTGGCAAAAGCTACCTTTTCCCCGTGCAGCACGTGGCGGCATTCCTCAAGTATAGTCAGGCCGTTATGAATGGCATGGGCTGCGGCAAGGCCGCCGCTCTCGAAGCCGATGCCGCTCAGATAAATGTTCGCTTCAACAATATGGGCGACCCGCGCTGAAGCCCGTCCCTTGCGGACATCCTCCAAGGCTGCCGCCCCGTCAGCGAGAAGAGTATCGTAGCAGGCCCGGGCAAGTGCCAGGGCAGCAATGGAACCGGCTCCCCCGGCTTCGGTGACAGCGCCCGATTCGCGGCAGGCCCGCGCTTCAAAATACGTAGATAAAGCATCACCCATCCCTGCCGCCAGCAGCCTGGCCGGTGCTTTGGCAATCAGAGCCGTATCAGCGATCACTGTATCCGGACTGCGCCGCAGTGACAGATAACGGTCAAACCGGCCGTCTTCGAAATACAGAACGGCGACCGCACTGCACGGTGCATCCGTAGAAGCCACTGTGGGAACGAGCATTACCGGCAGATTGGCATAATGGCTGACCGCCTTCGCGGTATCCAGTGTTTTACCGCCGCCGATGCCCAGAATGACCCCTACCCTGTCAAGATCGAGCCCCGAGACAATCTGCTCTACTTGTCCGAAGCTGCACTCCCCTTGAAATTCCCGCAGCTGAAGCGGCAGATCTGCTGCTGCAAAGCTGTCCCTTACGGCCTCACCATACACAGACAGAATGTAGGGGTCGATAACGGCATAAGCCTCCCCGGTTTCCATTTCTGCACAATAGGCTCCCAGCCTGCCTAGCTCTCCCTCGCCCTGAATGTATTTGGACGGTGCAAAAGTAATCTGTCTCATTTAATTTCCTCCATTTCCCAGCTGAGCATCATTGTATAGAAGTAACCTTCCGCATGCAATTAAAAAAGCCCCAATTCCGGCGGAATGGAGCTCATTTCAGTATCCTTTATTTCTTGCGGACAGGCATCCGTTTGGTATCTCCTGCAAGGGTACAATCCTGGTTTCTGGCTCCAAAACCGCTCCCGATGACCTTGTTGTCTATGAAATCAACAATTTGCTGCAGAGAGGCAATCTGCTCCAGAATATTCTGCTTATGCACCTGAAGCTGCTCGTACAATTCCGGATACTCAGTCAGAGCGGTAGCAGGGGTCAGACTTAGATAGGGGCGCATATCATCCAGCGGCATTCCTGCTTTTTTGAGGCAGCCAATCAGCTTCATCCTCTCTACGTCCGCGCTGCTGTAGATCCGGTGGGTATTTCCTTTACGCTGTGCCCGGGGCAGAAGTCCAATCTTCTCATAATACCGGATAGTATCCTCTGTTATGCCGGTAAGCTCAGCTGTCTGCTTGATGGAATATCCTGCTTGCTCCGGTATTACAGCTGTTTCGGTCATTTCGGTCATTTCGGTCATTTCGGTCATTTCGGTCATTTCCCTCACCTCCATAATTCACACCGTAATCTGTCCGCAATGCAGTTTCCTTATTGTATAACCTGGAGTCCACTCCAAGTCAAGCCTGTTATTTTCCGTCAAAACATCTGTTGACTTGGAGCCGGCTCCAAGTTATAGAATGGGCCCACCGGCAGATAAAGGGGCATCAGACACCTCTGTCAAAGCCTACACTTAACCTAAGGAGAGATTCCAATGAACACACAATATACAGGAACCGCGCTGATTACAGGAGCCAATAACGGAATAGGCCTTGAGCTGACCCGCAGACTGCTTAACGAGGGCTGGGAGGTCGCTGCACTTATTCGCTCAGCTTTCCCGGCAGATGACCTTCCAATTATGAAAGCCGTCAACAGCAGGCAACTGCGGATATACACAGCAGATCTGGCCGACTTCAGCAGTCTGCGCGGGTCGCTGAACCGGATCAAAGCAGATGAGCCTAAGCTGGAGCTGCTGTTCAACAACGCCGGAGGCAGCTTTCCTGAGCTGCTGTATTCCCCTCAAGGTCGTGAGCTGCACTATGAGCTGCAGACGGTTGTTCCCTATATTATAACCATGGAGCTGAAGGAGCTGCTGCTCAAGGGCTCCATGCCGACCGTAATCAACACCTCTTCAAATGCCATTCTGAGTATAAAATCATTCGACCCCGCCCTGCTGGAGCGTCCGCTTACATTTAAAAAGCTGTTCGGGCCGTATGCTCACACCAAAATGGCGCTCTCCCTGTGGACACAGGAGCTGGCCCCTACACTGGCTGCTGAAGGCATCCAGCTCCGCAGTGCTGATCCGGGAGGCAACAATACACTCCGCAAGGATAAAAATTCAGGTCTGCCCTTTTACATCAAGCCGCTGATGAAAATGTTTTTCCATCACCCGAGCTACGGCGCCGGCCTGCTATATAATGCTGCACTCGGTAAACACAAAGATAATCCGGGTGTCTTCCTGATCAAGGATCAGGTATCTTCACTGAAGTTCTCCGGACATGCCCCTGCCGTACTGAACCAGGTTCAACATATCTATCTGCAGGAATTCTCAGGAGCCCCCGTAATCTAATCCCCAACAAAGCGGTGCCGAAAGCCTTCTCCCTCCGGAGATCAGCCTCTGCACCGCTTTGTTTATAATAGAGCTTTAATCCAGACGCCCGAACGCCTGCAGAAACAGCAGCTTATCAAGTGCTATTCCCGCCTTCCACCAGTTTTCACTGACCGCAAATTCCCGTTCATAGCCGTTCCAGCTCCTTCGCAATCTCCAATCCCCGGGCAAAAAGCAGGCTCTCCCTGTCCGCATGCTGCAGAATAAACCCGGCCAATATCGCCGTCGGATTAAAGGTGCTGTCCGAATCTGTATGCCACCAGGGAGCATGCGGATATTCGTTATTCGAGGCAATCACATTCCGCCAGGTGTTATCATCCATTTCGGCCCCGCTGCCTAGAAACAACAGCATTCCCTGCACGACCGGATGCGCGCTGTTCTCATAGCCGATCTCCAGCAGCCGTTCTGCGGCAGTCGCCGTAGACAGCGGCGAGGAATTGGGATTCCATGAATCCGCCTCCAGGGCATGTCCGAATCCGCCATCCTCATTCTGGTAGGCAGCCAGTGCCTTAAGTACAGCCTCCTGTCCGCTGTCCTCAAAGTGATACTGCCATCTTGCCAGATCAAGCGGGCGGGCGTTACGGTAGAACCAGTCCTGTATATAGAGAGTTTAACCTTATTCAGGGTAATGATAATAATATTAATATCACACAAGTACATATTATAGAGTAATTGAAGGAGGGAAATATGAAGAAGAATTCGGCCGGAATGTACTCTTTTGGCAAAGAGCTGTTAACCAAAATTAAAAACGATGATGTGCAGGGCATCAGCGCGCAATTAACCTATTATCTGATTCTCTCCCTGTTTCCGTTCCTGATCTTTATTATGACGCTGATCGGGTATGCACATATCTCCCTCGAGGACAAGATCAGTCAGCTTGAGGGGATTATGCCGGCCGAAGCCGTCTCCATTATCAATGAAATTCTGCAGGATGTCTCTGAGGGGCGGAGCCAGGCACTGCTCTCATTTGGGATGCTTGCAACACTGTGGGCCGCTTCAAAAGGAATTAATGCCATTATCAAAGGCCTCAACCGTGCTTATGATATTGATGAGAGCAGAGTGTTCTGGAAGGTCCGGGGGATCGCTTTTCTGGCTACCTTGTCAATCGGCTTAGTTGTGCTGCTTAGCATTCTTCTGCTCGTGTTCGGAAGCTGGCTGAAGACACAGGTCTTTTTACTGGCTGATCTGCCCTATGGCCTGAACAAGCTCTGGGATCTGCTCCAATATGCCGTCCCCCTCTTCGTCATGTTCGTCGTATTCACACTGCTCTACTGGATTGCCCCCAGCCGCAGGCTGCGGCTTAAAGAGGTTATGCCGGGAGCGCTTTTCTCCACCTTGGGCTGGATCATCACATCCGTGCTGTTCTCCGTCTATGTCAACCAGTTCAGTGACTTTACCAAAACCTACGGCAGCCTTGGCGGGGTCATGATTCTGCTAATCTGGCTCTATATCAGCTCGATTATTATTCTGGTTGGCGGAGAGATCAATGCGATTCTGCTGAACCGTAAGATTACCATTCCGGCCAGACACGGTTGATTATTATGTCACGACGTGATATAGTCACGTCATGATATAGTTTGAGCATGACCAAGGAAAAGGTGATGGAGTTGTCCGCAACCGATAAGCTGCTGAAAAAATATGTACCGATGACCGAAACGGCTTTTTACATCCTGCTGTCTCTGTCGAAACCGCGCCACGGCTACGGGATCATCAAGCATGTAGAAGAGCTGTCCGGCGGAAGGATTAAGCTGGGATCAGGCACAGTGTACGGTACATTAACCAAAATGAACAAGGACGGGCTGATTACTGTATACGCCGACGAAGAACGCAAAACCGTCTATGAGGTATCGGAGTCCGGCAAAAAAGTGATGACAGTTGAAATCAGCAGATTGAAGGAGCTGCACCGCAACGCCGTCGCCTGTGAGGAGGATTTTTTATGAAAACCGTCTTTCGTCCCTTCTGGAGCTATGAATTACACCGGACCGAAGCCTGGTTAACAGAAATGGCCGCCCAGGGCTGGATGTTTGCAGGCTGGAATCTGCGGCTCCGCACATTTTCATTCCGGCAGGATAGCCCTGTCCGCATGATATGGCAGATCGCCTATGACCCTTCAGCCATAACGGATATTCCGGCAGCATTGGCCGCCGTTGGCTGGAGGAAGCATTTGCAGCAGGGCAAATGGTCTGTATATGCTAACAGCGGCCAGCCGGAGCAGATTAAGCTATACCCGGCCCGGAAAGACCTGCTTAAGCGCAGCCGAACCCACTCCCTGTTCTTCACTGGAGTAACCGTGTATGCAGCTGTTATTACCATCATCCCGGTGACTCTTCTCGCTGCTTCAGTATGGTCAGGCACACCTGTCCATGTTGTGAAAAGCCCCATGTGGCTGGTTACCGGGATTGCAGGCTTCGTTCTTCTTCTGCTGCTTACAGCCGCCGTGACAGCTCTTTACAAGATCAGAACTGAGAGCAGGCACTACTACAGCGAGAATGGGCGGACACAAACGTCCGAGCCTATGCATCTGTCAGCAGGCCGCAGGGCTGTCCGTCTGAGACTCGGCTGGATGTACTCCCCGGACCGGCTGGAGAAATGGCTTGAGAATCAGGAACGCCGCGGTTACAACCTGTACAAGGTCGGACGGCTGGGTACGATGTTCTACTTCATTAAAGGCAGTCCGCGGCTGGTGAATTATCATGCGGATTATCAGCTTGCCGCAGACCCGGATTACTTCGAGCTGCACAGGGCGGCCGGCTGGAAGAACAGGTTCAGCACCTCTTTTTCTACCCGCAAATGGACGATATGGAGCAAGGAGTATGACCAGGGTGAAGAGCGCCCGCAAATGTACAGCGATCCGTTCCACCGCCTGAAGCATGTGCGCAGAATCGCTATGTACTATACTCTGCTTTTCCTGCCTATGCTGCTGCTCTATTCGCTGAATCTTACAGTCTTTATCGGCAGTGCCGGCGGTGACGGCGCCAACCCTGCGCGGCTTACCAATATTCTGCTGATGCTTGTCTCAGTCATCATCTTCGGCTCCTTTGTCAGCAGAACCTGGCTGTATTACAGACGGCTTAAAATCAGCCTGAATTAACGCAGAAAAGGTGCTCTCCTATAACAGGAAAGCACCCTTTTTCATATTCGAGCGTAGTCACTGCGTCCTCAGTTCGTACCTATATTAAGCCAACTCCCCAGCAACCCGATTCCCCGGCTAGAGCATGGATCTTGTCTGACAAACTGGCTATTGTGCGTTAGATCAGCTCGCCGCGCTTCTTCAGGAAGCGGTACAGAACGAAGCCGCATACCGCACACAGCAGCGCACACAGTCCAATAAAACCATATCCAGCCTGTAGCCCGCGCAGCAGTGCATCCGGGTTATTCTCACCATACACCTTCTTTACCGCTTCGATAACAAAGCCGATTATATAGTTCCCGATTACACTGCCCAGCCCCATCATAGTAACTGTAAAAGTAATGGCTGTATCGCTTCCGCCCGGATAACGCTTGGCTATGAAGGCCATAACGGTCGGATAGATCATCGCAATCCCAAGGCCGGCGGCAGCAAACAGGAATGCCCAGGACTCACCTCCTGCCAGTGCTGCAAAGGTACAGACAGCTGAGAAGCCCGAGAAGATAATCAGCGACAGCGTAAAGCCGATTTTGTCAGTCAACGGTCCCAGTACCAGCCTGCCGACTGAGAACAGCAGGAAGAATGCGGACAGCAGGCCGGAGGCCTTAACGGTATCCCAGCGGTAAGCCTTCTCCAGGAAATTAACCAGCCAGCCGCCGACAGCCAGCTCAGACACAACGCCGAAGGAGAGGATCAGTACCATCCACCATAAGGCCGGGTCCCGCCTTAATTCTTTGAAGGGCGTGCGTTGTTCAGCCGGCAGATCATCCCCCGGAAAGGTGCTGCGCAGCGCAGTCAGAATCGGCAGCAGAGACAGTGAGAGCATCACCAGATACATTCCCCGCCAATCCAGTTCCTGCCCGAATATTTGCACCGACATCATCCCCGTGGCAATCAGCGGGGCAACAGTCGAGCTTAATCCATAGAAAAAATGGGACAGATTCATCATCGTACCGACATTTTTGACAAAAATCCGCGCCCCCAGTATAGCCAGGGCAATTTCCAGCATTCCGTTGCCGATATACATCAGGAAGTAAGAGGCGGCAAAAGCCGGATAAGCATGCGAGACAAAGATAAAAATACCGGACAGCAGCATGGAGGCAAATGAAATGATGCTTGTCGCTTTAATTCCGAATTTACGGACCAGTATAGCGGTGAACGAACAGGCAATGAGATAACCCAGTGCGTTGAGGGACAGCAGGCTTCCTAATTGCTCCTCGTTCAAGTGAAAGTCTAACTGGATCCGCGGAATGGCCGGTCCTTTAATATTCTCTGATATCCCAAAGATGATAAAACCCAAGAAGATCGTAACCAGCTGCATAGCATAGGTTTTATTAAATGATGTTGTGCGCTGTTTCAACGTAAAAGCCTCCCGAAAGATGTGAATGTTGATTATGGACAAATTAAAGACTCAGACCGGACTTGATGCCCGTTATTATTTGCGTTCAACCAGCTGCAGCCTGTACGTCAGACTCTCCAGCGTAAGGGCAGTAATGCCGGTCATGTATTCTTCCTGTGTGTTATTTTTGATCAGCAGCGCAGGCATATGCTCCTGCGGAATATGCTCCAGGCATTCATTAAGCAGCTCCTGCGTCATAGAGGGGTCTGTCAGCTCGCCGGTAACGGCTACCGAGACCGGATTGAGTATCGTGATGACCGAAGCCAGCATTTGGGCCGCCATGGGGATAAAGGTCTCCTGCTTATGCAGCCGCTGAAGCTGCTCCTCCCGTGTGTATGCAGAAGGAAGGTACGAGATTTCTCCGGCAAAATGGGTGATCCCCGACACCATCCGCCCGTTTACGATAAAGCCTGCTCCCGGAAAATGGTGCTTGGGAAAGGTGACTACGGCAAACGGCTGGTCCTCCTCCGGATTATGCAGCTGATAAAACCCGTATACGGTAGCATTCATGTCGTTCTCAACGATGATATCCATATCGTACTTCTCGCTGAGCTGCTCACCCAAAGGGACTCCAGCCAGCTCAGCCACATCACAGATGCCGATTACCCCGCGGTGTGCAACTCCCGGTATGCCGATGCCGGCTGCCTTTATATTGCTGTATTTTTGGGTCAGCTCTCCGATTAGCAGATCCACTGTATCCGCATTAATCCTGGTAAAGTCACGGGTCCCTTCATCCAGCCTGTCCCCTGTCAGATTAACCACTATGTACGATACGGAATGCCGTCCGCCTTCAGTTCTCACCATAAGGCAGAGCACGCAGGCATAATCAGCATTGAACATGTATTGTCTGGCAGGACGACCGCCGCTCGACTCCTCCAGTTCAAGCTCCAGCACCTCCCCGCTGCGGACCAGCTCATTCAAAATACTGCCGCAAGTAGCTACACTCAGCTGTGTCATACCGGCAATCGATGCCTTCGTTCCGGTCCCCGCGGCCTTCAATGTATTTTTCACCAGCTCTACATTTATCCTTTTGACCTGATGTGTATTATGGGATACGGTCATAACAGGCTCCTTTCATAACGGCAAGTTATTATAACTCTTTTAATAAGTGCAAATATAGTGGCTTTAAAGGCTTATGTCAAGTGTTCATTACAGGATTCCACATAAAACCGACACACAGTGATCATCTGTCCATAGCAAAAAGAAGACCCGTATCGCCTAAGCGATTACGGGTCTTCTACAATAGGATGCGGTCAAGAGGACTCGAACCTCCACGATATTGCTACCACTGGCACCTGAAGCCAGCGCGTCTGCCAATTCCGCCATGACCGCATATTATGAGGGGCACTTTCGCGACCACAAGATAGATCATATCATGTATAGATATCAGAGTCAATATTTTTATTATTTCATTGCTTTTCATTATTTTTTGGATAATTATTGCTTTTCATTATAAATTCAAGGTATAATAAGAACAGAAGTTCGCATACTATAAATGAGGTGATTTATATGGCGACCACTACCAGAACTACTCTGAACACACCCATTATTCCTGAAGATATAACCAAAGACGAACTGTCCCTTGTGAGAAGCTATCTGCTGCTGACGTTTATTCATAAAGTATTTGAACGCGATTGCCGTGTAATCGGCAGGAGCGGATTATTCAAGACCCCTCAGCTCTATATGGAGCTGGTAACAAGCGCAACGAAGAAGACTTCACTGATGCTCCAGGAGGTAACCCGCGAGCTGTCCTCCCACAATCTTAAGATTACCACCATCCGCCAGGATCAGCGTGGTGTCGAAGCTTCTTACGCATGCCGGGGTTATACCGGTAACATCAATATCCAGTGGCCGGGCTTCCGCAATGAGATGATGCAGCGCATGCGTGCATATCTGGGGCTTAACCCCGAGCTTGCTGTACTGCCGAAGACCGAAAGCGTCGAGCAGATGGCTATGTCCATCTGAATTCCGTCAGATTAACTGCAGCAGAGCCCCCGTCCTGATTAGGACGGGGGCTCTGCTCTTTTTACTATTTTACCTACAGATCATCCAGACCTTTACGCGGCTCCGAGTATGGCTGAAATACATAATTACGGTCTAGCTTAACAACATGCTTATTAGGCCGGCGAACCATCACCTGTGTATCATCCCAGGCCAGAATGATGCCTCTAACATCATTACTCTCAATAGCATCACGGATAACGCGCACCTTCTCACCGGATATGCGGTAGGCATCCAGCTGTTCATCGCTGATCATGGTCATCCCTCCTTTCCACTAGCTTGTCCTATTCAAAAAAAGACCCAAATGAGAATCCATTTGGGTCTTTCATCCTTAACAAAGATCCTATATCAGCGCTTCATTCTTCTCAAACCAGAAGTCAAGAACTTTAGCGGACATCACACGTTGCTCCAGATACTCAACCTGATTCTCTGTGAAATTCTGTTTCCAGTTGAATTCCAGCTCTTCGCACAGGCTAGTGATCGTCAAAAGTTCCGACCATGCAACATAACGTTTGTACCAGAAAAATTGAGGATGTTCAATCATATAGGGATACAGATCGTCGAACTCTGTGTGTTTACAATCCAGCGCACGCTCGAAATGATCCTTGGCCTCGGTTAGTTTATCAATAAAAAATTGCTCTGTCACCGGTTCTTTCCCCATTGTGACGCCTCCTCTCCTATGTCTAAAGCTTATTATAAAGGAAAACTTATAGGGTGAAAAGAAGATGTTTTAAAAATAGGCTATGTTCCTATAATTGTCACCGGTTTAATCGGCGAAATGAACCTTGCCGTCCTCCAGTGAGGTTATACGGACGAGCGATTCCAGCAGAATCCCCTGATCTCTGATTGTACGTGCCCCTGCCTGGAAGCATTTCTCGACAACCACGCCCATTCCGGCAAGCTCAGCCCCGGAGCGCTGGATGATTTTGATCAGTCCGCGTGCAGCATCACCGTTAGCGATAATATCATCAATAAAAAGAACCTTGTCTGCTGATGAAATATATTGCCGTGACAGCATAATGTCAGTGACAATTCCTTTTGTAAATGACGGAACCCGCTCACACAAGGCATCAGGATCAGCCAAAAGCGTTTTTTTGCGGCGGGCAAATACAAGCGGCACCTTCATCTCCAGCGCGGTGGCAAACGCCACGGCAATACCCGAGGATTCTACGGTGACCACCCGCGTAATGCCTGCATCCGCAAACCTCCCGGCAAACTCCCGTCCCATTTCCATCGTCAGGATCGGATCAACCTGGTGGTTGAGCAGGGCATCCAGCTTCAGCACCTGATCTGACAGGACGACCCCTTCCTCTAAAATCCGCTGTTTCAATACTTCCATGACTTAGTACCTCCATTACCTTAATAATTCCAGATATTCCACATGCACAGCCGTTCATTTCACCAGCACGGAAGTCATGTCCCTCTGGCTATCATCATAACCTGTACTATATGGACTGCACAAGGCAATCCGGCGGGCACAGCCCATTTTTATAATCACAGCACATAAGGAGTGAAGCTATGAAATCGCATGTCCGTACGCTGCAGATTGCTTTCACCTATATCGGGACGATTGTCGGCGCCGGGTTCGCTACAGGCCAGGAGATTCTCCGTTTTTTTACCCGGTACGGCCATTGGGCGCTGCTGACCATCATGCTGTCGACGGTACTGTTCATTTGGCTGGGAACCAAGATGATGGTGATCGCCCGCCGGACCGGTGCGGATTCCTATGAGGACTTTAACCGTCATCTGTTTGGAGAAAAAACGGGCAGCCGTATCAGCCTGTTCACCATGGTCATTCTGATCGGAGTCAACAGCATTATGCTTGCCGGCGCCGGGGCTATTTTTCAGGAGCATCTTGGCTTTCCCTATCAGGCGGGGCTGCTGATTACACTGTTTGGCTCATTCATTCTGCTGAAGCGCGGGATTTCAGGCATTATGCAGCTTAACAGCCTCGTTGTGCCGCTGATGCTTACTCTGTCGCTTATCATTATTTTTAATACATTCGGGCTGCCGGGAGCGGAACGGTTCCTCTTCCTCCACACAGACCACAGCACCTTCAGCGCCTGGATGTCACCGCTGCTGTACACCGCCTTTAATCTCGGAATGGCCCAGGCCGTGCTGGTTCCCCTCGCCCGCCATACGGAGGATGAACAAGCGCTGGTACGCGGCGGAATACTAGGCGGTATCGGCATCGGCTTCATGCTGCTTGCCGCTCATTTTGCCATGAGCTCACAGATGCCGGGCATTCTGCAATACGAAGTGCCTATGGGAAGCATCGCCTTCCGGCTCGGCTCCATCGTGCAGCTGATCTATCTGCTGCTGATCTTTCTGGAAATATTCAGCACCTTCGTCGCCAATATTTATGGCGTGAGCGTCCAGCTCCAGCAGCGCCTTCCGGTTGCTCCAGCGCTTGTCACCCCTTTGCTGATGCTGTTCTGCTATCTCTTCAGCCAGTTCGGCTTCAGCTCGCTCCTTGGATTATTCTACCCGATCTTCGGCGCTCTGGCTCTGGTCTGGGTCAGCATGCTGCTGCGCGCACCGCTGTCACCGCCGCCGCGCCCGCCGGGATCTTCCGGTTCTGACGGGATGGGAACGGATGCGAAAGAAAGGGATAAGAAAAAGGGCATTACAATTGTAGCGGTTAAACCGGTTATCCGGGGGCGGAAGTGAGCGGTGATGCTGGTTAGCCGGGAGTGGAATCCGCGGTGAAGCCGGTTAGCCGGGAGCAAAGTGGGCGGTGATGCTGGTTGGCCGGGAGCGGAAGGCGGCGGTGATGCTGGTTGGCCGGGAGCATAGTGGATGGCTAAGCGGTGATCCGGGAGCGCAGTGGGCGGCTAAGGGCATGCGTGCTATGGCTTAGACGGCTGCTAGGGGATTCAGGAGATAAGAGTTGGGACATACAAAGCTGGCGGCTCGTATCGGTATCAATAAAGGGATTTTTCCCTTTGTTCGCGGCTGAGCTGCTACTTTTAGGCTTGTCGGAGGGACTTCCCCCTTTGTTCTCGGCCAAAACTGGTAAAAACAATATAAAGCAAAAAGGCAGCGCTACCGTCCCGGAATCAAAGAGATGAACAGCTCCCAGTGTGCGGGAATCAGTCTCTTCAAGCCTTGAGGGGAACGTCCTTGTGAGGAACGTTACGCTGCCTTTCCGTTTATACAGGGATAACCGCTGCTGCAGGAATAATCCGTGCAGCTGCCTCCGCAACATGACGGTGGCAGGTCATCATGACAATCTGACGGGTTAAGGACAGCTCCCCTGCCAGAGATAACGCGGCATGCAGACGGTGTTCATCGAAATTAACGAACAAATCGTCCAGCATCAGCGGGAGAGCCGACTTCCCGGACATTGTTTCGGCCAAAGCCAGCCGTATCGCCAGGTACAATTGCTCCTGTGTCCCCCTGCTGAGCAGGGAGCTGTCCAGAAGCCCCAAGCTCGCATGCTCAGCCTTCAGCTCCTTATGCCCCAGTGTCATGACAATTCTCCGGTATTCCCCGCCGCTAAGCTTGGCAAAATAGACAGAGGCCAGCTGCAGCACCTGCGGCTGTTTTTCCTGCTCATAAATGCGTCTGGTCCGTCCGATTAATTCGGCGGCAATTACGTTAACGGCATACTGGCCGGCCAGATTCCGCAGTGACGACCGCTGCTCTTCCAGCTGCTGGCTTACGTTATCCTCCATGCAGCGTTCCTTCAGATACTCCTGCTCCTGCAGCAGCTTGCCTCTTTGTTCCAGAAGTGTATTCCGCTCTTCCTCCAGCTCTGCTGCAGCTGCTTCTGCGGCAGAGCGTTCTTCTGCGAGTGCAGCAGCATCATGCTGCTCCAGCAGCTGCTGTAATGGCTCCGTCCGGCCGCCTTCCCAGCCGCTGAACATTGCCAGCTCCCATTGGCGGACAGCTCTAGTAAGCCCGGACCGCTGCTGCACTGCCGCTGCGCGCCGCAGAAAGTCTTCACCGTCAGCAGCCCCGCCTTCACTCAGCAAAGTAGTGCTAAGCTGCTGCAGTCCTTCCAGCTGCTCAAGCTGCTCTGTTAGCTCCTCCTGGATCTCGGCCTTACGGGCAGACAAGCCCTCTCTGCGCAGCAATTCAATGCGCAGCAGCTCCCACTCCCGTTTCCGGTTCTCCAGCCAGCTCAGCAGGCTGAACACAGGGATTGACGGGATCGCTGACCCTGAATAGCTGCCTGCTCCGTCTGGTGTATAGCCAGGAGAGAGAGTCACCGGGCCACCATGAGTAACAGCAGCGGAATCGGCTGGAGACACAGTATCTGCTGAAGGCAAAGAATTGCCTGCGGCGTCTTGCGGATGAGTCGAAGCGTTCAAGCTGTCGCTTACACCAGATGCACCTGCGGAATCAGCTGCGGCGTCAGACGCCGGAGCGCTCTCGGCTGTACCCAGGGTCTGAAGCCGCAGCGAGAGAACCTCGTCCTCAAAGGCCCGGCACTCTGCTTCCAGCTCCCCAAGCCGCTGAACCAGCTTGCCGCGCTGGCGGAGCAGTTCATTTCCCTGCTCCGCCAGCGCAAAGATATCCGGCAGGCCCTCCGGGGAGAGCCCTTCCGGCAAGCGGTGCTGCCGCAGCCATTCTGTATACCTTTCGTCCAGTGCTGCAAACTCCGCTTCAGCACGTTCCAGCTCCTCTGCCAGCGCGC